>NZ_CP058350.1:2627526-2948531 GCF_005860795.2 Peteryoungia desertarenae
GATCTGATTATCCGTACAAGTGGTGAGGAGCGGCTGTCGAACTTCCTTCTCTGGCAGGCGGCCTATGCTGAATTGATGTTTGTGCCGGATTTCTGGCCCGATTTCAGTCCGGAACTCTTCAAAGAATTGTTGGATCGGTTTGCAAAGAGAGACCGGCGTTACGGGGCGCTGTCGACCAAGGCCGTGGCGGTCGGTCAGTGATGGCGGCGATATCCCGAGAACTGACGCTTCGCATTTATTCGGCCATCGTGATGATTGCCGTGGTACTAGCATGTACTTGGTATGGTGGGCTGGCCTTCAGGCTTTTCGCCGTTGGTTTGGGGGTGCTCGTCTATTACGAGTGGTCCAAAATGACACGCCTTCAAGAGACAAGTCTGCGAGGCTACGCCTTTGGTTGGTTCGCGGTTATCGTCACCTTTGCCAATCTGTTGATTGGTGACGCGGCCTTGACCGTGCCCTTGATGGGCGGATTTGTCTTCACCGCCTGTTTGTTCTCCATGTTCGGAAACTGGACGCGTTGGCATGCCATCGGCATTCTTTATGCCAGCCTGAGTGCGGTTTCACTTTCGGCGATCCGCGGCGATGACAGTGTCGGTTTTGTCGCGATGCTCTTCGTTTTTGCGGTTGTCTGGAGCACGGATATCCTGGCCTATTTCTTTGGACGGGCGATTGGCGGACCAAAGCTTGCTCCAAGAATTTCCCCCGGCAAGACTTGGTCGGGTGCGGTTGGCGGTACGTTCTCCGGTGTGGCTGCCGGAATGGTCGTCGCGCTTTCATATTTTCAGGTGAGCAGCATCTGGTTGCCGCTCATGGCCCTGTTTCTCTCCGTGTCCAGCCAGATCGGCGATCTTTTTGAGTCCTTCATCAAGCGTCGTTTTGGCGTGAAGGATTCCAGTCATCTGATTCCTGGTCACGGTGGCGTGATGGATCGGGTGGACGGCCTTGTATTTGCCTGTTTTGCCACTTTCTTTCTGGCAATCGGCTTTTCGGCTGCCGGAGGTACCCCGGTTACGTCACTGGGGGCCTTTCTTCTCGGGCGCTAACCCGCACATAGACGGAAACAGATAATGGACCATATCAACGCAGTCTTTGGCTTTCTCGGTGGCAGCCTGCTTCCCAGTATCATCATTCTGTCTTTACTGGTGTTCATTCATGAGATGGGCCACTACCTGGCAGGCCGTTGGTCGGGCATACGCGTGATGGCCTTTTCCGTTGGCTTTGGCCCGGAAATCCTCGGCTATACAGATTCGCACGGAACCCGTTGGAAACTTTCACTGATTCCTCTGGGTGGCTATGTTCGTTTCTTCGGTGACGCGGATGTTGCCAGCCAGCCGGACAGCGACGAGCTTCGGGATCTCACACCCGAGGAGCGGGCGCAGACGCTGTCAGGGGCGCCTCTTTGGAAGAGGGCCTTCACGGTTGCGGCAGGTCCACTTGCAAACTTCCTTCTGGCCATCGTCATTTTTGCCGGCGTGTTCGGCTTCAACGGAAAAATGGTTGCGGATCCGATCGTCGCAGAAGTGCGGGCCGGCAGTGCTGCTGATGCCGCAGGTGTGCGGCCTGGCGATCTCCTGCTCTCCCTTGATGACAAGAGCATCCAAACCTTCGACGATGTTATCCGCTATATCTCCATGCGCCCTGAGGTTCCGGTTGTCATGACCGTCCAGCGCGATGACGCCGTCCTGACACTCGACGTAACGCCGCGGCGGACAGTCACGACAGATCGTTTCGGCAACGAACATGAGGTTGGGCAGATCGGCATCGTCATCGACCAGCAAAGCGCAAACTTCCGTGTGGAGGAGCTGAACTGGGGGCAGGCGATTGTCGAGGGTGTGCGTCAGACAGGTCATATCGTGACCGGGACTTTTGACTACCTCGCCAATGTCTTTTCGGCGCGCATGAGCCCCGACCAGATCGGTGGACCCATACGTATCGTGGAAACATCTGGACAGATGGCAACGCTCGGCGTTCTGGCGCTTCTCAACCTCGCTGCGGTGCTGTCGGTATCTCTGGGATTGTTGAATTTGATGCCAGTTCCGGTCCTTGACGGTGGTCACTTGCTTCTTTACGCCATCGAGGCAATACGTGGAAAACCGTTAGGGCAGGCGACACAGGAATATGCCTTCCGCATCGGCTTTGCCATGATACTGTCTCTGATGGTTTTCGCCACATGGAATGACATAAGCCGATTGATCGGTTGACGATCTGCTTGTATGGGAAATTACGATTTGTTTACTATGTTTCAGAGCGATAGTGGCGATTGAGCCACGTCAAAGAACGAAGTAAACGCATTTTAACGTCTAGGCTTGCTTGTAGGGTAAAACCCGGTAAAACCACAAACAGGTCGGAGTCGGGCACGACCGCGGGATAATGGGAAGAAGGTATAGTACACATATGAAAACTGGTTCGAGACTATTGAACGCAGTGTCAGCCGTTGCGCTGTCTGCTGGTGTCGTGTCTTCGGGCGCAGGTGTGGCATTGCTCGCATCGACTGTTGCTGCTGAGGCTGCCGTTATCCAGCGTATCGACGTACGCGGCGCTGAACGGGTTGGTGCGGATGCTGTTCGCTCGAACATTTCGATCCGTCCCGGTCAGAATTTTTCAAATGCCGATATTGATGCTTCCGTGAAGCAACTCTTCGAGACAGGTTTTTTCTCAGACGTGCGGATTTCCGTATCGGGCAGTACCCTCGTTGTGACCGTGACGGAGAACGAACTGATCAATCAGGTGGTGTTCAACGGCAACCGGAAGATCAAGGACGATCGCTTGTCGACGATTGTTCAGAGCAGGGCTCTGGGGCCTTACAGTGATGCGCTTGTTAGTGCCGACATTCAGCGTATTCGTGAAGCTTACGCAGCCATCGGGCGTAATGACGTCGAGGTCACGACCCAGGTCGTTCCGGTTGGTCAGAACCGCGTCAATCTTGCCTATGTGATCAACGAAGGAGATCGCACCAAGATCCGCGACATCAATTTCGTTGGGAACAATGCCTATTCGGACGGTCGTCTTGCTGCCGTGTTGCAGACCAAGGAGTCCGGTATCTTTTCGTTCCTGACCCGAAAGGATGTCTTTAACGAAGATAAGCTCCGTGCCGATGAAGAGGCCCTGCGGCAGTTCTATTATAACAACGGCTATGCTGATTTCCGTGTCATCTCATCTGATGCGACGTTGAATGAAGCGACAAACGAATACACCGTCACCATTACCGTTGACGAAGGTCAGCGCTACCGCTTTGGCGAAGTGCGCGTCGAATCGACGGTTGATGGCGTGGATGCGGCAGACCTGGAGCGCTTGCTGGAGTCGCGCGCCGGTGACACGTACAGCGCTCGTGACGTGCAGCGGTCGATGGAAGCGATCTCGCGTCGTGTGTCCTCTCTCGGCTATCCTTTCGCCCGCGTCGTCCCGCGTGGCGATCGGAATTTCGAAAACAACACGATTGGCGTGACCTATCTGGTAGACCAGGGTGAGCGCGCTTATGTCGAACGTATCGAAATCCGCGGTAACACGCGTACGCGTGACTATGTTGTTCGTCGCGAGTTCGACATCTCCGAAGGTGATGCATTCAATCAGGAGGTCATCTCGCGGGCCAAGCGTCGTCTGGAAGCTCTGGGCTATTTCTCGACAGTCAACATTTCGACCCAGCAGGGTTCGGCTTCGGATCGTGTTGTGATTGTCGTTGATGTTGTCGATCAGGCGACAGGCTCTTTTGGTATCGGTGCTGGCTACTCGGTTGGCGGTGATGGCTTGATCCTGGAGGCTTCGGTAGAAGAGAAGAACTTCCTCGGTCGTGGCCAGTTCATTCGCGTCGCTGCGGGTGGCGGTCTGGAGTCCAACAGGACCTACAATTTCTCGTTCACTGAACCCTATTTCCTTGGTTATCGTCTGGCGGCAGGTTTCGATGTGTTTCGCAGCGAAACGAGCAGCAACGCGAACTACGACTATGAAGAGCAGGGCGGCACTGTTCGCGTGACCGCGCCGATCACGGAAGATCTGGCGACGACGTTCCGCTACACCTACAAGGAACTGACCTATACGCTTGACGGGAACCTGTCCGCTCTGTCAGTGCCCTACCAGAATCTCATTGCAAAGCGTGAGTTCCAGCAGTCGATCCTTGGTCATTCGATCGTCTACAACACGATTGATGACCGGAATAATCCGCGCGAAGGGCTCTATGCGAGCTTTACGCATGAATATGCTGGATTGGGCGGAGACTCCGATTACTACAAGGTTTACGGCAAATTCCGTTACTATCAGACGCTGTCGGATGAGTTCGATATCGTCGGTTCGGTTGGCGGCTCCGCAGGCCACGTAGTTGCGACCGGAGACAACCTGAACGTCTTCGAACAGTTCCAGATCGGCGGTCGTGAGATCCGTGGCTTCAAGAACAACGGTATTGGTCCGCGTGCGGGTAATGACTCGATTGGGGGGACGACTTACTTCACTGCCTCCGCTGAGGCGACGTTCCCGATGCCATTCCTGCCGCAGGACTTGAACTTCCGTGGCGCCGTTTTCGCTGATGCGGGAACGCTCTATGGCAATGACGTTGTGACTGGGTCTTCTGCTGTCGTGGGAACCGATATGTCGATGCGCGCATCGGTAGGTGCCGGTATTGTTTGGCTTTCGCCATTCGGCCCGTTGCGGTTTGATTACGCCGTACCGGTCATGAAGGAAGACTTCGACAAGGAGCAGAACTTCCGCTTCAGCATGGCAAACCAGTTCTAAGACTGGAATTCCAGAACTGCTGGCATGTCGACGTTCTGGAGCGTTTGCTGATGGATCATAATCATTTCTTTCCGCCCCATGAGGGGGTGACGCTCGCGTCACTTGCCGAACAGATTGGGGCGGAACTCCTCGACAAAACACAAGGCGAACGGATCATCAGATCCGTGTCCCCTGTTGCCCGCGCAAAAGAGGGCGATATTTGTTACATCCTGTCGCGCCGTAACAAGGATGAATTGGTCAGTTGTAACGCTTCGGCCATCGTGTGCGACAAAGCACTGTCCGGCCTTGTTCCGTCGCATATTCCGATCCTGCTATGCAAAGCGCCGAACACAGCCTTTGCGCTTGCCGGAGCGATACTTCATCCTCAGGCCTTGCGCCCTGCGTCACTCGGTTTTGACGGACCAGAAATTTCTCCGCAGGCCAGCATTCACCCGTCAGCCAAACTCGAAGCGGGCGTTCGTGTAGAGGCGTCAGCCGTTATCGGGGCCGATGCGGAGATTGGCTCCGGCACGTTGATTGGAGCCGGTGCCTTTATCGGGGCTGGCGTGAAGATCGGGCGCGACTGCACGATTGCCGGGGGCGCAAGCGTTCAGGTTGCGCTCATCGGCAACAACGTGATCATCCATAATGGGGCTCGGATCGGTCAGGATGGCTTTGGCTATGCGCCTGGTCCGCGCGGCATGATCAAGATCGTTCAGGTTGGTCGGGTGATCATCCAGGATCATGTGGAGATCGGTGCGAATACCACGATCGATCGCGGGACCATGGATGACACGGTGATCGGTGAGGGCACCAAGATCGATAATCTGGTTCAGATTGGCCATAATGTGCGAATTGGTCGCCATTGCGGGATCGTAAGCCAGGTCGGCATTGCTGGCAGTACCCGCATTGGCGATGGGGTCATGATCGGGGGAGCCGCTGGCGTGAATGGCCACATCACCATTCACGATGGTGCCCAGATCGCGGCCATGAGCGGCGTCCTGTCGGATGTTCCACCCGGCGAAAGATATGGTGGAGTGCCGGCCCGCCCATTGAAAGACTATTTGCGCGAAGTGGCGGAAACACTCAGCCGCTACGATGCCCGCGCCAAGGAAAAGGGAGCCCGCAATGACTGAAGCCGCAAAAAGCGAGCTGGGTTCGGCTGATATTCTCGAAATCATGAAGCTGTTGCCGCATCGCTATCCGTTCTTGCTGGTGGACCGGATCATTGAGATCGACGGCGACAACTCGGCGATCGGCATCAAGAATGTGACGGCAAACGAGCCGCACTTTACCGGCCATTTCCCTGATTCTCCCATTATGCCCGGTGTCTTGTTGATCGAAGGCATGGCCCAGACCGCAGGCGCCATCTGCGCGCGTCATCAAGGTGAAGGTGGAAACCTCGTCTACTTCATGACAATCGACAACGCCCGCTTCCGCAAGCCGGTCGTCCCAGGCGATCGCGTGGAGTTTCACGTTACGAAGCAAAAACAGCGCGGTAATATCTGGAAATTCCATTGTGATGCCAAAGTTGATGGGCAATTGGCAGCAGAAGCTGATATTGGCGCGATGATCATGCGCAAGGAATCCAAATGACCCGTATTGCAGCCAGCGCCGTCATTCATCCGATGGCGGTCGTCGAAGATGGTGCAACCATCGGCGACAACGTCCGGATTGGGCCCTTCTGCCATATTGGACCGGAAGTCGTCCTAGGCGACGGCTGCGAGCTGATTTCCAATGCGGTCGTGACTGGCAAGACCGTCATCGGTCGCAACGCCAGGATTTTTCCTTGCGCCGTCATTGGCGGTGAATCGCAGAGCATTCACAAGGAAGGCTCGGATAACACGCTGACCATCGGTGACAACTGCACAATGCGTGAAGGTGTGACGATGAATGCCGGCACCAAGGGTGGCGGTGGCAAGACGGTTGTTGGCAACAACAATCTGTTCCTGGCCAACTCCCATGTCGCACATGACTGCATTCTGGCTGATAACATCATCATGTCGAACAACGTGATGCTGGCTGGTCACGTCATCGTCGAAGATCGCGTTATCCTGGGCGGTGGCTCCGCCGTACACCAGTTTACCCGCATCGGGCGCCAGGCATTCATCGGTGGCCTTTCGGCGGTGAGCTATGATGTCATTCCCTATGGCATGTTGAACGGGAATCCCGGGGTTCTGGCAGGTCTGAACGTTGTCGGGATGACCCGTGCCGGCATCGACCGACCGGTCATTCACAAGGTTCGTCGTGCGTTCAAGGATATCTTTGAAGCAGAAGGTTCAGCGCGTGCCAATGCTGCCGCCATTCGAGAGCAGTATCTCGATTGCGCGCAGGTGATCGAGATCCTCGATTTCATTGCGGCCGATAGTGACCGCGCCCTGTCATCGCCGCATCGCGGCAAGAGTTGATAGCATGGCGGCGGCAGGCAATCAGGGCCGGCTGGCGATTATCGCAGGTAGTGGAAAACTGCCGTTGTTTCTGGCCCAGGCGTCCCGTGCTGCGGGTGAGGATCCTTTTGTGATCCGCCTGAAAAATGAAGCCGACCCGATTTGGGAAGGCTTTGACAATGCTGTGATTGGTGTTGGCGATATGTCGGGCCTGTCTGGGTTGTTTGCGTCTCACGATATTGGCCGCGTTGTTATGTCGGGCGCAGTCAAGAAACGTCCGTCGTTCCGCGAGATATCTCCGACCTGGAAATCCCTGTCCAAAGTTCCTGCCGTTTTGCGGACCCTTATGGCTGGCGGGGATGACGCAGTCTTGAAGATGGTCATCGAGCTCATAGAGGCACAAGGCTGCCAGGTCATAGGCGCCCATGAGATCCTGCCGGATCTGCTCGCCGAAGTTGGCGCGTTTGGAGACATCCTGCCCACGTCGGACGACCTTCGGGATATCGAGCGTGGAGCCGAGGCGGCAGAAGCACTCGGGCGCCTTGATGTGGGGCAGGGAGCCATCAGTGTTGGCGGCAGGATTGTGGCTCTCGAAGGCGTCGAAGGTACGGATGCCATGCTGAAACGCGTTGCGGAATTGAGGGCGGAGGGACGGATTTCCCAAAGGCGCAAGGGCGTCCTCGTCAAGCTCTGCAAGCCGCAGCAGGACATGAGAGCCGATCTTCCCTCTATCGGTGTCTCGACCGTAAAGAATGCTAGAGCCGCAGGTCTTGCAGGCATTGCAGTGGAAGCGGGCAGGGCACTTGTCATCGAGCGCGAGGTCATGGTGGCAGCCGCCAATGAGGCAGGCCTTTTTGTCATGGGCATTGATCGTGGTTTGAAGGATAAACATGCATGAATGCACGTCCCTTGAAAATCGCAGTCATCGCAGGTGAGGTATCCGGTGATCTCCTGGGCGCAGATCTCGTCGCAGCGCTTAAGCGCGCCCATGAAGGGACCATCGAACTCGTCGGAGTCGGTGGGGAAGCTTTGGAGTCGCAGGGTCTGACGTCCCTCTTCGACTTTTCAGAATTGTCGATCATGGGCTTTACCCAGGTGCTGGCAAAGCTTCCTCGGCTGATCGGACTGATATCAAAGGCTGCCGACGCGATCGTCAAGGCGAATCCCGATATGTTGCTGATCGTCGACAGCCCTGATTTCACCCATCGCGTTGCCAAGAAGGTTCGCAGCAAAATGCCGAACCTGCCGATTGTGAACTATGTCTGTCCAAGCGTCTGGGCGTGGAAGGAGTATCGTGCGACGGCCATGCTCTCCTATGTGGATGCCGTGCTAGCAGTTTTGCCGTTCGAACCGGCGGTGATGGAACGCCTGGGGGGACCGAAGACCCACTATGTCGGACACCGGCTGACGAGCCACCCAGACATTCGACGGATTCGGATGGCCAGAACAAATCGGCCAGCGTCCACAGATGAGGACGAGCGAACCATCCTTCTTCTTCCCGGCTCGAGAGCCAGTGAGATCAACGCCCTGTTGCCCGTCTTTGGCGATGTGATGAAGGAGTTCATTGAGCGCAATGGCAAGACGCGTTTTCTCCTGCCAACCGTACCCCGACAGGAAGCGCGCGTGCGCGAAATCGTAGCGGGATGGGATCTGCGACCGGAGGTCTTGGTTGGAGATGCCGCAAAGTGGCAGGCATTTGAAGATGCTGATGCAGCAATCGCGGCCTCCGGCACCGTGATCCTTGAGCTGGCTCTCGCGCATGTTCCGGTGGTGTCCACCTACAAGGGCGATTGGTTGATCCGTCTTGTCAGCCATAGGATCAAGATATGGACGGGCGCTCTTCCCAATCTGATTGGCGATTACGCGATTGTCCCGGAATATCTGAACGATGTCGTGCGACCGGGAAGCCTCGTCCGCTGGGCGGAGCGCCTGTCGACAGACACGCTGCAGCGAAAGGCTATGCTTGAAGGCTTTGACCTCGTCTGGCAGCGTCTCGACAAAGAACTGTCGGCTGGCGAGAGTGGCAGTCTGGTCGTCATGGATTTGCTGCGCGAACGCGGGCTCATCTCCTGAGGGTCTGATCCGTCCCGGCATATGCGCTCAGATGGGCGCGGACAGCCGTCGGTTCAGCTCCATGCCACCATGGGATCAGCCAGATTGCGCCACGAGGACGGAGTGAAGCGTTCAGCGCTAAGAAGACAAGAGTCGAGTTCAGCTGCCAGGCTCTCTTGATCCATGGGGTCGCAACCTATGAAGACAATCTCCTGACGACGGTCGCCCCATACCGGATCCAGATAGGGTGACATAGCCCTGGCAAAGCCTGGATCGGTCGGCCACTTGTCTTGCGGCACCGACGCCCACCAAATTCCAAGCTTTGATGTTCGGACCAAGGCGCCTGCCTGCGAAATCTCTCCTACGTGGTGCGGTCTTGTCGCGAGCCAGAAAAAGCCCTTGGCACGAACCACACCCGGCCAGGGACGGTTGATGAAGGCGTGGAACAGCGCTGGGTCAAACGGTGCTCGAGCGCGGTAGACGAACGATCGGATGCCATATTCCTCTGTTTCCGGAACGTGATCCTTGAACCCGTGCAATTCCTTGAACCAAAGCGGGTGAGTTTCGGCTTCGCGCAGGTCAAACAGCCCAGTGCCAAGAATGTCACTCGGTGCAACTTGACCAAAGTCGGTCTCAATGATGCGTGCATCAGCATTGAGGCTGGCGATGATGGTGCGGGCTGCCTGTCGCTGGGCCTCCGTTGCGATCCCGACCTTGTTCAGAATCACGACATTCGCAAACTCGATCTGCTCCACGAGCAAATCGACCAGCGTGCGATTGTCGCCGTCGCCGGCGGTCTCTCCGCGATCCGAGAGAAAGTCGCTGGAGGAGTAATCCTGCAGCAGATGTGCCGCATCGACCACCGTGACAAGCGTATCGAGTTCGGACACGTCGGAAAGACTGGCTCCATTCTCGTCGCGAAAATCAAATGTCGTGGCAATAGGTAGCGGTTCTGCGATCCCAGTCGCCTCGATCAGCAGGTAATCGAAACGATCCTGTTCAGCGAGCTGCCTTACCTCTGTCAAAAGATCATCGCGCATGGTGCAACAGATGCAGCCATTGCTGATCTCGACGAGTTGTTCATCGGTTCTTGAAAGGGCGGCGCCACCATCACGAACAAGAGCCGCGTCGATGTTGACGTCGCTCATATCATTGACAATGACCGCGACCTTCAGGCCGGCTCGATTGTTGAGGACATGGTTCAGAACAGTCGTTTTGCCCGCTCCGAGGAAGCCGGACAGAACGGTTACGGGAAGCTTTCGCATATTGGTGCCTTAATGTAATAACATAACATACGCATTGCCTAAAAAGGCGGGTGAGTCACCCGCCTTCAAGACTTCATTGGGTCAGGCATTCAACCATCGAATTGGCGAGGTTTTTCATGAGTTTCCCGTAAAGGGCAGGTCCCGGCTCCAGCGCGCCGCCTTCCGGATCAAGCGTCCCATGCTTTGCGGACGTGCCCTCGGTGACGACGTTGATCAGCTTGGGCTCGAATTGCGGTTCGGCGAAAACGCAGGCGGCGTTCAAGGATGAAATCTTGTCCTGGATTTCGGAAAGCCGCTCGGCTCCCGGCATCGTTTCCGGGCTTACCGTGATCGATCCTACCACCCGGACATTGTAATGTCGTTCGAAGTATTGATAGGCATCATGGAACACGATGAACGGTTTGTCGGCAACAGGCTTCAAGCTGGCCGCAATCTCGGCATCAACGGCGTCGATTTCTGCCATCAACGCTTTGGTGTTGGCTTCATAGGTCGCCTTGTTGGCCGGGTCGACTTCTATCAGTGTCTTTTCGATCTGGCTCGCCATGGCTTTGGCATTCGTGGGGTCAAGCCACATATGCATGTCAGTGCCGCCATGGGCATGATCATGATCATGATGATGTCCAGCTTCCTTGCTCTCCGCCTTTTCATGCTCGTGATGGGCGTGGTCCTTATGATCATGAGCATGATCACCATGTGCGTGAGCCGCTTCTTTTGCGTTATCATCATGGTCATGGCCTTCACCGTCATGATGGTCGTGCCCGGCATGGTCCTCGTCGCCGTGGTCATGAGCCTCGAATGGGCCGCCTTCACGGAAAGGAAGCTCGGTCAGGCCTGGAGCGTCTTCCAGTTCGACAACCACAGCATTCTTGGGCAAGGCTTCCAGCGGTTTCTCAAGGAAGGCTTCCAGACCGTGACCGACCCAGAAGACGGCATCAGCATTTTCAAGTACGCGTGCGTCGGAAGGTTTCAAGGTGTATGTGTGCGGCGAAGCGGCACCTTGAACAATCAGGCTTGGCTCGGCAACGCCCTTCATGATGGAAGCGACCAGCGAGTGGATAGGCTTGATCGATACAACAACATTCGGCTCGGCCCAGGCGGCGGTCGGCAGGGCAATCAGTGCGGCGGCGGAAGCGGCGAGGCCAAGTTTGCGAGTGATCATGACAGCTCCATGGTTGGCATATGTAATATCATTACATCATTTGCGTTACGCTATAACGTGTGGCATAGGTCAAGGCAACTAAAAAGGTTTTGAATGTCCAAGCTTTCACGAGATCTGATCACGCCTCTGGTTCGCCTTGAAGGAGCCGGCGTCAAACGCGGTGGCAGATGGCTGGTGCGCGGGGTCGACTTCTCGGTATCAAAAGGCGAGATCGTCACTCTGATCGGACCCAACGGCTCAGGGAAATCCACAAGTGCCAAGATGGCGATCGGAGTATTGCAGCCCGACGAGGGCCGCGTGCGCCGGGAGGCAAGCTTTCGTGTCGGTTATGTCCCGCAGAAGCTTGCGGTCGATTGGACCATGCCATTGACCGTAAGGCGGTTGATGACGTTGACGACATCGCTCACACGCCAGGAAATAGTGTTGTCTCTGGACGCTGTCGGCATTGGTCATCTGATCGATGCGGAAGTCCAGAATCTATCCGGAGGCGAGTTTCAGCGTGCGCTCTTGGCTCGCGCGATCGCCCGCAAGCCCGACCTCCTGGTTCTGGATGAACCCGTGCAAGGTGTCGATTTCTCCGGTGAGATCGCACTCTACGAACTGATCACGTCAATACGAGATAAAACAGGCTGCGGCATCCTGATGATTTCTCATGATCTGCATGTGGTCATGGCGGCGACAGACACCGTGATATGCCTGAATGGGCATGTCTGCTGTCGAGGCACGCCGGCGGCTGTAAGCCAAAGCCCGGAATACATGCGGCTTTTCGGTGCCAAGGCAGGCCAGACACTCGCCATCTATAACCATCAGCACGATCATACGCACTTGCCGGACGGGCGTGTCCAGCATGCCGATGGCTCGATCACCGATCATTGCCACCCCGGCGATGGCCATCACCACGATCACCATGATGGACATCACCGTCCAAATCTGTCCGAGACACGGCGCGGGGAGGGCGTAGGTCATGCTTGACGACTTCTTCGTCCGCGCCTTGTTGGCGGGAATTGGACTGGCCTTGACGACCGGTCCGCTCGGTTGCTTTGTCATCTGGCGCCGAATGGCCTATTTCGGCGACACGATGGCCCATTCAGCCTTGCTCGGTGTTGCCTTGTCGCTTTTCTTTTCGGTCAACCTCATGCTGAGTGTTTTCGTTGTGGCGGCCGTTGTGTCGTTGCTGCTGATCGTCCTGCAGAAACGTCAGGGACTGTCGGCAGATGCACTGCTCGGTATCCTCAGCCATGCCACGCTCGCGATAGGGCTTGTGATGGTCGCCTTCATGACCTGGGTACGATTTGACCTGATTGCATTCCTGTTCGGCGATATACTCGCCGTCACCCCGATGGACATTGCAGTGGTCTGGTGTGGTGGCGCAATCGTGTTGGCAACGATCGCCTATCTCTGGCGTCCGCTTCTCGCTGCAACGGTCAATTCGGAATTGGCCGAGGCGGAAGGCATGAGACCGGAAACAGCCAAGCTTGTCTTCATGCTTCTGATGGCGATCGTCATTGCAATTGCCATGAAGATCGTGGGTATCCTTTTGATCACATCACTGTTGATCATTCCTGCTGCCGCTGCCCGTCGCTTTTCGTCGACACCGGAACTGATGGCAGTCATTGCCTCTGGTCTAGGTGCTGTGGCCGTCGTGATTGGCTTGTTCGGATCACTAAACTATGACACCCCATCTGGACCGTCGATCGTGGTGGCGGCATTGCTGCTGTTTCTCGTCAGCCTGTTGCCACGCCCCGGTCGCAATTCTGAAGATGTGAAAGGAGGATGACCATGGCGAACCCGCAGCTCACCAAGAACCAGTCTTTGGTTTTTGACGCCTTGACATCGTCGTCATCGCCCCTGTCTGCCTATGGGCTCCTGGACAAGTTGCGCGACCACGGATTTCGAGCGCCGCTCCAGGTCTACAGAGCGCTCGACAAACTGGTCGAATTCGGGATGGTGCATCGGCTGGAGAGCCTGAATGCCTTTGTCGCATGCGCCCATCCCCATGATGGCTGCACAAGCCACGGCACGGTAGCCTTCATGATCTGCGGCAAGTGCGGCAATGTTGCAGAGTTCCACGACCACGCCATGGACGATCGACTGAGGGTTATTGCAAGACAAAAAGGCTTCAAGGCGGAGAAAACGACGATCGAAATTCGTGGCCTGTGCGCCGGTTGTGCCTAGGTCGGCTCAGATCTCGACGAGGTCACGCTTGAAGCGCTTCCAATTCTCGACATAGCTTCCGGCTGAAAGCCTTAGACGGGCAATCGCATTTTCATCGAGTGTACGAACAACTCGGGCGGGAGAGCCGACAATCAGAGAGTTATCCGGGAATGCTTTGCCTTCAGTGAGAAGTGCATTTGCCCCAACGAGGCAGTTATTGCCGATCTTGACGCCATTCAGGACCGTGGCCCCCATTCCGATGAGGCTATTGTCGCCAATCTGGCAGCCGTGGATAATGGCATGATGGCCGATCGTACAGCCAGCACCGATCGTAACGGGAAAGCCGATATCCGTGTGAACCGTGACGCCTTCCTGAATGTTCGTTGAATCGCCGATGACGATGGGGTCGTTGTCACCGCGGAGCACCGCGCCGAACCAGATCCCAACATCGGAACCAATGGTCACGCTTCCGATAACATGCGCATTGGGCGCCACCCAGAAACGGTCCGCGTCAGCCAAGACCGGTTTCCGATTGCCAAGAGCATAAATGGGCATTGACGCGCTTCTTTCGTTCAACGAATACGCAGGATAACCGGGTGCCGTCCGGCATGGGAGCCGATGTGGAGATGGATGTTCGCTTCAGGCTGCGAATAACGCCAGGCTCTCGCGCCATGGCAGAGCAGCAAGCCAATCAGGTCCTTTGTTTTTGAACGCTTACGGTTGAGCGCCAGGTCGGACAACCGGAAAGCTGCCTCATGAAGAGGGTGCAGAGCATAAGCCGGCTCCAGTCCTTGATTGTCCTGGTCAGTTCCAGGACCACTCCATATCTCTCTCGATGCCATTTCACTACCTCGTACGCAGAACAAAACCGAGGAATTTCAAGCCTCACTGGGTCGCGGATGCAGCCCAGCAGCCAATTCCCTTTTTCTTCAATGCATTACATGCATTGACCGCAGACCTTTGGTCGTCGAAACCACCGAACCTCGCCCGGTAGACGGTCGCGGAGCCGGTATCGAAGGCGACGGTGAATGGCGTCGCCGATCTCAATATGTTGCCACCTCTTTCTTGCGCCTTCGTCAGAAGACCCATCGCAGTCTCGCGTTCGGGCGACGTGCCGACCTGCACAATCCAGCCGCTCTGAGGGATGGACGCGGTTGTGGTGGTGTCGATGGACGCCGTCTGCGCTGTTGCCGCCGCGACCGACGGACTTGGCGCGGCTTCGGCGAGCGATGCGCCCTGATCCGGGATGAAGGCTGGAGCAGGTTGAGGCACCGGAGCAGCCGGCACTGGCGCGGTCATGGCGCCGAGAGCGGTGCTGCCTGCACCTGTTTGGCTGTTCGGGCTTACAAAGGCCGAAGCTGTCGTTGCACCGCTGTAACGGGCGGTCGGCAAAGGTCCACGCTGAGGCAGCACTACGGGCAATGCGGCAACTGTTGCTGGTGCCACTGCAGTATTCTTCTTTGCAATCAGGGCGCCGTTTCCACGTGTCGAGGCGCGAGGCAGATAGCGCTGGACGAGCGACGTCATCTGGGCGTTGCGACGTGCGCTGGTCGTGCCGCCCATGACGACGGCCACGATCGAGCGTCCGTTTGCCTGAGCCGAAGTGGCTAGATTGAACCCCGATGCCCGTGTGTAGCCTGTCTTGATCCCGTCGACCCCGCGCACGGCACCGAGAAGCCGGTTATGGTTGCCGATCGTGCTATTGCCGAACCTGAAGCTGCGGGTGGAGAAGTACTTGTAATACTGCGGATAATGTTGACGAAGCGCGAGGCTGAGGATTGCCTGATCGCGGGCTGTCGTCGTTTGCGCCGAGTTTGGCAGACCGTGCGCATTGCGATAGGTCGTCCGGCTCATGCCGAGGCTTCGCGCTTTTGCTGTCATCATTTCTGCAAAGCGACGCTCTGAACCGCCGAGATGTTCGGCGACCGCTGTCGCGATGTCGTTGGCCGAGCGGGTGACAAGGGCAAGGATCGCCTGTTCCACAGTGACTGAGCGCCCTGCACCGACGCCAAGCTTTGAAGGCGGTTCGGCCGCAGCGTTTTTCGACACCGGCACCCGGGAACTGAGTGAAATCCGACCGGACTCCAGCGCCTCAAACACCATGTAGAGCGTCATCATCTTCGTCAGCGACGCGGGATAGCGAAGGCTGTCACCGTTCTCGTTATAGAGCACCTTCCCGGTGTTCGCATCGATGACGATACCGGCATATTTCGGATTGGCATTTGCGGGTGCCAGGCCGATGCCGACTGCCAGAAACGCAGCAACGACAACCAAGAATGACCTGCGCAAACCAGTGATGAGAGAGAAGGTTCCGTTTGACGTCAACACCACAAAACTCATGAAAGCTGGATTTTCGGACCGGGCGCTCCCCCACCGCGACCTTTCCATCAGAATAAGACGGCAGCCTTACCAAGAGGTTTATGATGAATCTTTTCTTGATGAGTTTGGTTGGACTCTAGCGATCGGACGCACCGGATAGGGGCGAGGTCCGCTCTTCTACATATCCGCGAACGGCGTGTTCGATGGCAGCCCATTGACCAATGAGGTGGTTCGGGAAGCGGTAGAGAACAGTCAGGTCGTCCCCGACGTGAATGTCACGCTGGCAATCCCCGGCATCGGCAGTTGCCGCGGCTGAATCCTGGCAGCGGATTGCATAGAGTGAGCCGTCGGGAAGTTGGCCGCTCAGGAGAAGCTCGCCATCGAAACCGTGGCCGGCCTCAAATCGCTGGATCGCGAGACCAGCAGGCCCTGCCGCCCGTTCTGGCTTCAGGATATTGGCATAGATAGGCTCCATGCGACCGGACATGTCGCGTGACATGGTGCTTTGGGAGATCTGAAGAAACAACAATGATTGCTGCCTGCTGAGATCATCGAAGCGACGGCGGTCGTCGCGACTGTAGCCACGCATTTCAGGCCACAGAAGATAAAGATCGACACGCTCTGCCCGCCCGTCACGTCGCTGCGATTCGAAGCGCACGGTGTTTTCGACCAGCGAGAGAGAATCCCGGCCAATGGTAACCGAGAGGACTCTGTCGCTCTCGCTATGACCGGCAAGTGAGAGGGCTTCGCCATATTCGCGCCCAACGATGCTGATGCCGACGGAGAATAATGCAAGGGTGGCGATGATACTGGTCAGCCAGAACAAGAAACGGTTGGAGATGATTGGCTCCTGGGCTGGTTCGCGCTCGTTCATCGATCCACTATATGCTGGTTCCGCCATGAAAACCCTCGCTAAGGCAGTTACTTTGCCGGCGAATCTGCCCATTTCATATGTGAGCATTCGAAGAATATGGTTAATCACCCCTAAACATTGCAGGCGACCAGAGTCGCCATGACAAAAAAAGAGAGCCGATCCTGGTTGGACAGGATCGGCTCATTTGGCGCCGGTCGGGGGACGGGGATGCGGGGGACGGACCGGGGCCAGAAGAGTGTTGGATGTCGAGCTTGTACTCCTCAGTTGGACGAAACGCTCGCAACGGCAACCGCGCGACCGTCGCGCAGCTTGACCCAGCGTGACGGTTGATCGCTCGCCTGCCGCTTCAGATAGGTATATTCGGTGTCTGACCACAGCAGTACTCTGTCCCGCATGTTGTCCAGGATGAAGTCACCGTGATCGGTTCGGACTGTAAGGACGGCATGTCCCTCCCCATTCGGCTGTAATACAACAGTCAGAAGAAGGTCAGACGGCGAAAAGCCCCGGTCGATAAGCATTTTCCGCTTTAGAAGGGCGTAGTCTTCGCAGTCGCCGACTGAGCGCGGATAGGCCCAGCGCTCTTCAACCCCAAAGATTTCCAGATCTGTTAGTGGGGTAATCGAGCTGTTAACGGTGTAGTTTACCTCAAGCATGGCCTTCCAAAGTGGTTCGGTCAGAGCGATAGGGCCGAGGTCGGTATAGCTGCCGGTGCACTCATTCACGTAGGTGCGGCAGAATTCGTAATGACCAATGGGCGGATTCGCCTTGCCAACAACTGTCATATGGGCCGGTGATGCGGCCGTCGAAGTGCCAAATGCGCTGATGCAGGCGAGAGTGAGGATTCCAAAGCTGAGATTTTTCTTTTTTGTCATTGGTTATCTCCCTTGTATGGAGAGAACAATGACACAGAGAATTTGATTGCTCGCGAAGAAGCGAAGTACCTTTTAAGTAAAATAGGCCAAGTATTTCAATAAAACCAGAATAATATTGTCTTCAATATTGAGTAGAATTTGGATCTAATTAGGCAGAGATTCGATTCAATTTTTATCCGTCGCACCTGTCACTCGACGGTTGGTGTCGCCAGATCAACTGCTAAGTTGCTGCTCTCGTTGGGTTTTTCTCAGGATCTGGAGCGAGGGTGCTTGGTCACGGTCGCTGGATGAAGAGGTTTGTGCGCGACCCGGTAGATGCCAACGCCGCCAATCTTGCGCAGCTTCTGGCGCTCACGGCTGGAATTTGACGAGCCGGGTCCGCGTCAACAAGAAAAAATGTTTAATAGTGATTTTTTCGGACGGGGGATGATTGCGCGCGCCGAAGCAAAAAAAGGGGCGCCAGCGGCGCCCCTTTTGTGGTCGTCTAGTTCCAGGACCTAGAGAAATTCGGTCAGTGTATCGCGTGATTGCAATGACAGAAACTCAATCGCCACACCCTCAAGGAAGTGTCGGACAACGCGACCGCGCATATTGCCAAGAAGCACGGCAGACCCGATCGGCGGACGAATATCGATATCGATCGCGGCCCCGGAGAGAGAGAGGTCCATCAGTCTGCAAGGATAACGTTTTCCGTCTTCCAGTGTCAGTTCGGTGCGAGTCTGGCGCGGGGTCAGTCGATCATGGCGGCGATCTTCGGGAAGTCCCAGTTCATGCTTGTTGGCAATCCAGGTGAGCTGGGCGGCCAATTTCTCGCGCTTGCGGACGGTCGCATTTATGGAAATGACAAAGCCGTCTTCGGTCAGCTTCACGACTGTACCTTCGATACGCCCGAGGTGATCGATATACGCAATCACGCGTTCGGAGACACGGGGAACGCCGGCACAAGCAAAACGGACATCACCCGGTGACATGTCGATCACCTTGCAGACAAACTCCTCGTAATTCGCGAGCATCAGGCGCCCCTGCAGTGTCACGGCTACGCGTTGGAACGCCCGTTGATGGCCGGGAGAAGCAATTGCTGCGGTTTGACTGGCCTGAGGACTGAACATCTTGGCTTATCTGTCTAGGTGGCTTTGCAAAGATATTTAGATGCAAGCTATTAACATAACGTTTTAACGTGTGCTGGCGATTTCGCCCATTGGTTGAAGCGGTTTGTGCGTTAAGGTTAAAAGTTGGTTGAGGTTGCTCCGCCGGCTGCCTTGTGCGATGGCTGTTTTCAGCATTTCACGAAGATCTTCTTCGGCACCAACTGCGGTTACAGGTTGAGAAGCCCGATGCCCGAAGCGGCCACTCCTTGAGAGTGGCCTTTTTTTTGTGCCTTCGCTGCGCTAACCACGGGGACCACAACAGAGGGCTTGAAATGATGGAAGACGAGAAAGCCGGAGAACGGGAGGCTCCCCTGGGCCACTTGGACCAAGGACATGGTCCGGATGAGCCCCCAGTCTTCAATATTCCAAAGGGCATCGTCTATTCCCTTATCCTGCTCGCGGGCATCTATACGATGCAGAACATGGTGCTGGGGCATGATCTGTCTGATTGGCTGACCTTCGAACTCGCTTTCTCACCTATTCGCTATCTCGTTCCGTTTTCCCAGCAATCGCTGGCGTGGCTCTGGACTCCGGTCACCTACTCGCTTCTTCATGGCAGTCTGGAACATCTTGCCTTCAACAGTCTGTGGCTTGCCGCCTTCGGAACCCCCGTTTACCGCCGGATCGGTCCAATCCAATTCATAGCGCTCTGGATCGTCTCAGCCGCCGCGGGTGCCGGCCTTCACGCCTATGTGAATTGGGGTGAACCAACCCTGATGGTCGGAGCGTCTGGCGTGGTGTCCGCCTTCATGGGAGGCGCGTGCCGATTTGCATTTGTCGACAAGGATCGGCGCTTTCTCCGCCACACGCATCACGAATTTGCTCTGCTTGGTATCGGAGAGGCCTTGTCTCAGCGCAATGTCAGGGTTTTTGTTCTAGTATGGTTTGCAATCAATATTGCTATTGCCTTCGGCATGCCGCTCTTTGGCAGTCAGGCGGCCATTGCATGGGATGCGCATATCGGCGGTTTTCTTCTCGGATTTCTGGGATTTTCCTCTTTGATCGGAGAGCGATTGGCAACTGAAAGGGGGCAGCGACCGGCTTGCTTTCGTTCAGGTTTGCAGGCACCATTTTAGCGCATCCTCACTCGGGAAGGTGAGGGATTGCGCGCAATGAGTGCGAGGAGGAACACATGTCTGCATCCGCCAGAAGCATACTTGATCAAAAAGGACGGTCCGTTGTTACCGTCGGCCCGCAAATGACCCTGGGCGAGGCTGCTCGCGTTCTTGATGAAAACAAGATCGGTGCGGTCGTTGTTGTTGGGATGGAAAGTCGAATTGTCGGCATTTTCACGGAACGTGACGTCGTTCGGGCGATCGGGCAGGACGGGCAAGCGGCATTTGATAATCCCATTTCGCAATATATGACCGCCAATGTTTACCGTTGCCGGGAAGAAACCAGTCTGAACGAATTGATGGAAGTCATGTCCACTCGACGTTTCCGACACGCTCCTGTGGAGCATGAGGGAAGGCTATCGGGAATCATTTCCATTGGTGACGTGGTCAAGGCACGTATCCGCGAAATCGAGGCCGAGGCCGAGCACATCAAGGCTTACATAGCCGGATAACCCGTACTCGGTTGCGGTTCGCTACGTTTTATTCAGCGATTGATCGCGTCCTGCATGCGACGTACTTCCGCGACACGTCCCTTCGCTTCCTCATATCCGCGCTGGATTGATTCTCCGGCGCGGTGGAACTCGGACAGTCCGATATCGTTAACGCGGGGGTGCAGTGCCAGATCCGGAGGGTCGCCCGCCAGACGCGCACGCGAGATTCGGTCCTGAATAATGTTGAAGGCCTGAACCATCACCGAGGTCACGCCGACACGACCGCGATCCTTGCTGTCATCCGGAAGAGTCTCGGTTCCGTCGCCTGCTTTATGCTTGACGACCGCTGAGCGTCCAAAGAGGTCGTAGTTGAGGTTCACGGCCATGACCAATGGCTGCTCATAGGCGCGGCACACCGAAACCGGCACTGGATTGACCAATGCCCCGTCGATCAATGTCCTGCCATTGCTGATGACAGGCTCGAAAATACCGGGCAGGGCGTAGGACGCACGCAAGCCGGTGATCAGATGACCCTGGTCGATCCAGACTTCGTGCCCACTGTTCAGTTCCGACGCGACAGCAACGAAAGGCTTGGGCAAGTCCTCGATCATGATGCCTTGAATGTGCTCCTGCATCCGCTTGGTCAGACGCATACCGCCAAACAGCCCACCACCACCAATGGTGAAATCGAGCAGCGATGCGATCCGCCGCATGGTCAGAGACCGGGCAAAGGCTTCGAGTTCGTCGAGCTTGCCAGCAAGATAGCATCCTCCCACCAACGCGCCGATCGATGTACCGGCGATCATTCCGACTTCTATCCCTTCTTCATCGAGAGCACGGAGGACGCCGATATGTGCCCAGCCTCGTGCAGCGCCACCGCCGAGAGCAAGGGCGATCCTAGGGCGAGGTTTCGAGGGAATGATAGGAGGGGAGGTGGGCATAGCATTGCCCGGTGCCACGCCGGTGTCATTGGCGCGAACTGCAGTTGGGGATCTCGTATTCCAGTTCAGCATCAACATTACCCCTTTCGCTGAACACCATAGTTCAACATTAGGACACCGGATGCTTTCAAATTGGTTTAGGCGAAGGCGGGAGATGAAAAAGTCACCATTTGGGATCACTTTTTGCCGTATATATCAGCAGGATCGAAATGACGGTGGTCGTCCGCAACTTCCAGACCGGCCTTGCCATCCACGATGGACGCACGTCGATAAAAGCAGGAACGTCGACCGGTGTGACAGGTTGCGTCATGACCGGCCACCTCGACCTTTAGCCAGATCGCATCCTGGTCACAGTCGACACGTATTTCCTTGACCGATTGCAGATTGCCGGAACTTTCACCCTTTTTCCAGATCTTGGAGCGCGAACGGCTGTAATAATGGCCAATACCAGTCTCAAGCGTGAGCGAAAGCGCTTCCGCATTCATATGGGCGATCATCAGCAATTCGCCGTCCCGCGCGTCGGTCACGACGGCGGTGACAAGGCCCTGATCATCAAACTTTGGTGTCAGTGCCATTCCCTCTTCGAGTTCGAGCTTGTCTCGAGAAGGCGGCTGAAATTCGAGCGTCATGGCAGGTTCTTTTCTCAGCGACCGCGAACCATCGCCATGAAGCGGGCCTGTTCTGCGGCATTGTCCTTAAATGCGCCCGTAAACGTTGTGGTGAGCGTTGTTGAGCCGGTCTTTTGAATGCCACGCATGGCCATGCACATATGCTCGGCCTCGAGGAAAACCGCAACGCCACGTGGCGCAAGCGTGTCATCAATGGCATTTGCGATCTGTGCAGTCATGTTCTCTTGTGTCTGCAGACGCCGTGCGAAAACATCGACGATCCGGGCGATCTTGGATAGACCGAGAACGCGACCGGAGGGAAGATAGGCAACATGCGCTTTGCCGATGACGGGCAGCATGTGATGTTCGCAATGTGAGAAAAACGAAATGTCCCGCACGATCACGATGTCATTGTAGCCGCCGACTTCCTCGAAGGTACGGCCAAGCACTTCGTCCACATCGGCCCCATAACCGGAAAAAAGCTCGGCATAGGCCTTTGCCACGCGCGCCGGCGTGTCGAGCAGGCCTTCCCGATCCGGATCGTCACCTGCCCAGCGCAGAAGCAGGCGCACAGCCTCCTCGGCTTCCTCCCGTGTCGGGCGGAGTGGCTCTACATTCAGCTTTTTGACGATGGCGTCCATGGCATTGGTCTCCCGGTCCTCATTCTTGTGGACCGTTCTTTGGTGCGCTGCCAAACTGTAAATGCGTAATGCGGACCATATTGCAAGTCCGAATTCGCAAAATTTCTATGAAAGCGGGTGCGACGGCGGAACCCGTTCCATTGGATAGGAAGCTGCCCTATCTTATATGGTAAGTCGCCTTGGAGCAAAACAGACCCCAAATCTTGGCTGATGGGGGAAGTTCGAAACCAGGACGACCCCCTCATCCTGACGCTTGAGCCATTAGTGCGGTGACCATGGACGACATCTACAACACCAAGATACTGGAATTCGCCGGCAATATTGGTCGGATAGGCAAATTGTCGGAAGCGGACGCCTCGTGTGAGAAACACTCCAAGCTTTGTGGCTCGAAGGTCAGGGTATTTCTTAAGGTTCAAGGCGGCGTCGTCAGCGATTTCTCGCATCAGGTGAAAGCCTGCGCGCTAGGCCAGGCGTCCTCCGCCATTATGGCCCGCAATGTCGTTGGTGCAACCGCAGTAGAGATCAGAAAGGCCAGAGAGGACATGCTCGCCATGTTGAAGTCGGGCGGCGAGGGACCCGTCGATCGATTCGAGGAGATGCGCTTCCTCAAGCCGGTCCGTGACTACAAGGCGCGTCACGCATCAACAATGCTGACATTTGACGCTGTCATCGATTGTCTCGACCAGATTGAGAACACTGACAAAAGCGCGCAGGCGAGCTGACAGATGTGCAATGGACCGAATTGCGGGCACGGCGCCGAAGACGTCAAGCGCGGGCGCAATTGGAGCGGTCCCTTCAGGAAGACCCCGGGACGTCTCCTGGGGGTGGGCCTCATACGCCTCTACCAAGTGACCTTCTCCAGCATGATAGGCAGTTCCTGCCGGCATATGCCGACATGCTCGGAGTATGGCTATGAAGCGATAGCCCGACATGGGTTCTGGCTCGGCGGCTGGATGACGGTTTTTCGGGTTGCCCGCTGCGGACCAGGGGGCACCTGGGGCGTCGATCCCGTACCTAGTGAACTTGTGCCGACATTGCGCTGGTACAATCCCTGGCGTTTGTGGGGCCTTGGCCGGCACAAAAGAACGTAAGTCATATGAGCCATCTGACTTGCTCTCCACCCGTACAGGCAATCCCGCTTTACTAGATGTTGCTTCCATCCTATGAAGCGGCGGTTCATGGCAGGCGTGAGCGCCTGCTGCTTTCACCACCCGCATTCGTTGGCGGGACTGGATAAGGAGAAGTCTGGTGTCAGAATCTGTTTCCCTCACATTTCCCGATGGCTCTGTCCGTCAATACGCTGCCGGCACCACCGGTCGCGAGGTCGCCGAAGGCATATCGAAGTCGCTCGCCAAGAAGGCAGTTGCGATTGCCCTTGATGGCACGCTCTGCGACCTGTCGGACCTTGTCGTAGACGGCGCAATCGAAATCGTCACGCGCACCGATCCGCGAGCGCTTGAGCTCATTCGTCACGACACGGCCCACGTCATGGCTGAAGCCGTGCAGGAGTTGTGGCCCGGAACGCAGGTGACCATCGGTCCAGTGATCGAAAACGGCTTCTACTACGACTTCGCCAAGGATGAGCCTTTCACGCCAGAGGATCTGCCGAAGATCGAGAAGCGGATGCGCGAGATCATCCAGCGCAACAAGCCCTTCACCAAGGAAGTCTGGTCGCGCGACAAGGCAAAGGAAGTGTTCGCGGCCAAGGGCGAAAAATACAAGGTGGAGCTGGTTGAGGCCATTCCGGCGGACCAGGACCTGAAGATTTATTATCAGGGCGACTGGTTCGATCTCTGCCGCGGCCCGCACATGGCATCGACGGGGCAGATCGGAACCGCCTTCAAGCTGATGAAGGTGGCCGGTGCCTATTGGCGAGGCGACAGCAACAATCCGATGCTGACGCGCATTTACGGAACGGCCTGGGCCGAACAGGAGCAGTTGGATCAGTATCTGCATGTGCTGGCCGAGGCAGAGAAGCGCGACCATCGCAAGCTTGGGCGGGAAATGGATCTCTTCCACTTTCAGGAAGAGGGTCCCGGCGTGGTCTTTTGGCACGGCAAGGGCTGGCGCATGTTCCAGACGCTGACGGCCTATATGCGCCGCAGGCTGGAGGGCGCGTATGAAGAGGTCAATGCGCCGCAGATCCTCGACAAATCTCTCTGGGAGACCTCAGGTCACTGGGGCTGGTATCAGGAAAACATGTTTGCCGTAAAATCGGCGCATGCCTTCACCCATCCCGATGACAAGGAAGCCGATCAGAAGATCTTCGCCCTGAAGCCGATGAACTGCCCCGGCCACGTCCAGATCTTCAAGCATGGCCTGAAGTCCTACCGCGAACTGCCGGTCCGCCTCGCCGAATTCGGCACGGTTCATCGATATGAGGCATCCGGCGCATTGCACGGCCTGATGCGCGTTCGTGGTTTCACACAGGACGATGCCCACGTCTTTTGCACCGAAGAGCAGATGGCGGCGGAATGCCTGCGCATCAATGACCTCATTCTGTCGGTCTACAAGGATTTCGGCTTTGATGAAATCGTGGTCAAACTGTCTACGCGTCCGGAAAAGCGGGTGGGTTCAGACGATCTGTGGGATCGCGCGGAAACGGTCATGATGGATGTCTTGAAGACGATTGAAGAGCAATCCGGCGGTCGCATCAAGACCGGCATTCTGCCGGGCGAGGGAGCCTTCTATGGCCCGAAATTCGAGTACACGCTGAAGGATGCTATCGGCCGGGAATGGCAATGCGGTACGACGCAGGTTGATTTCAACCTGCCAGAGCGTTTCGGTGCCTTCTACATCGATCAGAACTCGGAGAAGGTTCAACCCGTTATGATCCACCGGGCGATCTGTGGCTCCATGGAACGTTTCCTCGGCATCCTGATCGAAAACTTTGCGGGTCACATGCCCCTCTGGTTTGCGCCGCTGCAGGTGGTGGTCGCGACAATAACGTCCGATGCCGACGATTACGGGCGCGAAG
The DNA here is from genome assembly GCF_005860795.2 of Peteryoungia desertarenae. Lineage (GTDB taxonomy): Bacteria > Pseudomonadota > Alphaproteobacteria > Rhizobiales > Rhizobiaceae > Allorhizobium > Allorhizobium desertarenae. Next base: position 2,653,171 of record NZ_CP058350.1, read on the forward strand.
TTGCCCAGGAATTGCGCGATGCGGGTCTCCAGGTGGAAACGGACTTCCGCAATGAGAAGATCAATTACAAGATCCGGGAGCATTCGGTTTCGAAGGTGCCCGTCATCATCGTATGCGGAAAGCGGGAGGCCGAGGAGCGGACAGTGAATGTTCGTCGCCTGGGCTCGCAGGATCAGACATCCATGTCGCTCACGGAGGCGGTTGCCGTTCTGGCCGGAGAGGCGACGCCGCCGGATGTCAAGCGGAAGCTGGCTGCTCGTTCCGTCTGAGGACTTTATGACAGGGCCCGTGACGGGCCCTGTCAGCAAACTGTCGTGAATTTGCAGTAAGCCGGTCACAAAGACGGCTTCCATGCTCTCAGGTGACCTGTGCGATTCGAAGAACTCTCCTATGCCAACGCGCGCGATCCAAAACTGAAGCGGTGGTTTATCCGTTCGATTGAAGGTTTGTCGGGACGAGATCGCTATTCCCGCCTCTATGAAATCTGGCGCAATGACATCGTGGGCAAGACGGATCGCGTATTCGGCAAAATGCTCGATCTCATTGATGTGACCATGGATGTGCAGGGCGTTTGGCCGCCCGCAAACCTGCCGGAAGGTCCGGTTGTGATTGTAGCCAATCATCCGTTCGGGATTGGTGACGGAATTGCCGTTCTCGCCCTGGCGGAGCAATTGGGCCGCCCCTTCCGCGTTCTGATCAACAATGAATTGTTGAAGGTGCCGGAGATGGGACCCTATTCGTTACCCGTGTCCTTCGAAGAGACGAAGGAAGCGCTTGCTATCAACATGCAGACCCGCCATGAGGCTGTGCGTTTGCTCAAGGAAGGTGTGACGGTCGTGATTTTTCCGGCCGGTGGCGTGGCAACTGCAAAAAAGGGATTTGGACGCGCCGAAGATCTGCCGTGGAAGGTCTTCCCCGCGAAGCTCATCCAGTCTGCCAAGGCCAGTGTTGTCCCTGTCTATTTCGAAGGGCAGAACGGCCGGCTTTTTCATCTCGCCAGCCGGATTTCTATGACCCTGCGCGTCTCACTGCTGATTCGAGAGTTCCGGCGGCTCTCAGGATCAACGATCAGGGCAAGAGTCGGTAAGGTGATGACCTGGGAAGACCTGAGCGTGATTGGTGATCGCAAGGATCTTCTTTCAAAGCTATATGATGCGGTCTTTTCGATGGCGCCGGCTCCGGTAAAGGTCTCGTTCCGCAAAGCCGGATAAAAGCGCGTAACAGACATTTGTGGCGTGCTACTTGAGGCACGAAGAAGTTCGGGTGCGACTATTGCGTCAGTGGCACTTCAACATTGTCGTTCACCCCGGCGACCACCTCGAAGTCTTTCTGATAGATCTTGTCCTTGTTGCGGGCAATCGCCGTGTAGCTGCCCTCGGCAAGCACCATGATGGGAAAGGCACTGACACTTTCAGCAACGACGTCACCTCCAGATGTCAGGATGGACCAGGCGGTATCGGCGATCGCTTCTCCACCCACTTCGGAAACGAGTTTCAATCCGACCTGGGCAGCACGATGTTGAATGGTCGCTTCGGTCAGTTTGCCTGATTCGACACGGATGTCGGCACGAACGACAGCATTGATCGAGCCATACTCGGAGACGACATGATAGGTGCCGGCGTTGAGGCGGATGATCGTATTGGGTTGGACATCCGCGATAATCAGGCCCCGTTCGCCGTCGGCCTGGACCTCGTTTGAATAGATGTCGAATAGCAGTTTCTGGCTGGAAATCTGGGTATCGCTTCCGGATGAAGCGTTCAGCACAAGCCCCCCGGCATCAAGCACCATCACCTGATTCGAGATCTCCCCCTCTTTCGGTACTGACAGCCGCTTCGTTGCTCCGGCACGACCGAAAGACACATTGACGAAATACTCTCCCGGAAGGAGTTGGAAATCCGCTGTTCCTCCTTCGGCGCTGGCAAGGAGAGGCAACTTTCCGTCGGGGCCGGGGATTTGACTGAATACCCGCCATGAAAGTCCATGCTGCATCGGCTCGTTCGTGCCGTTCAGTTTAGCCTCAAGTCTGACATTTCGGCCCGAAATGGTTGGCGTTAACGGCGCCAGATTGGGGGAAAACGCCTGTAGCTTTGGCATTTTCGTGCTGCCATCCAGCTGCTTGAACGTTTCGAAAGCATCTTGCGCCGAAACGGATGAGACGCTTGAACCGAACGCGCAGACAATGACGATGAGCCCTGTCAGCAGTTTGTGGAATGTCATGTGACGCACTGTGTGTTGACTTCCTCTCCAATGCCAGCAAGTTCAAACCCAATGCAGTGGCAATTTCAAGACTTGAGTGCCACCGAGATCGTTATAAAAGGTATTCAAATATGGAAAAAAACGCCAGTCTGCTGGAGTATTTGTCATTTCGCCGCTCGGTACCCGCATTTCAGATGTGCGAACCAGGCCCGTCGCGTTCCGAACTGGAGAAGATTCTCACGTTGACCGTGCGCGTGCCTGACCACGGCAAAATCGCGCCTTGGCGTTTCATCGTCTATCGCGGCGAGGAACGCAAGACGATCAGTGAACAGCTCTTGGCAATTGCCTTGAAGAAGAACCCTGCATTGTCGCAGGAGATGATTGAAGTAGAGCGGACGCGCTTTACACGGGCTCCCGTGGTTGTCGCAGTCATTTCAACGGCGGCTCCGCACGCAAAAATTCCGGAATGGGAGCAGGTCATGTCCGCAGGAGCGGTTTGCCTGAATATGCTGATGGCGGCAAACGCCCATGGTTACGTCGCAAACTGGTTGTCGGAATGGTTTGCCTTTGATGAGGAAGCGCATGCTGTTCTTGGCGTGAAAGCAGGTGAAAAGGTCGCAGGTTTCATTCACATGGGCTCCACGACTTTCCCGATCACCGAGCGTCCTCGACCCTCGATCGCGGATCTGACAACATGGGTCGGTGGCGCAGCATGAGATTCTATGAAACGACCGAAAACGCCCACGGCCTGGCGCACGATCCATTCAAGGCAATCGTCGCGCCGCGCCCCATCGGCTGGATTGGGTCCAGAGGGACGAACGGTACCCGCAATCTTGCTCCCTACTCGTTCTTCAATGCCGTCAGTGATCGCCCAAAAATCGTGATGTTCTCATCTAGCGGTCGCAAGGACTCACTGCGCAATGTCGAAGAAACGGGCGAGTTTACGACAAGTTTCGTCAGCGCCAATCTAACGGAAAATATGAATGCTTCATCTGCGGCAGTCCCTTATGGCGAGGATGAGTTCGCTCTCGCAGGGCTGACGCCTGTCGACGGAAAACTCGTTAAAGCGCCTTTCGTGGGAGAGGCTTTTGCCGCGCTTGAGTGCCGCGTCACGGAAATCCTGCGGCTCTCTGATGTCAGCGGAGAGCCGAGCGACAGCTATGCCGTCTTTGGCCAGGTTGTCGGAATCCACCTGGACGAGAAGGCGATCAGAAACGGGCGCTTTGATGCGAGTATCGCCAGACCGCTTCTTCGGATGGGGTATATGGATTATGCGCATATTTCGGACGTGTTCGAACTCGCCCGACCATCAGTGAAGAGCTGAGAAAAGATCAAAGTCTTCCATCTGAGTGGGTTAGGTGCACAGGAACCGAGCGAGACACTGGATTGGCAGATCTCTCGCCAATCTGCGCCGGTTAAGAAACGTGGTGAACAATTCATTAGCCAATTGGCGCTAACCTGCCTGCAAGCCGACGATAACGGCGGGCAGTAGTGTAAGGTGGATTGGGTAGCACGGTGATTGTCGCAGCTTTTCTCAAATGGGTCGAAACAGCAAAGGCACAGGATCGTGCGCGTGCTGCAAACGCACTGGCTCGGGCCTATCTTAAGTCATCCATGGCGCCACCGGATCGGCAGGCTGCGCAACTCGCAATGACCTATCTTCTTGACGATCCCGCGCCTCAGGTCCGTCTTGCCTTGGCGGAGGTGCTGGCTGCCGCACCTCAGGCGCCCCGAGCCATCATGGTCTGCCTTGCGGAAGACCAGCCGGAAATCGCGTCCTTGGTGATCCTCCAATCTCCCGTATTGGTCGATACCGATCTTGTCGATATCGCGGGTCGCGGGACCCTCGAGACCCGGGCATTGATTGCGGCGCGCCCAATGGTCAGCGTGGCCGTAGCCGCGGCTCTTGCAGAGATCGGGGAGGGAGCCGAAATTGAGGTCCTGCTTGAAAACCCGAATGTTGCTTTCACACGCTGGACGCTGAAGCGGATCGCCGAGCGGCATGGCCGTTCCGAGCGTGTCCGCTCGCTCTTGCTTGATCGTGATGACCTGCCGGCCGATGTACGGCAGATCCTCGTGCAATTTGTCGCCGATGCGCTTGCGGGTTCAGATCTCGTGCGTGCCGCAGTCGGCCAACGGCGAATCGAGCGAATTGCGAGAGAGGCCAGTGATAGCGCGACGATGGCCATCCTCGCTTCGGTGTTGGTCGATGAATTGCCGGGACTGGTTGAGCAGTTGCGGAGCGCTGGGCGCTTGACGCCTGCCTTCCTGATGCATGGCCTATGCGCCGGTCGAACAGATTTCTTCGCAACGGCACTCGTCGCCATCTCCGGCATGGAGGAAAGGCGCGTACGATCGATCCTCGCAACCGGGCGGTATCACGCCGTGCGGGCGCTTCTGGAGGCCTCAGGTTTGACGCGTGATGTCAGCGAAATCTTTGTGGAAGCGATCATGCTCTGGCGCAACGCAATCCAGACACCCATGGGCTTTGAACTCGATCATATTGCCCACAGGCTGTTGCAGCAGTACCGGACCAGAAGCGACCTCTCCGGTTCTGCCGCAGCTTTGCTGGACATGGTGGAGCGTCTGGCGATTGCAGAAGAGCGCCGGATGGCCCGCGACTATGCAACGGGTCTCGCCTTGACGGCCGCCTGACACCGGTCGAGGTCAGGGGTTAATCTTCCGGGCAACCCAGGAGTAACTGTCGGAGACGACGTGGAACGGGGTCTGTACGACCATTTTGATATCATCCTTGTCGGGGATGACCCCGCGTATGGCCTGCACGGCTCGCTTTGCCAGTGATTGCTTTTCTTCCTCGTTCGGCTCTTGAACCTCTGGAGCGAGAGCATTCGTTGTATCATTTGAGAAATCGGGTTTCCCCTGCGCCAACTGATCCACAATTTCAGGGGCCGGCGCCTGACAAACTGCCACGGCGGTAGGGTAGGGTATGTCGGTATAGCGTGCCAGGACGTTGTCTGTGGCCGCATCACAAAGCGCTACAGACACGAAGCGTTCAGGTGCTGTCTCGACATACTTGCACTGCTCCATGGCATCGTCGCAGCCCAGAATGGTCATCATGATCAAGGCGGTCTTCATGGCAGAAAACGTTCCATCATTGGCCGGTTGCGGTTCATGAGCGGATGAAACACGACGATTGCAGCCAAACCAAGACAAGTCTCAAGCCACGAAATCGAAGAGAAACTTTCTCTCGTTTCAAAGCTCGCAGACACATAAATGCCACCAGCGGCAACCACGGCGAAAGACGGTCAGATATCGAGATTGTCCGCGAACGCCGCACGGTCCTGGATAAACCTGAAACGGGCCTCGGGCTTTGTCCCCATCAGGGCGTCGACAGCGTCGCGCGTGCCTTCGAAATCGATTTCGTCAATTTCGACACGCAATAGCGTGCGCTTGCCCGGATCCATCGTCGTTTCCTTCAGCTGCGCCGGCATCATTTCGCCGAGGCCTTTGAACCGCCCGACTTCAACCTTCTTGCCCTTGAACACAGTTTCCATCAACTCGGCCCGATGGGCGTCATCGCGCGCGTAGACTGTCTTTGCCCCCTGGCGAATGACATAGAGCGGCGGGACAGCCAGATACAGGTGATTACCACGGATCAGTTCAGGCATTTCCTGATAGAAGAACGTGATCAAAAGAGACGCGATATGCGCTCCATCGACATCGGCGTCCGTCATGATGATGATCCGCTCATAGCGCAGATCTTCCTCACGATATTTGCTGCGCGTTCCGCAGCCCAGCGCCTGGATCAAATCGGCGATCTGCTGGTTGGCCATCAGTTTTTCGCGGCTGGCGCTGCCGACATTGAGGATCTTGCCGCGCAGAGGCAGGATCGCCTGATTGGCGCGGTTGCGCGCCTGCTTCGCGGAGCCACCCGCCGAATCACCCTCGACGATGAAAAGCTCTGCGCCTTCCGCCGTATTCTGCGCACAGTCGGCGAGCTTGCCGGGCAGGCGCAGCTTGCGTACCGCGCTCTTCCGGTTGACTTCCTTCTCCTTGCGACGGCGAAGGCGCTCCTCGGCGCGCTCGATGACCCAATCCAGAAGCTTCGCGGCTTCGTTCGGATTATCAGCGAGATAGTGGTCAAATGGGTCGCGGAGTGCGTTTTCGACAATGCGTTGGGCCTCAACCGTCGCAAGCTTGTCCTTCGTCTGGCCAACGAATTCCGGTTCACGGATAAAGACAGACAGCATGCCGACCGCCGAGATCATCACGTCTTCGGTGGAGATTTGCTGCGCCCGCTTGTTCTGGGTCAGTTCAGCGTAGCTCTTCAGTCCTTTGGTGAGCGCAATCCGCAGGCCGGCCTCATGGGTGCCACCTTCGGGTGTCGGAATGGTATTGCAATAGGAATGGATCTGCGGATCGCCGCCATACCAGGTGACAGCCCATTCCAGCGCACCATGACCGCCGGTCTTTTCGGTCTTGCCAGCAAAAATCTCACGGGTGACTGTAAATTCCTTGCCCAGCGTATTGGCCAGATAATCCTTGAGGCCGCCTGGGAAGTGGAAAACGGCCTTCTCTGGAATGTCGCCGCCCTCTGGCACCATGCCCGGATCGCAGCTCCACCGGATCTCGACACCGCCAAAGAGATAGGCCTTCGACCGCGCCATTCGGAAAATCCGACCGGGATCGAAACGGGCATGGTCTCCAAATATCTGCGGATCCGGGTGAAAGCGGACGCGAGTGCCACGTCTGTTATGGACATCGCCCAGTTCCTCAAGTCCACCAAGCGGGATACCGCGAGAAAAGCGCTGTCGATAAAGCTTGCGATTGCGCGCGACCTCCACTTCGAGAAGATCCGAGAGCGCGTTGACAACCGACACACCCACGCCATGCAGACCGCCGGAGGTCTCATAGGCCTTGCCGTCAAACTTGCCGCCGGCATGGAGCTTGGTCATGATGACTTCGAGCGTTGATTTGCCCGGCACCTGGGGGTGAAGCTCAACCGGGATACCGCGACCATTGTCGGTGACGGTCAGAAAGCCCTCGGTGTCGAGATGTACATCAATGAAGTTGGCATGTCCGGCAACTGCTTCGTCCATCGAGTTGTCAATGACTTCGGCAAACAAGTGATGCAGCGCCTTTTCGTCGGTACCACCGATATACATGCCCGGACGCATCCGCACGGGTTCCAGGCCCTCAAGAACGCGGATGGATGACGCCCCATAGTCTTCACCCGAAGATATTGCGGGTGCTGCTGGCGCGGACGCCGATGGCTTCGCTTTTGCGGCGGGCTCGGGTTCCGGAACAGCTACCGTCTTTTGGACAAGCGGCATTGTTGAAAAGAGATCGTTGTCGTCCATCTGTTCGGTCGATACTCTGGTTGAGGCGGTCGCAGTTTTGTCCCATCCGGGATTTATCGACAGCCTGGCGTCTATGATTGCGAATCGGGCCAAGTGTGCCAGAGAGACGGGTCAGGTGCGAGCTTGCCGTGCGACCGGCATGTCTGAAATCGCGGAAGCTTTGCGCGGCGATGCCCTGAAACGCAAGGCGCAGGCCAAGGAGAACACTTTCTTCCATGTCGATGTCCACAGCTCATTTCCGCTTTTTCCGCTCCCTCGGCGTTCTCCTTCCGTTTCTGCTTGTCTCTGAGGCAAATGCTGAAGCGCTAGGCCCCTACAAGGATGAACTGTTTGCGGGACAGTCTGTGCTGCGCAGCGAGGATGACGGCCGCTTTGAGGTCAGGGATTATGACGAGATGCGCGACATTAATGGGCGCGATAGCATTCCCGAGCGTCGGGTGAAAGACCGCTATGTCTCGCTTGGTGTTCGACGGGCGCAGGAAAACGAGACACTGAACCTGCCAAGCGGTCCTCTTGAGGTCGCTCGTGTTGGAAAAAGTGAAGCGGCGGCCTTCACGACCATCTTCATTCATGGGCGGGGCGGGGACCGGCGGCTCGGCATCAACGATTTTTCATTCGGTGGCAATTTCAATCGGCTGAAAAACCTTCATACCGAGAATGGTGGCACCTATTATGCCCCGAGCATTGCGAGCTTTGATCAACGAGGTGTGGTCCAGGCCGTGGAACTCATTGGCTATGCACATGCGCGATCCGGTGGGCGACCCGTTGTTCTGGCATGCGCGTCCATGGGCAGTTTCATCTGCTGGGGCGTTGCGCGCGAGGCTTCTGCGGTCCAGCAGCTTGAGGGTATGGTTATCCTCGGTGGCGCGCCAGACCCCACATATACAAAAAGCGTTGCGGCCCGGGCTAAGCTGCCGATCTGGCTTACCCATGGAAGCCGCGACAGTGTCTACGCTGCCGCGGACATGGAACGGTTTTACCGGACGCTACGCGCAAACGGTCAACCTGTGCGGCTGACAGTCTTTGAGACCGGTTCGCATGGAACACCGATCCGGATGAGCGACTGGCGATCCATCCTAAATTGGATTCTCTCCTGATCGAGGCGAAATTCCGCTGCCAAAGTGAAAGGGCCACAGCGCGCTAGCACATAAAATCCTGCATCTGCAGTTCACATTTTCACCATATCGCCCGATCGTAAGCGCCAGCGCCCCGGTTTCTCTTTCTTTTCAAGCGTCAATTTGTTAGTTGCCCCAAAGAAACTATTGGGTTGGGTATAGGCTATGACACCGGAAGTTCGACCGCTTGTTGCGGGCAATTGGAAGATGAATGGCACACGCGCTTCGCTGGATCAGATAAAGGCCATGGCGGAAGGTGTGTCAAAACCTCTCTCCGAAAAGGTCGACAGTCTCATTTGCCCGCCGGCAACGCTTCTCTATGTGGCGACGGCGCTGTGCACCGATAGTCCTCTGGAAATCGGTGCACAAGACTGCCATCAGAATGCGTCCGGCGCCCATACCGGCGACCTGTCTGCAGAGATGATTGCCGATTGCTTCGGTACCTATGTGATTGTTGGCCATTCCGAACGCCGAACGGACCATGCCGAGACGGATCACCTGGTGCGCGCCAAGGCGGAGGCTGCCTTTGCCGCAGATCTGACGGCGATCGTCTGCATTGGTGAGACGGCGGATGAGCGGAAATCCGGACAGACGCTGGACATATTGAAGCGCCAGCTGGCTGGCTCTGTGCCGGACGGCGCCACGGCAGAGAACACCGTCATTGCCTATGAACCGGTCTGGGCCATCGGGACAGGCCTCACACCGACAACAGCCGATGTGGCCGAGGCCCATGCTTTCATGCGCGACGAACTCGTCAAGCGCTTTGGTGATGAAGGCAAGCGCATGCGCATACTCTATGGTGGTTCCGTCAAGCCGGGCAACGCCAAGGAACTGATGGCAGTTGCCAATGTGGACGGCGCTCTGATCGGTGGTGCAAGCTTGAAGGCCAGCGATTTCCTCGCCATATACGGCGTCTATGAAGAGCTGACCGCCTGAAAAGCCGGCGAGGGGCTTTCTTTGCCGGTCGCTCTCATGTAAAGAGCCGCCAACCCTGAAATTTGCCCCTTGCGGGCCGGATGGATTTTCCATGCAGACTGTTTTGATTGTCATTCACCTCATGATCGTTCTGGCGCTGGTCGGTGTCGTGCTGGTGCAGCGCTCTGAAGGTGGTGGATTGGGTATTGGCGGCGGATCTGGCTTCATGTCGGCGCGTGGTACCGCCAATGCATTGACCCGCACGACTGCGATACTGGCAACCCTGTTTTTTGCCACTTCGCTCGGGCTCGGTCTGATGGCGCGTTACGAATCGCGTCCTACCGATATTCTCGATCGCATACCGGCTGGTAACTCCTCTACACCGACTGAAGGCGCGCCGAGCGTACTCGACCAGCTGCCTGGCGGAGCGGGAGCGCTAACCGCGCCTGCGCCGACCACACCAGTTGTGCCGCCAGCGGCCGATCCGACTGGCGTTCCGAATAACTGATCGGACCGCATGAATTCGCTCCGGCGGGCTCTCGGGTCCGCCGGATTTATTTTGTCTGTCTTCCACCGCCCACAGAAAAACTCGTGGAATGCCTGAATTTGGGCTGGTGGAATCGAATCTGAAACGGTATCCGGTGAAGCCCATGGCGCGATATGTATTCATCACTGGCGGCGTGGTTTCCTCTCTTGGCAAAGGAATTGCGGCCGCAGCACTCGGAGCATTGTTGCAGGCACGGGGTTACCGCGTGCGTTTGCGCAAGCTGGACCCCTACTTGAACGTTGACCCGGGCACCATGAGCCCGACTCAACACGGCGAAGTCTTCGTTACCGACGACGGTGCCGAGACCGACCTCGATCTCGGTCACTACGAGCGCTTCACAGGGCGCTCCGCGACCAAGACCGACAACATCACCACCGGTCGCATCTACAAGAACATCATCGACAAGGAACGTCGCGGCGACTATCTCGGCGCAACTGTCCAGGTCATTCCGCACGTCACCAACGAGATCAAGGACTTCGTCATTGAAGGCAATGACGACTATGATTTCGTCATCTGCGAGATCGGTGGCACCGTCGGCGACATCGAAGCCATGCCCTTCATGGAAGCGATCCGCCAGCTTGGCAACGACCTGCCGCGCGGTACCGCGATCTATCTTCACCTGACCCTGATGCCCTATATTCCGGCAGCCGGCGAATTGAAGACCAAGCCAACCCAGCATTCCGTCAAGGAACTGCAGGCCCTCGGCATTCACCCGGATATTCTTCTGGTTCGCGCTGACCGAGAAATCCCGGAAGCCGAACGTCGCAAGCTTTCCCTGTTCTGTAACGTGCGTCCGTCTGCGGTCATACAGGCGCTTGATGTTGCCAACATCTACGATGTGCCGATGGCCTATCACAAGGAAGGGCTCGACAACGAAGTGCTGGCCGCCTTCGGGATCGAGCCAGCACCTAAGCCGCGCCTTGATGCCTGGGAAGAGGTCTGCAACCGCATCCGTACGCCGGAAGGCGAGGTGACGATAGCAATTGTCGGCAAGTACACGGGCCTCAAGGATGCCTACAAGTCTCTGATCGAAGCCCTCTACCACGGTGGTATCGCCAACCGGGTGAAGGTCAAGCTCGAATGGATCGAATCTGAGGTATTCGAAAAGGAAGACCCGTCTCCCTATCTGGAGAAGGTCAACGGGATCCTCGTGCCCGGCGGCTTCGGTGAGCGTGGGTCGGAAGGCAAGATCCTGGCGGCCCAGTTCGCCCGTGAACGCAAGGTTCCCTATTTCGGCATCTGCTTTGGCATGCAGATGGCCGTGGTCGAAGCCGCGCGCCATCTGGCCGGCATCGAAAACGCCTCTTCGACAGAGTTCGGGAAAACCGGTGAGCCAGTGGTTGGCCTCATGACCGAATGGATGAAGGGCAACCAGCTTGAAAAACGTGCCGAGAGCGGCGACCTGGGCGGCACCATGCGCCTTGGCGCCTACAAGGCGGCCCTCAAGAAGGGAACGAAGATTTCGGAGATTTACGGCTCGACCGAAATCTTCGAACGTCATCGTCATCGCTATGAGGTGAATGTCGACTACAAGGACAGGCTGGAAGAATGCGGTCTCGTTTTCTCTGGCATGTCACCCGATGGTCTCCTGCCGGAAACGGTCGAGTATCCGGATCATCCCTGGTTCATTGGCGTCCAGTATCATCCGGAACTCAAGTCGCGTCCGCTGGATCCGCATCCGCTTTTTGCGAGCTTTATTGGCGCGGCGCTGGAACAGAGCCGCCTCGTTTAAGCTGTCGTGAGGAACAAAAACTGCTTGAGATAGCCCGGCCATTGGTCGGGCTGTTTACTTTGGGTCAGAGATTGGTTGTTGCCAGACCCCGGGGTATGATCAGTGACCGATATCGCGAAGCAGCATGATCGGACAGGTTTCGCCGGCGGCCATGGCAGGCGCATGGGGTGGGCGGATGATCAGGCAGTCGGACTGGGCGAAGATATTCATCATGGATGAATCCTGCTTCTCGAAACTCGTCACACGTCGTTCGCCGGAGGGCCCAATCGAAAGCCGCGCGCGCAGATAATCCTGGCGTCGATCATTTTCCTTCAGGGGCGAGGCGAGCACGGCTGTCGACATTCGATTCGGTGCGGGCAGATGACCCAGTCTGGCCAATAGCGGCTCAAGAAAGAGCAGGCCGCAGACCATGCTGGAAACAGGATTGCCGGGCAGCCCCAGGACATGGGTCGTTCCGAGATTGCCCACCATCAGTGGCTTGCCGGGGCGCATGGCAATCTTCCAGAAATCGAGCACCATGCCTGCCGCCAGGAACGTAGATTGCACCAGGTCGTGGTCTCCAACCGAGGCACCTCCGAGTGTGACAATCACGTCGACATTTTTGGCCTGCGCCGCTTCGATGGCGCGATGAATGGCGTCACGATCGTCAGGCACGATGCCAAGGTCTAGAACGTCAGCACCGTTGTCTTTGGCGAGGGCTGCAACACCGAACGTGTTGGATCCGATGATCTGCGAAGGCCCGGGCTTGCCCCCCGGTGGGACAAGCTCGTCACCGGTTGCAATGAGCGCGACGCGTGGCTGGCGATAGACGGGCAGCTGGTCATGATTGGCAGCGGCGGCCAGCGTCAACCGTGCAAAGTCGAGCTTGGCTCCTACATTAAGGACCGTTTGTCCTTCAGTGAAATCCTGACCTCTGGGGCGAATGTGGCGACCTGTCGAAACGGGATAAAGGGTCCGAATACAACGCGGCGAAAGCTTTTCCGCATCTTCCTGCAGAAGCACGCTGTCAGCACCGTCGGGCACCGGCGCTCCTGTAAAGATACGAACGGCAGTGCCCGTTCGTACCATGCCATCAAAGGCATGACCGGCCGCAGATTCGCCAATGACTTCAAGCTCCGTCCCCGGTTCAGCCGCATCGGCAGCGCGCAAAGCATACCCATCCATGGCGGAAGCGTGAAAGGGTGGCTGCGTCAGTTTCGAGACCACATCCTTCGCCAGCACGCGCTGTGCTGCCTGATGCAGGCCCACAGCCTCAATGTCCTGGATGGGGCTGGCGCGGTCAAGCAGCCGCTGCTGCGCCTCTTCCACAGGCAGAAGGGACATCAGCCGGCCTCCGGATGCCGGAAGTGACCGGACTTGCCGCCGCTCTTCTCAAGAAGCCGAATGCCGCCAATCTCCATGGTCTTGTCGACGGCCTTGGCCATATCGTAGATTGTCAGGCAGGCAACCGAAACGGCGGTGAGCGCCTCCATTTCGACGCCTGTCTTTCCGGTCAGCTTGACCGTGGCGACAACATCAAGGCCCGGAAGAGTGGCGTTTTCTGTGATCTCGACGGTGATTTTCGAAAGCATCAGCGGATGGCAGAGGGGGATCAGGTTTGCCGTCTGCTTGGCGGCCATGATGCCGGCAATCCTTGCGGTTGCAATGACATCACCCTTCTTGGCGTTCCCTTCGCGGATGATCGCCAGGGTCTCCTTGGCCATTCGAACATGGCCCTCGGCAACGGCAATGCGCACGGTTTCAGCCTTGTCGGCGACATCGACCATATGCGCCTCTCCAGAGGCACCGATATGGGTGAGGGACGGGCGATCAGCCTCAGTCATTCCGCAGCCATCGCGCTGCTCTTGCCGGTAAGCAAAAGGCGAGTGGCATCGGCAACATCGTCCTTGCGCATGAGACTTTCGCCGACGAGGAAGGTCGTAATCCCGGATTTCTCCAGCCTTTGGCAGTCTTCATAGGTGAAGATGCCACTCTCACCGACGAGGAGACGATCTGCTGGTACCATGGATGCGAGGTCTTCACTGACACTCAGACTGACCTCGAAGGTGCGCAGATTCCGGTTGTTGATACCCACGAGTGGAGACTTGAGCTTGAGTGCGCGCTCCATTTCCTCGGCGTCATGCACTTCGACCAGCACATCCATGCCGAGTTCAAACGCAACGGCTTCCAGTTCGGCGGCTTCACCGTCTGAAAGGGACGCCGTGATCAGCAGGATGCAATCGGCCCCCCAGGCACGCGCTTCATAGACTTGATAGGCATCGAACATGAAATCCTTGCGAAGCGCCGGCAGGCTGCAAGCCTTGCGGGCCGCGGTGAGAAACTCCGGTGCGCCCTGAAAGCTCGGCGTATCCGTCAGCACGGAAAGGCAGGCAGCGCCACCCGCCTCATAGGCGGAAGCCAGTGCCGGCGGATCGAAATCGGGGCGGATCAGCCCCTTGGACGGGCTCGCCTTCTTGATTTCGGCAATGAGGCCGAAGCGCCCCTCGTCTCGCGCGCGGACCAATGAACTGTAAAAGCCGCGCGGTGCCTCCTGAGCGGCAATCCGGTCTTTCAGTTCGGACAGTGATACGGCGGCCTTGGCCGCAGCGATTTCTTCCCGCTTGTAAGTTTCGATGCGCTTCAGGATATCGGTCATGTTTTTAATCCTAGTCCTGACCAACGGAATTGGAAATGGCGACGAGTGCATCGAGTGCTCGGGCAGCACTGCCGCTGTCTAGCGACCAACTGGCAAGATGCATCCCTTCGGTCACGTCTTTCGCCTTGCCGGCCACAATCAGCGAGGCAGCTGCGTTGCACAGTGCAACGTCCCGGTAGGGCGTCTTTGCGCCGCCAAGCACGTCTCGCAAAGCCGCGGCATTGACAGCACCATCGCCGCCGCGAATGGCATCGAGAGGAACTGTTTCGACACCAAAATCGGCGGGTGTAAGATCAAGACGGCGGATCTCGCCGTCCTTGAGTTCAGCAACCTGGCTTGGACCCGTCGTTGTGATTTCATCCAGCCCGCTGCCATGAACGACCCAGGCGCTGGTGACGCCAAGCTCCCGCAGTGCCTCAGCGCCGGGGATCAGCCAGTCAGGAGAATAAACCCCGAAAAGTTGCTTTCTGACACGGGCGGGACTGGATAGCGGACCCACGATGTTGAAGATCGTGCGCGTTCCCAGTTCGACACGTGCGGGACCGACATGACGCATGGCCGGATGATGCAATTGCGCAAACATGAAGCCAATTCCCGCTTCGCGGATACAGCGAGAAATGACATCCGGCTCTATGTCGAGCTTGACGCCAAGCTGTGAGAGCGCGTCCGCCGTGCCGGATTTCGAGCTGAGTGCCCTGTTTCCGTGTTTTGCCACCGGGACGCCGGCACCCGCAACAATCAGGGCCGCGAGGGTCGATATATTGTAGGTGTTGGTCCCATCGCCTCCGGTGCCCACAATGTCGATCGAGTCGTGTGGGGCGTCAACCGGGACCATTTTCTCCCGCATGACCGTGACGGCCCCTGCAATTTCTTCGACGGTTTCCCCACGAACGCGAAGTCCCATGAGGAAGCCGCCGACCTGCGCCATGCTGGCTTCGCCGGACATCAGGATCTCGAAGGCCTGGCCGGCTTCCTCCCGCGAAAGTGCCTGGCCAGCGGCCACTTTTGCGATGAAGGGCTTTAATCCCGCCATAGAAGATCTCCCCCAATCATTTCTATCGTACGATCGCCTGCTGGGCGAGCGCCTGATTGAAGGTCACACCATAGGTCGTCTGCAAATCGCTGACCATCTGATCGAGAATATCGTCGCCGGCAGCATTGGCGAAACTGAGAATCTGTCCGTCCTCATTTCCGAGCCCTGATGCGACAGGCTGCTGACGGCTGGCGGTCACCTCCAGAAGTATTTGCGTCGTTGGATCGCCGCCTGGTGCCGCGGCAACTGTGCCAATGGGGCCACCGAAAGCCGCGTTGACCGCTCCAGCTCCAAGAACCGCATCGCTGGTGCTCCTGCTGATGCCGGTCTTGCTCTCAACCGCGATACCCAACTCGCCAGCGATCGCCTCCAGGTCGCCACCGTTCTCAATTCTCTGCCGCAGATTTTCAGCAAGTGTGCCAAGCGCGAGCTTTTGCTGCTCGGCTGTCCAGTCAGCGATCGCTTTTGTGCGGACTTCATCCAATGTTCTGTCACGGTCGGCCTTGATATCGGTTACGTCGAACCAGACATAGCCATTAAGGCCGAGATTGACGGGCAGCGGCTCCACACCAATGTCTGTCCGGAACACCTCGGCAAGCACGGCATTCCGCTCTGGAATAGTCGTGACCTCGCTTTCACTCGTATTGAAACCCCTGCGGTCAACATCGGTTATTGAAACCGGCTGAAGTCCCAGTTGTTCGGCGGCTTCCTTGAGTGATGAGCCACCAGCACGCAGGTCCTCAAACTGATCATGAACGGCCGTAATGTCTTCGACCGCAGCCTGCTCGGCCAGTGCCTGACGGATTTCGTCACGCACGTCTTCAAGCGGACGGGTTTGGGCCTCGCGTATATTGGTAACCCGCAGGATCACTGGGCCAAAAGCGCCCTCGACGACGGGCGTGGTCTTGCCTTCTTCGGTGATCGCAAAAGCGGCCTCGGCCAAGGCGGCATCCGGAAGGGCATCCTGGGTGAAATCTCCAAGCAACACGTCTGTGGCAGTCTTGCCTTGAGCAGTCACGAGTTGATCAAATGTGGTGCCGGAAGCCAGCTGCGCTGCCGCGGCCTCGGCGGCTTCGCGATTCTCGAATGCCAGTTGTTCGATTGTGCGCCTCGCCGGTGTCTCATAGCTGGAGATACGGCGCTCATAGTCTTCGCGAATCGCATCCTCAGACACGGAAGCCGGATCAGCGATGTCAGACGGCTCCAGCTTCACATAATCGAAGCTGCGATATTCAGGCGCACGATAACCGGCCTTCGCTGTTTCAAACCAGGCTTCAAGGGTTGTCTGATCTGGCGCAGGGATCGGATCGATGTTTGCGTTGGTGAGCAGCAGATAATCGATATCGCGAACTTCGTCGCGATAGCTCTTCAACGCATCGACAAGCACTTTAGGCGCCTGGAACCCGTTTGAAGTGGCATCAACGATCTGGCTGCGCATCGCCACCCGTGAGCGTTCTTCGATATAGTCGTCTTCTCGCAGACCGGCTCTACGGAGGCGTTCCGAGAAGAGGCTGCGATCAAACTGGCCAGACGCGTTTCTGAACGCCGGATCCTCAGCAATCAGTTGGGCCAGCCGGTCCTGGGAAAGGCCGAGGTTCAGCTCTTCAGCCAACTGATCGAGTGCTGCACCCGCTGCCAACTGAGAGAACACCTGGGCTTCGACTCCAAGTGCCCGGGCCTGCTCCGTTGTCAACTGGGTTCCGAAGCGGGCGTTGAGATCGGCGACCTGCCTCTGATAGGCAAAGGCGTAGTCATTCATCGAGACCGACTGATCGCCGACTGCCACCACAGTATCGGTCTGTGTGGCAAAAATCGATGCAGACACACCCCAGACACCAAAGGACACGACAAGCGCAATCAGCAGGATTTTGGCGAACAGGGTTTTGGATGATCTTCTCAGTAGGTCGAGCATTGGGACGCGAATACCTCTTGGCAGTGCCTCGCTTCGGGTGAAGTCGGTGGACTTCCTTAAATCAAACCGAACAGGAAATGAAGGCCGTTTGCCGGAATGCGGATTGTCACAAGATCGTCACTGATCGAGATCGTGCAAAACCGGGCTTTGTCTGCTGTCAAACGCAGATTCGGCTCTTCGAACTGGGAGATGGAGCTGATCTTTCCCGTGGCAGCCCTATAGCACCGGCGAGCAGACGATGAGTTTCGCTCCACGAAAGCCCGACGAATCGAGCCCAGATCACCAAAAGCAAAAGGCCGGCGTTTCCGCCGGCCTCCGAGTGATACGGTTTGCCAAGCTCAGCGCTTGCTCAGCGGCACGTAGTCGCGCTGCGGCGCGCCGGTGTAGAGCTGACGCGGACGACCGATGCGCTGCTGCGGGTCTTCGATCATCTCGTTCCACTGGGCAATCCAGCCAACGGTGCGGGCGAGAGCGAAAAGCACGGTGAACATCGTCGTGGGGAAGCCCAGCGCCCGCAGCGTGATCCCCGAATAGAAGTCCACGTTCGGATAGAGCTTCTTCTCGATGAAATAGGGATCGTTGAGCGCGATCTTTTCGAGCTCGAGCGCCACCTGCATCAAGGGATCGCCGGAGTTACCGGTCGCTTCCAGAACCTCGTACATCGTCTTCTGCATGATCTTGGCACGCGGATCATAGTTCTTGTAGACGCGATGACCAAAGCCCATCAGGCGGAAGGGATCATTCTTGTCCTTGGCACGCGCAATGTATTCCGGAATGCGATCAACTGTGCCGATTTCCATCAGCATGTTGAGAGCGGCTTCGTTTGCGCCGCCATGAGCCGGACCCCAGAGGCAGGCAATGCCTGCGGCAATGCAGGCGAAAGGATTGGCGCCCGATGAACCTGCAAGACGGACTGTCGAGGTCGAGGCGTTCTGCTCGTGGTCGGCATGGAGGATGAAGATCCGGTCCATGGCGCGTGCAAGCACCGGATTGACCTTATATTCCTCGCAGGGGACCGCAAAGCACATGCGCAGGAAGTTGGACGCATAATCCAGGCTGTTTTGCGGGTAAATGAACGGCTGACCGATATGGTATTTGTAGGCCATGGCCGCAATCGTCGGCATCTTCGCAATCATGCGCAGCGACGCCACCATTCGTTGATGCGGGTCGGTGATGTCGGTCGAGTCATGATAGAACGCGGAGAGCGCGCCAACGGTGCCAACCATCACGGCCATCGGATGCGCGTCACGGCGGTAGCCGGTAAAGAAGCGCTGCATCTGCTCGTGAACCATCGTGTGATGGGTCACGCGATAGTCAAAGTCCTGCTTCTGTGCAGCAGTCGGGAGTTCGCCATAGAGCAGCAGATAGCAGACTTCCAGGAAATCGCCCTTTTCCGCCAATTGTTCGATCGGGTAGCCGCGGTGGAGCAGAACACCCTCATCGCCGTCAATATAGGTGATTTTGGATTCGCATGAGGCCGTCGACGTGAACCCGGGGTCATAGGTGAAGGCGCCGGTATGTTTGTAAAGGGCTGCAATATCGATAACGTCCGGGCCGATCGTACCGGCTCTTACGTCCAGGTCGACTGCCTTGCCCCCCATGTTCAAAGTCGCGCTTTTGTCCGTCATGCTAATCCTCCGGAATTGGCGGGACAGCGCCTGCAGAACAGACGCCATCAGTTGAGCGTGTCGAAGTAGCTATATGATACGGACGTTAATGCCAAGCTATCCAAAGGGCAAATTGTGCGTCGCGAAATCAGCAACAATCGAACCGCTTGGTTCAAATCGATTTAGTCCCGATTACCCCGGAATTTCAGGGTGAAATACACGTTTAAATTGCCGTAACTATTTACATTCGAATTGCTCATGCAGTGCCGCCAAAGGCTGCATCGGAGGGGCAAATGGCAGCGAGCGAAGGGCAGCCGACCCTGAAGCAGCACAAGGTGTCCGAGGGTGATGCCGTATTCGCTGCTGCCTTGCCGATTGTGTCAGGCAATCACCTTCGACTGAGTCCGGTGCGCCCGGCGAAAAGTTGGCAGGTCGCAATTCGGTCGATACTACGGCCCGCTGCCCTTGCCGCATGTCTGCGAGAAGAATGGTGTTACGGTCACTTTTTCCACTTCATGCCGATAATGCTCGGCGCTGGAGCCATCACCTGGTTCGTGGTTGAAGACCCGCCCGCGATTTTTTTGATCGCCGCGCTGATCTTCATCGCGGCAAGTCTGCTGAGCATGATCTCCGCACACGTGCAGCCATTCAGGATCATCCTTTGGGCGCTGCTGTTCTATCTCGCCGGGATGGCCGCCGCAGTTCTTGAGACGTCGAGACTGGCGACAACGATACTTGATCAGGCCTTGGTTACGAAGATTACGGGGATCGTTGAGCGTCGGGAGGCCGGATCGGGCGGGGAATGGCGTTATATCGTTCGGCTGACCTCGACGGTCGAGCCGACAATCCGCCGCCCACCCGAGCGGGTGTCGCTTCTGGCGCGAAGTTCGCCCAATCCCGTTCCGATCGGCGGCATCATTTCCGGAGGAGCCCGCCTGTCCCCGCCATCCGGCAGTGCCGTACCAGGGCTGAACGATTTCGCCTTTGCAAGCTACTATCAAGGCATAGGCGCCGTCGGCTTTTTTCTGGGAGCCCCGCAAGCACTTCATTCAGACGTTCGGAAACCAGCAAACACGGGTCTCATGATGCGCCTCGATGAGGCGATTTTCTCGTTGCGTGACCAGATTTCCGGGAGGATTCGCAGCATCATCCCAGGTGACCCCGGCGCTTTTGCAGCGGCCATCATCACCGGTGAGCGTCGCTCGATGTCCAATGAGGCAACGGAAGCTTTGCGGCTGTCGGGTTTGGCTCACATAACCGCAATCTCGGGACTCAATATGGCGCTTGCCGCTGGGATCTTCTTTGTCGGTTTCCGGTCCGTGCTCAGTCTTTTTCCAGCCGTTGCGCAAGCCTACCCTGTAAAAAAGCTTGCGGCTCTGGGAGCCCTCATCGCAATAACGGCCTATTTGATGATCTCGGGCTATCAGGTTTCTGCCGTGAGAGCCTATCTCATGACGGGCATGATGCTGGTTGCCGTGCTCTGCGATCGTCCAGCGATCAGTCTTCGAAATCTCGCAATCGCCGGCGCTGTGATCATCGTAATCACACCGTCTGCCGCGCTTGGCCCAAGCTTCCAGATGTCGTTCGCTGCCACTGCTGCTCTGATAGCCGGTTACAACCTCTGGCAACGTCAAAACCCGAGCTTCATCGTCAGGCGAGAGCATCCGATGCGCCGGACACTTGCTGCCGTGGCTGGCTTTGTAGGCGGGATCTTGTTGACCTCGTTCATTGGAGGAGCGTCTACTGCGATCTTTTCCGTCCATCATTTCCACAGGCTTTCTTTGCACGGCCTGGAGGCAAACCTCGCCGCGATGCCGCTGATTTCCATGGTGGTAATGCCAGCGGGGTTTGTCGGCATGCTGCTGATGCCCTTCGGGCTGGATCGACCCTTCTTCCTGATAATGGGACTCGGGCTGGAGCTTGTTCTTGCTGTCGCGCATGAAGTGGCATCTTGGGGCGATGGCGTCAGCTTCACGCGGCAGCCGACATGGTTTCTGCCGGTTTCGGTGGTAGGCTTCCTGCTGCTGACGCTGCTGCGTAGCCGCATACGCTGGCTGGGAGGCGCGCTGATGGCGGCCACAATTGCCTGTGTCTGGATAACGCCACCACCACCCACCCCTGACCTCGTCGTCGCTGAAGACGGTACCATGGTCGCAGTCGGGACCGGAGACCAGACATGGGCAACGAATCGAACCAGGCCACCGGCCTTCCAATTCGATCAGTGGCAAACAGCCTTGGCTGTCGCGAGGCACGACAGCCCCCTTGTTCTCGGTCATGCTCCAGAGCCGAACATGCAGACCCGTTCCGGTCGCAGAAAGACGTTCAGCCCCGAACAGATACGACAGCTGCGGGCCGGTATTGAAACCAATCTTGCGAGTCTCGCAGACCCCCGCTTCACCTGCTATGCCGGTCTCTGCGCCATCCGACTCCCTACTGGCTGGATCGTCGCGACTGTCGAAAGACCGGAACTGATCGCGATCGCATGCAAAATGGCAGATATTGTCGTAAGCCCGACCCGTTGGAGATATCTGGAATGCCGAACCGGCGTCCGACTTATCACCGCCAATCACCTCAAACAGACGGGCAGCCTCGAAATCAAATTGGACGAGCGTGAAGGCCGCGTATGGTCAGTCCGCCAAACCTATGAAGGCAGGCCCAAACCATGGACTCAACACCGTCTCTATGACTGGCGAGAGGATCGGTATGCGCAACGACACTTGCCAATCGATCATCTTCTCTCGGACACCCGGGGACCAACACTCGCACCATCTCGTCAATCCCAAAGAACCACTGCGGGTGCAGAGTTCAGTGATAGCGACGAATGAGACCCACAAGCTTACCCTGGATCTTGACACGATCCGGACCAAAGATCCGGGTTTCATAGGCGGGATTGGCGGCTTCAAGAGCAATCGAGGCCCCGCGACGACGGAAGCGTTTCAGCGTAGCCTCTTCATCGTCAACCAGCGCAACGACGATGTCACCGGGGTTCGCCGTCGTCGCATTCCTAATGACGACAGTGTCGCCATCAAGGATACCGGCCTCGATCATCGAATCCCCCCTGACTTCCAGGGCGTAGTGATCGCCGGAGCCCAGCATTTCCGCCGGAACATTGATGTCATGAGTGTTGTTCTGGATCGCAGAAATCGGAACACCGGCAGCAATGCGACCCATCACAGGCACGCTGACGGATGACGACATGTCTTCAGCTGGCCGCTTCAATGTTGGGGCAGGGGGTGCCTTGCCGAGGCTTCCTTCAATGACTTCTGGCGAAAAGCCCCGGCGAGGCTGCAGGCTTGGGGTATAGGCCTCCGGCAGTTTGATGACCTCCAGTGCTCTCGCACGGTTCGGCAGGCGACGGATGAAACCCCGCTCCTCAAGGGCCGTAATCAGACGATGAATGCCGGATTTGGATGCAAGATCAAGGGCATCCTTCATTTCGTCGAAAGAAGGCGGTACGCCCGATTCCTTCATCCGCTCGTGAATGAACAGAAGCAATTCCTGTTGTTTGCGCGTCAGCATGTCAAAGCCTCGAAGGGTGAAACAAATCCAGAACGGACACTATATGTTCCAGTTGTGTTCTGCAAGGGGATAAATTTCCGTGAAGATTTCCGCACAAATAGCTAAGTTATTGCAAACCGGTTGGTATTTGATTTGCCCGCGCTTCATGCTGATTTGGTCCGCAAGCCTGGAAAGCCGATGCGGAAACGCGCAAGGCTCCATTCATGTCGCTGCCTTCTCCCAAAACCGCTTCGTTCGCCGATCGTAAAACGCGCATTTCATCGGTTGATCAGCGCGCTGAGCCCGTCGAAGGGCTTGTCGGTTACAATGGAAACACCTTACTACACGGGCTGATAAAACAGCTGTCGGGGAGATTGGATGTTGCCTGTTGAAGCAAGAGAGATCGACCACCTGGTTCTGCCGGTCGAAAGCCTGGACGTGGCGCGCGATAGGCTTAGCGTTCTGGGGTTTACCGTCGCTCCAGACGCTCGCCATCCGTTCGGCACGGAGAACGCATGCGTCTTCTTCGCGGATGACACCTATCTTGAACCTCTAGGCATTGGCAGTCGAGAGGATTGCGAAGCCGCTGCACGCCTCGGAAACGTCTTTGTCGCGAGATATCTCGCCTATCGTTTCCGGCAGGGAGAAGGCTTATCGGGTGTGGTTGTCAAAACGTCCGATGCGGCTTCGGATGATCGCCGTTATCGCGCAGAAGGACTGTCTGCCGGGGATATTCTGAACTTTTCACGGACAATGACGCTTGGTGACGGCAGTTCCTTTGAGGCTTCATTCAGGCTTGCTTTTGCCGCAGATCTTCGAGCGCCTGACTTTCTGCTTTTTTCCTGTCAACGGCTTAACCCGCTGCCTGCAGACAGAGGTTCCCTTGTCGTTCACAAAAACGGTGCAGTCGGGTTGTCCCGAATTGTCCTTGTGGAAGAAAACCCCAGCGATTTCCAGTATCTTCTCGAGATGGGCCTGGAGCAAAGGGCCGCAAATGCGCACTCGTTTGGTCTCCCAGTCGAGGCAGCAAACTGCCAACTGGACATCCTGACGCCACAGGGCTTTGTCGCGCATTTTTCTTTTGGGGTGGCGCCACGTGGCCGGGGTCTCTTTGGCGGAGCGGTGGTGCTGGCGGTTGGTGATCTGAAGGTGACAGAGGCGTATCTCACTGCTAATGCGGTCGCCTATCAAAAGATCGGTGCGCGCTTGGTCGTCCCGCCTTCATCGGGACAGGGTGTCGTGTTTGCCTTCGAGGAGAAGCCATGAGTTATCCAACCAATTCTGAAGTTGTCGTCGGCGAAGGTGAGGGTCAGGTCCTCTTCTCCCAGAAATCTCGCTTCTCCTTGATCGCCGGCCCGTGTCAGATGGAGAGCCGCGATCACGCTTTCATGATGGCGGGAAGGCTCGTGGAAATCTGCCGGGAGCTCGGCATCGGCCTTGTCTACAAATCCTCTTACGACAAGGCGAACCGCACCTCCCTTTCGGCTGAGCGCGGTATCGGGCTTGAGAAAGCCATGGAGGTCTTTGCCGACATCAAGAAGGAATACGGTGTTCCGGTCCTCACCGATATCCACACCGAAGAACAATGTGCCGCGGTGGCGCCGACTGTCGACATTCTGCAGATCCCGGCCTTTCTATGCCGCCAGACAGATCTGCTGGTGGCGGCCGCCAGAACCGGACGGGCAATCAATGTGAAGAAGGGCCAGTTTTTGGCGCCCTGGGACATGAAGAATGTCCTCAACAAGATCGCTGGATCAGGAAACCCGAACGTACTGCTCTGCGAGCGCGGTGCATCTTTTGGCTACAATACGCTGGTGTCTGACATGCGCTCGCTTCCGATCATGGCGGCCATGGGGGCCCCGGTCGTCTTTGATGCGACGCACTCGGTGCAACAGCCAGGTGGCCAGGGTGGCTCAAGCGGCGGACAGCGCGAATTTGTTGAGACGCTGGCGCGGGCGGCCTGCGCGGTTGGTGTTGCAGGATTGTTTATTGAAACCCATCAGGATCCGGACAATGCGCCATCGGACGGCCCGAACATGGTCCCGATCAACCAGATGCGCAGGCTGCTCGAGAAGCTGCTGGCATTCGATGCTGTCGCAAAATCAAGCTGACCTAATCTGAAGCACGTTTGTGACATAAAAAATGGAAGCACTTCGAGGAGAGGTGCTTCCCTTGTCTCGCAGATAATGACGACCTGACGAGCTGTCAGGCCGCTAGATCGACATCTTCCGGAACGAACATGCGACCAAGATTCAGGAAGCAGATCATGCCGGATTGATGGGTGATGATCCCGTCGCAATAAGAACGGTCCATGCTGTTTGTGATCTCTGGCGCCGGCTGGATCTGCTCTGCACTGATCGACAGCATGTCGGTGACCTGGTCAACCATAAGCCCAATTGGTTTGCCATGGACTTCGGCCACAACAATGGCGCTTCGTTCGGTCGGTTCGCCGGAATGCATTCCAAGCTTGCGTGCAAGATCTATCGTCGGGATGACGGTTCCGCGCAGATTGATGATCCCGAGCACTTCCGGTGGAGAATGCGGAATGGGTGTCGATTGCGCCCATCCTCGAATTTCACGGATTGATGTTGTCTCAATACAGAAACTTTGATCACTGAGCTTGAACGCAATAATCTCAAGAGATACGCGTCCATCCCAGCTCTTCGCGATCGTATTCATTCAGGGCCTCCACAGCTCATGTTATATGAGCTTTTTACGCTAAATGTATTGACAGATTACTAGTGGCGAACGCTCCAAGTTTAAGCGTTTCGGCCAATGGCGGCTGTTTGAGCTGGCCTTGCTGTCTGCTGGTTTATGCTGGCAATGCATGGCTCGGATTTTGACGAGTTGCCCGCCTTGTCATGTGGCTGCCATTGTATTTTTCAGTTCTTGGATTAAGAGAGGGCGGTAAATCCAACCGTCAAAGCCAGCAGGAAGTGATCATGACTGCAATTACCGATATCATCGGCCGTGAAATTCTCGACAGCCGCGGCAACCCGACCGTCGAAGTCGACGTCTATCTCGAAGATGGCAGCATGGGTCGCGCGGCCGTTCCCTCGGGCGCATCGACGGGCGCCCATGAGGCAGTCGAACTGCGCGACGGCGGCAAGCGCTACCTGGGCAAGGGTGTCGAAAAGGCGGTTGATGTAGTCAACACCGAAATTTTCGACGCGATCGGCGGCCATGATGCGGAGAATCAGATCCAGATCGATCGTCTGATGATCGAGCTTGACGGCACGCCGAACAAGTCCCGCCTTGGTGCCAATGCCATTCTCGGTGTTTCTCTGGCGGTTGCCAAGGCGGCGGCCCAGGCGTCAGGCCTTCCGCTTTACCGCTATGTCGGTGGCCCGAACGCCCATGTTCTGCCGGTGCCGATGATGAACATCATCAATGGTGGCGCGCATGCCGACAACCCGATTGATTTCCAGGAATTCATGATCGTACCGGTCGGCGCAGACAACATCCGAGATGCCGTGCGCATGGGTTCGGAAGTCTTTCACACACTGAAGAAGCAGCTGGCGGCCGATGGTCACAACACCAATGTCGGCGACGAAGGTGGATTCGCACCGGGTCTGGCCTCTGCGCCGGCTGCCCTCGACTTCATCATGACGTCCATTGAAAAAGCTGGTTATCGTCCCGGTGAAGATATGTTCATTGCACTCGATTGCGCTGCGACCGAATTCTTCAAGGACGGCAAGTATGTCCTGGAAGGTGAGGGGCGTACGCTTGAGCCGGAAGCCATGGCCGACTATCTCGCTGAACTGGCCGGCAGGTATCCGATCTTCTCGATTGAGGACGGTATGTCTGAAGATGATTGGGACGGCTGGAAGTATCTGACCGACAAGATTGGAAAGTCGGTCCAGCTTGTTGGAGACGATCTTTTCGTGACCAATTCGGCCCGCCTTCGCGACGGCATAAAGATGGGTGTCGCAAACTCCATCCTCGTCAAGGTGAACCAGATCGGTTCGCTCTCCGAAACCCTTGATGCGGTGGAAACAGCCCACAAGGCCCGCTACAGCGCAGTCATGTCGCACCGTTCTGGTGAAACTGAAGATGCAACGATCGCTGATCTGGCTGTTGCGACAAATTGCGGTCAGATCAAGACTGGCTCTCTGGCCCGTTCCGACCGGACCGCGAAATACAACCAGCTGATCCGCATCGAGGAAATGTTGGGGATGCAGGCATCTTACGCCGGTCGTTCGATCCTGCGCGGCTAAGCGCTTTCGTTTCGCTCTGTATCAAGACCCGCGTGTGCCAGTCGGCTGCGCGGGTTTTTTGTGGCCAGACAACAGGGTCAACGAACGGTTAAGGTATCAGCTCTATCTTTGCTCAAGTAATGCGTATCAGGGCTGACCCGGCATGTGGACCAGGCATCATAAAAAGAAAAAATTCGGTCGCCTCATTCTTCCGGCGGTTGCTGTCGCCTTTCTTTCCTATTTCGGTTACCATTCGGTCCATGGTGACTTTGGGTTGCGGGCAAGCCAGGAGTTTGAGCGACAGCGCCAGACCAGAACTGCGGAACTGGCCACCTTGATCGAGCAGCGCCAGATGCTCGAAAAGGAAGTCGAATTGCTGAGCGACGGATCTCTGGATCGTGATATGATTGATGAGAAGGCGCGCTATCAGTTGAATATGTCGCGACCTGACGAGATCGTCGTTTTCAACCGGTTTTTTAATTAGCCTAAATCAGGTTAATTTGAATTTTCCGTGAAAAAACATGTGCTTGCTTGGAATGTGAGCCATGCAATTCTGGCATTGCGGTCCTGTCGTTTCTTGCTTATCCTGTCTCCCAAAGCGAAATCACAACGAGCCCATGGGAGGGATGAATGGCGCCGCGAAAATCCGCGACTGCGACCGGTCGCAAGACTTCGGCCAAGCCTGCCAAGAAAGACTTCAACGAAGGTGCAATCGTCGAGTTCGATAAGGAGCAGGAGCTGCTCGCCTATCGCGAGATGCTGCTGATCCGCCGTTTCGAGGAAAAGGCCGGCCAACTCTATGGAATGGGCTTTATCGGCGGCTTCTGTCACCTCTATATCGGCCAGGAAGCTGTCGTCGTCGGCATGCAGATGGCGTTGAAGGAAGGCGACCAGGTCATCACCGGCTATCGTGACCATGGGCACATGCTGGCTTGTGGGATGAGCGCTCGCGGCGTCATGGCCGAGCTGACCGGTCGTCGCGGCGGCCTGTCGAAGGGCAAGGGCGGCTCGATGCACATGTTCTCCAAGGAGAAGCATTTCTATGGCGGTCACGGTATCGTCGGTGCGCAGGTCTCGCTTGGCACCGGTCTCGCCTTCGCCAACAAGTATCGCGGCAATGACAATGTCTCGCTCGCCTATTTCGGCGATGGCGCGGCCAACCAGGGTCAGGTCTACGAGAGCTTTAACATGGCTCGCCTCTGGAATCTGCCGGTAATCTACATCATCGAGAACAACCGCTACGCCATGGGCACATCGGTATCGCGCGCCTCGGCTCAGACCGATTTCTCGCAGCGCGGTGTGTCCTTCAACATCCCCGGCATCCAGGTGGATGGGATGGATGTGCGGGCGGTAAAGGCTGCTGCCGATCTGGCGGTGGAGCATTGCCGTTCGGGCAAGGGTCCGATCATCCTTGAGATGCAGACCTATCGTTATCGCGGCCATTCCATGTCCGACCCGGCCAAGTATCGCTCCAAGGAAGAAGTGCAGAAGATGCGCTCCGAACAGGATCCGATCGAGCAGGTTCGCGCCCGTCTCCTTGAAAAGGGCTGGGCATCCGAGGATCAGCTGAAGGCAATCGACAAGGAGGTCCGCGATATCGTGGCCGATAGTGCCGATTTCGCCCAGGCCGATCCGGAGCCGGATGTATCCGAGCTCTACACCGACATTCTGCTGTAATCGGGGAGGGAACCCATGCCGATCGAAATCCTGATGCCCGCCCTCTCTCCGACCATGGAAGAAGGCACGCTGTCCAAATGGGTCAAGAATGAAGGCGACACCATCAAATCTGGTGACGTGATCGCCGAAATCGAGACCGACAAGGCAACCATGGAAGTCGAAGCCGTGGACGAAGGCGTCCTCGGCAAGATCCTGGTCGCTGCCGGTACTGAAAACGTCAAGGTCAACACCGCAATCGCCGTCCTCCTGCAGGATGGTGAAAGCGCCGATGCGGCTCCGGCTCCGAAGGCCGCCGCTCCGGCGGAGGCTCCTGCTGCTGCAGCGCCTCCCGCCGCGCCCGTACCGGCTGCACCTGCGGCCCCGGCATCGGTCGCTGCCGCCGATCCGGCCATTCCGGCCGGCACCGAAATGGTGACCATGACCGTTCGCGAAGCCCTTCGCGAGGCCATGGCCGAGGAAATGCGTGCCAATCCGGACGTCTTCATCATGGGTGAAGAAGTCGCGGAATATCAGGGTGCCTACAAGATCACTCAAGGTTTGCTGCAGGAGTTTGGCCCGCAGCGCGTCGTCGACACCCCGATAACTGAGCATGGCTTTGCCGGTATCGCCGTCGGTGCCGCCATGGCGGGCCTCCGCCCGATCGTCGAGTTCATGACCTTCAATTTCGCCATGCAGGCGATCGACCAGATCATCAACTCGGCGGCCAAAACGCTTTACATGTCGGGCGGCCAGATGGGTGCGCCTATGGTCTTCCGTGGACCGAACGGTGCGGCAGCCCGCGTTGCCGCCCAGCACAGCCAGGATTATGCCGCCTGGTACAGCCACATCCCGGGTCTCAAGGTCATCCAGCCCTATTCGGCGGCTGACGCCAAGGGTCTCCTGAAGGCTGCCATCCGCGATCCGAACCCGATCATCTTCCTCGAAAACGAAATCCTCTACGGTCACTCCTTCGAAGTGCCGAAGCTGGATGATTTCGTTCTGCCGAT
Source organism: Peteryoungia desertarenae (assembly GCF_005860795.2). GTDB lineage: Bacteria > Pseudomonadota > Alphaproteobacteria > Rhizobiales > Rhizobiaceae > Allorhizobium > Allorhizobium desertarenae. The sequence goes on from NZ_CP058350.1 coordinate 2,682,541, forward strand.
CGGCAAGGCACGACTGCACAAGGCAGGCAAGGACGCGACCATGGTCTCCTGGGGTATCGGCATGACCTATGCGGTCAAGGCCGTGGAGGAACTGACCAAGGAAGGCATCGATGTCGAGCTGATCGACCTGCGCACCATCCGTCCGATGGACCTGCCGGCGATCATCGAATCGGTGAAGAAGACCGGTCGCCTTGTGACCGTCGAGGAAGGCTTCCCGCAGTCCTCCGTCGGCGACTTCATCTCGAACACTGTCCAGCGTGAAGCCTTCGACTATCTCGATGCCCCGGTCATCACGATCGCCGGCAAGGATGTGCCGATGCCTTACGCGGCAAACCTCGAAAAGCTCGCTCTGCCGAATGTCGGCGAAGTGATCCAGGCGGTCAAAGCCGTCTGCTACAAGTAAGGGGAGGCGAGGCTCATGCCGATCAATATCACCATGCCGGCTCTCTCTCCGACCATGGAAGAGGGCAATCTGGCGAAGTGGCTGGTCAAGGAAGGCGACAAGGTCAAGTCCGGCGATGTGATCGCCGAGATCGAAACCGACAAGGCGACCATGGAAGTGGAAGCCGTCGATGAAGGTATCGTGGCCAAGCTCGTCGTTCCCGCCGGCACCGAAGCCGTCAAGGTCAATGCGCTGATCGCGATCCTTGCCGAGGAAGGCGAGGACGTCGCGGCTGCTGCTTCTGGTGGCGGTTCGTCCGCGCCCAAGGCCGATGCCGCTCCTGCGTCCAAGGCTGAAGCAGCACCTGCCGCAGCGGCAACGCCTGCAACGGCAGCCGCTTCGGCAGCGCCCGCGGCATCGACTGGCGACCGCGTCTTCGCATCCCCGCTCGCTCGCCGTCTGGCGAAGGAAGCCGGTCTCGACCTCAAGGCCGTCTCGGGCTCCGGTCCCAAGGGCCGCGTTGTCAAGAGCGACATTGAAAAGGCCGTCAGCACCGGTGGTGTCAAGGCTGCTACGCCGCCTGCTGCAGCAAGTGCTGCTCCGGCACCGGCCCTTGCCAAGGGTCCGTCCGACGAAGCCGTGCTCAAGAACTTCGCCGATGGCTCCTACGAGCTCGTGCCGCATGACGGCATGCGCAAGACGATTGCCAAGCGCCTGCAGGAATCGAAGCAGACCATCCCGCATTTCTACGTCTCCGTGGATTGCGAACTCGATGCACTCTTGGCACTGCGTTCACAGCTCAACGCAGCCGCGCCTGAAAAGGACGGCAAGCCGGCCTACAAGCTCTCCGTCAACGACATGGTGATCAAGGCTCTGGCCCTCGCGCTGCGCGACGTGCCGGATGCCAATGTCTCCTGGACGGACAGTGCCATGGTCAAGCACAAGCATGCCGATGTCGGTGTTGCCGTGTCGATCCCCGGCGGCCTGATCACCCCGATCATCCGCAAGGCCGAGACCAAGAGCCTGTCCACCATCTCCAACGAGATGAAGGATCTCGGCAAGCGCGCCAAGGACCGCAAGCTGAAGCCCGAGGAATATCAGGGCGGCACGACCGCCGTATCCAACATGGGCATGATGGGCGTGAAGAGCTTCTCGGCGGTCGTGAACCCGCCTCATGCCACGATCCTCGCGGTCGGTGCCGGCGAAGAGCGGGTCGTGGTCAAGGGCGGTGCGATGAAGATCGCCAATGTCATGACCGTGACGCTCTCCACCGACCACCGCTGCGTCGATGGCGCGCTCGGAGCCGAACTGCTCGGGGCCTTCAAGCGCTACATCGAAAATCCGATGGGCATGCTGGTTTGATTTGTGAGCGCGGCGGCATTCGCGCTGGACGGGGTAAAAGCGATTGCTACCGCCCGGCGCGTTGTAACCAACGGGCCTTGGCCTGTTGCTCTGGACGATGGATGCCTCATCGACCATATCATGTGGCTTGATTGCGACGTGATCCAGGATTTGCAGAGTAGACCTTAAGTCGTGGGTGAACTTTGTTGAAAGGAGCATTCTGATGGCGAAAGAACCAGACAGCATGATCCTGCCAATGCTGCGGGAAATTCGTGATGAAATGCGTGAAATGAAGCAGCAACTGGACAAGCTTGAAAGTGGCCAGAAGATCATTCGCCAGGCACTGCAGGCGGACACTATGATGTCACGACTGGTCACCGGTGAGTTCGAGGAACGGATTTTTGAGCTTGAGCGCAAGGTCGAAGCGCTAATGAAGGACAATTAGATTTTACGCTGTGCTCTGCTCAATGCGACTGTAAGGCTGGATATTTGTAGATGAAATCCATTCTCGCTTATGGCGATAGTCTGACATGGGGATACGACCCGGTGCATCTCGGTCGGCATGCCTATGAGGACCGCTGGACGAGTGTCCTGCAGAAGGCGCTTGGCCATGGGGTCCGGGTGATCGCCGAAGGTCTGAACGGCCGCACCACCGCCTATGACGACCATCTGGGTGATTGTGAGCGCAATGGCGTGAAGCTGCTGCCCACAGTGCTGGCGACCCACAAGCCGATTGATCTCGTGATCATCATGCTGGGGACCAACGACCTCAAGCGTGGCATCCAGGGAACGGCAATCGGCGCGACCAGCGGCGTCAAGCGGCTGGTCAAGCTCATCCAGAAGCATGACTGGGGGTTTGAGTTCGAAAGCCCCGAGATACTGATTGTGGCACCACCACCGGTCCGCGAAACAGCCAATTCGATGTTTGGGCCAATGTTCAATCATTCGGTTGACGAAGGGGCCATGCTCGCCAGCATGTATCGCGATGCTGCAGACGAGGCAGGATGCGCCTTTTTTGATGCGGGCTCTGTCGCCGAAACAACGCCGCTTGATGGGATTCATCTCGATGCGGACAATACTCGAGCCATCGGACGCGGCCTTGAGCCCGTCGTCCGGATGCTGCTCGGACTTTAGGGAATGGCGCATTCCGCTGCATTCGGCGGGATACGTTGATCAAGATCAAGGAGGTCCGGCGCTGTGGGCTTAACCTGACCCCATCAACCGAGAAAAGGAGATGGGATCATGTCGAACACACCGCACGAACTGGCAACCGAGTTTCCTGAGCATGTGGCGCTGATGCGTCATCTGAAGGAAACGGATGGTCACTTCGCACGATTGGCCGAGGCCTATCATGAGGTGAACAGGGCAGTACACCGGGCCGAAACAGATATTGAGCCTGCAGACGATTTCCACATTGTGGAGCTTCGCAAGAAGCGGATGCAGCTCAAGGATGAAATCTACGGGATGCTGGTTCATCATGAACCGGAGGCTGAAACGCCGGTCGTCTGACCTTCGCAACGCTTCCAGTCCCGAAGAAGGCCTTTTGATCGCGGGGTCGAAGGGTCTTAGAAAACCGAGGAGTGGAAGCGCCCATGTCGAATGCCTATGACGTCATCATTATTGGTTCTGGCCCCGGTGGTTATGTAACCGCCATTCGTGCTGCCCAGTTGGGGCTCAAGACGGCAATCGTCGAACGCGAGCATCTGGGCGGCATCTGCCTCAACTGGGGCTGTATCCCGACAAAAGCGCTGCTGCGCTCCGCCGAGATTCTGGATCACGCCAACCATGCGAAGTCTTACGGGTTGACGCTGAACGGCACGATGACCGCCGACGTCAAGGACGTGGTTGCCCGTTCGCGCGGCGTTTCGGCCCGCCTGAACGGCGGCGTCGCCTTCCTGATGAAGAAAAACAAGATCGACGTCATCTGGGGCGAAGCCAAGCTCTCGAAGCCCGGCGAAGTGGTCGTCGGCAATATGTCGAAGCCCGTTGTCGAGCCGCAGAACCCGGTTCCGAAGGGCGTCAAGGGCGAGGGCACCTACACCGCCAAGCACATCATTGTCGCAACGGGTGCGCGTCCGCGCGCTCTTCCTGGCATCGAGCCGGATGGCAAGTTGATCTGGACCTATTTCGAAGCGATGAAGCCGGACTTCATGCCGAAGTCACTGGTCGTCATGGGCTCGGGCGCCATCGGCATCGAATTCGCCTCCTTCTACCGCTCGATGGGCGTGGATGTCACCGTCGTCGAACTGATGGCGAACATTATGCCGGTTGAAGACGCAGAGATTTCGGCCTTTGCCCGCAAGCAGCTGGAAAAGCGCGGCTTGAAGATCATCACCGAAGCCAAGGTCTCGAAGGTGGAGAAGGGTGCAAACTCCATCACCGCCCATGTCGAGACCAAGGACGGCAAGGTCCAGCAGATCACCGCTGACCGCCTGATCTCCGCCGTGGGCGTCCAGGGCAATATCGAGAACCTCGGTCTTGAAGCCCTCGGCGTGAAGACGGATCGCGGCTGCATTGTCATCGACGGCTACGGCAAGACCAATGTGCCGGGCCTCTACGCGATCGGCGACGTTGCCGGCCCGCCGATGCTCGCCCACAAGGCCGAGCATGAGGGCGTCATCTGCATCGAGAAGATTGCCGGTGTGCCGGGCGTTCACCCGATGGACAAGGCCAAGATCCCGGGCTGCACCTATTGCAATCCGCAGGTCGCCTCGGTCGGTCTGACGGAAGCCAAGGCGAAAGAGCAGGGCCGGGATATCCGCGTTGGCCGTTATAACTTCAATGCCAATGGCAAGGCGATCGCGCTCGGCGAAGACCAGGGCATGATCAAGACAATCTTCGACAAGAAGACCGGGGAACTGCTTGGTGCGCATATGGTTGGCGCGGAAGTCACTGAGCTCATCCAGGGCTTCGTTGTCGCGATGAACCTTGAGACCACGGAAGAAGAGCTGATGCACACGATCTTCCCGCATCCGACCCTGTCGGAAATGATGAAGGAAAGCGTGCTGGACGCCTATGGCCGGGTGCTCAACGCCTAAAGTCCGGTTGTGAAACGGAACGACGCCGCCTATATCAGCGGCAGGTTCCGAGTTGGCGAACCAGAAGGAGCAAAGACGTGGCAGGTTTCGAAGTCGGCATCATTGCGACGATATTCTTCGGTGGACTTGCGGGCTGGCTTGCCGGCAAGTTCATGGACATGCGCTTTGGCATCTTCATGAATATCGTCATCGGCATCGTCGGGGCAGCGATCGCAGCCGCAATCTTTCGGACCTTTGGTGTTTTCGTTGAAGGCAATTGGTTCGGCTACCTGATCACCAGCTTTGTCGGTGCCAGCATCCTTCTCTTCATCGCCAAACTCGTCAGACGGTAACTTTGACTGGGCCGATGCCCGGCCAGACAGGATTTATCCATGGTCACCATCCTCGACAGGATCAACAACAATGCCGCGCCTGCCGGCGAGAAGCGTGTGCGCCATCCGGAAAAGGCCCACAAGCCGGACACGGAAGTGCTGCGCAAGCCGGAATGGATCCGCGTCAAGGCACCGACCTCCAAGGGCTATCACGAGACACGGGAGCTCGTGCGCTCGCACAAGCTGGTGACGGTCTGCGAGGAAGCCGGCTGCCCGAATATCGGCGAGTGCTGGGACAAGAAGCACGCGACCTTCATGATCATGGGCGAGATCTGTACCCGCGCTTGCGCTTTCTGCAATGTCGCGACCGGCAAGCCGAACCCGCTTGATCTCGATGAGCCCGCAAACGTCGCCAAGGCTGTTCGCCAGATGGGCCTCTCCCATGTCGTCATCACCTCTGTCGACCGCGACGATCTTGCCGACGGTGGCGCCGAGCATTTCGAGAAGGTGATCTGGGCCATCCGCGAGGCATCACCGGAAACCACGATCGAAATCCTGACGCCGGACTTCCTGAAGAAGCCTGGCGCGCTTGAGCGCGTCGTGGCCGCGAAGCCCGACGTCTTCAACCACAATATGGAAACCGTGCCCGGCAACTATCTGACGGTACGCCCAGGCGCGCGTTACTTCCACTCCGTCCGCCTTTTGCAGCGGGTGAAGGAACTCGATCCGACCATGTTCACCAAGTCGGGCATCATGGTCGGCCTCGGCGAGGAGCGGAATGAAGTCCTGCAGCTGATGGACGACCTGCGCTCTGCCGACGTCGATTTCCTGACGATTGGTCAGTATCTCCAGCCGACCCGCAAGCACCACAAGGTCGAGCGCTTCGTCACGCCGGAAGAGTTCAAGTCCTATGAGGATATCGCTTACTCCAAGGGCTTTCTCATGGTCTCTTCGAGCCCGCTGACGCGCTCGTCGCATCACGCAGGCGATGACTTTGCGCGGCTAAAGGCGGCGCGAGAGAAAAAGCTCGCGGCAGCAATCTGACAGCACGCCACATATTGTTTAAATGCCCGATGCTCGATAAGAGTGTCGGGCATTTTGCTTTCATGCTTTGCGTGTAATCCGTTCCAAGCTTCACCAACTTCATTGTGCAGCAGGTCTTCCCGTGACCATTTCTATTGACCGAGCAGCGGCCATTGAACAGCTGCGACACGCCAGACGCATCATGGTCGTGGGATGCGCCGGCAGCGGCAAGTCGACATTGTCGATGCGGCTGAGCGAGTCCCTTGATCTTCCTTATCTGTCGATGGATCGGGAGATCTTCTGGCTGCCGGGGTGGCAGCTGCGGCCACGAGCAGAAGCCCTTGAGCGCATGAAGGCCTTTGCGCAGCGTGATCGCTGGATCTTCGACGGTAACAGCCCCGGTAGCATGTCCATCCGACTTGACCGCGCAGACATGGTCATCTGGATGCGTCCTCCTCGTCCTGTGTCAGTCTACGGTATCCTGTCGGGCTGGCTGCGCCATCGCGGAACGATACGACCGGGGATGCCGGAAGGCTGCCCGGAGAAGATGGACTGGCCCTTCTTCCGCTACGTTTGGACCTTTGAGCGCGAAGAAGCGCCACAGTTCGAGTATGCTTTTTCAAAGGCACGCGCGGATCTGCCAATTTTGACATTGCGATCCTTTTCGGAGGCGCGGCAATTGGCAGAAGGGCTGGAGAATGGTCAGCTTGAGGTCGACAGTTGCTGAACAGGTTTAAAACTTCGAGAAGAAGCACGCACCGATCTTCCTCCATAAACTGGAGAAATACGGTGCGACACTTTCGGTCATCGTGGTGAAAACACGCAAAGAGGCCACAGAACTGCTTGATCTTGGCCATTTGCCTGCTTAAGTGCGGCTCATGCCACAATTTGAAACGCGCCGTATCGTCAAGCACTCGCCCGCCCGGATGTATGAACTCGTGGCAGATGTCGAGCGCTATCCTGAATTCCTGCCGCTTTGCGAAGGTCTCAATGTGAGATCGCGCCGTGAAAGAGATGGCAAGGAACTTTTGCTCGCCGACATGACAGTGGGTTACAAGGCCATTCGCGAGACCTTCACGACCCAGGTCCTCTTGAACAGGGCGGATCTTGCAATCGATGTGAAATATATCGAGGGCCCGTTTCGTTATCTGGACAATCGCTGGCGGTTCGTCGACACCGTCGATGGCAACTGCGCAGTCGAGTTCTTCATCGACTACGAGTTCAAGAACCGCATCCTCGGTGCCCTGATGGGGTCCATGTTCGATCGTGCGTTTCGCATGTTCGCCGAAGCCTTCGAAGCGCGGGCAGACAAGGTTTACGCCGGCGTCTGAGCCACCTTGAGGAGCATGTCGAGAGCCGTTCTGATCGTGGCGAGCCGAACCTCATCACGCCCCGGATCCCCATAGCGCATCTCTCGATGATCAACGGTGCCATGGCGGGTCGCAAGAGCCAGGTGTACCAGCCCAACCGGTTTTTCGGCCGATCCACCGCCGGGACCGGCAATCCCCGTAACGGCTACGGCGACTTGCGCATCTGATCGCATCAGAGCCCCGTGCGCCATCTGCAACGCTGTTTCTTTGGAGACAGCACCAAAGGTTTCAACTGTGTTGGCTGAAACGCCGATCAGGTCCATCTTTGCTTGGTTCGTATAGGTCACGAAGCCACGGTCAACGACGGACGAGGACCCGGCAATTTCGGTGAGGGCGCCCGAAATCAGCCCGCCGGTGCAGGATTCCGCCGTCGTGATCATCCATCCACGCTTGCGGTAGGTGGCGATGATTGACGCAGCCTGCGCCTCGATATCTGCCGGATACAGCCCCATCAACTTGCTCTCCGGAAGACGACGCTGGCGGTGGCGATGGCCGCAATGCCTTCGCGCCGACCGACAAAGCCGATCTTCTCGTTGGTTGTCGCCTTGACCGAGCATCGCTCAAGTGAAATGCCGAGGATATCGGAAAGCTTTTGCCGCATGGCCTCACGGTGCGGACCAACTTTCGGCGCCTCGGCAATCAGCGAGACATCGACATTCATGATGGTTCCGCCATTTTGGCGGATGATCTTTGCCGCGTGTTCGAGGAAGATGCGCGAGGGCGCGCCTTTCCATTGCGGATCGGAGGGCGGGAAGTGATCACCGATATCGCCGGCGCCACAGGTCGCCAGCAGGGCATCGGTCAGGGCATGCAGCGCCACATCGGCATCCGAGTGCCCCATCAGTTTCTGGTCATGGGGGATGAAAATGCCGCAGAGTGTAACTCCATCGCCCGGTATCAGCTGATGAACGTCATAACCATTCCCGGTTCTGACATCAGGCAGGCTCCCGCCCAATTTCTCATCGGCCATCGCGATATCCTTGCGTGTTGTGAGTTTGACGTTGTCTGCGGATCCCTCGATGACCTGAACGGGAATGCCGGCCCATTCGGCGATCGATGCGTCATCTGTAAAGCCATTCAAGCCACTTGTTGCCGCTGCCTCATGCGCCCTAAAAATCGCCTCATATTTAAAGGCCTGCGGCGTTTGCGCGGCGCATAAATCATCCCGCGGGACGGTCGTGACAACCCGTCCGTCGCTGGAGAAGCGCTTGATGGTGTCAGTCACGGGTAGAGCAGGCAGGAGTGCAGAATGGCCGGTCATGAAACCATCTCGAACGCGGTCTAGCAGTGCCCGGTCGATGAATGGTCGCACACCGTCCTGTATCAGGACGTGGCTCACGCCTTTCCCTGCAAGAGATCGCAGACCCTGGAGAACCGAGAGCTGTCGTGTCGGTGCCCCGAACGTGACGGCAATATCGTGGCTGCCAGGCAGTTGTGCCGCCATCAGACGGTACAGATCCTCATCGTCCGGATGAATGACCACAATGATCGGTCCGGTATGTGGCCAGTCCAAAAAAGCCTTTATGGTGTGCCAGAGGACTGCGTGACCTCCAATCTGCCGATACTGCTTTGGACCGTCAACTGTCCCTCCGGCCCGCTCGCCGCGACCTGCTGCCACAACTACGACGCCGATTCTGCGATCCCGCTCTTGCTCCATCTGCCTGCCTGGTTCATGACACATTACCTACAACCTGGTGCTCTATCGGCTCCGCGACTGCTTTTCCAGCAGCTGCTCTGTTTTTTGTCGATGCATCGATCATGCCCCTTGGCAATCACTGCGCAACTGGCTAAAAATAGTGCAAGTAGCTTTGATGCCCGAAAGATAATCAATTGACTTCAGTCGCGTTAGATACGCCATTTCAGATTGGCACGGTCAGGGTCCGTAACCGTGTGGTGCTGGCTCCGATGTCTGGCGTAACCGATCTGCCCTTCCGGCAGCTGGCATTTCGCTTTGGTGCTGGCCTTGTTGTAACCGAAATGGTCGCAAGTCGTGAGCTCGTTCACAATGCCGCAGAATCCTGGAGCAGGCTGAAGGGAGCGGGGTTGAATCCGCACATGGTTCAGCTCGCGGGTCGTGATCCACATTGGATGGCGGAGGCGGCAAAGATTGCTGAAGCCAATGGTGCGGACATTATCGACATCAATATGGGCTGCCCTGCGAAGAAGGTCATCGGCGGATATGCCGGTTCGGCCTTGATGCGCGAGCCCGATCACGCACTTTCCATCATCGAGGCGACCGTAAAGGCAGTGTCTGTACCGGTGACCGTGAAGATGCGGCTTGGCTGGGACCATTCGTCTCTGAATGCACCGGAACTTGCAGCTCGCGCGGAGTCTGTCGGAGTGCAGTTGATCACTGTCCATGGTCGCACCCGCATGCAGTTTTACGAAGGCAGCGCTGATTGGGATGCGATTGCAGATGTGCGTAATGCCATCACAGTGCCGCTGGTCGCAAATGGTGATGTGGATACCTCTGACGACGCCACAGAAATAATCAGGCGTTCCGGTGCCGACGCCGTGATGGTTGGTCGGTCCTCCCAGGGGCGGCCGTGGCATGCAGGTGCTCTGGCCGGAGCTGCGCCTCCGCGGCGTGAGGATTTGCCGTCGCTGATCGTGGAGCATTACGAAATGATGCTGGCGCATTATGGGCGCGAAGTGGGGCTGCGCCACGCCCGCAAGCATCTCGGCTGGTATCTCGATCGCCATGCGCCCGAGACGCCCCCCGGACTAAAAGCGGAAATCATGACTACCAAGGATCCGGCCTTTGTCACACGTGCCATGAAACAGGCGCTTGGCAGCACTCAAACCAGCAAACGGGAGGCCGCATGACGGCAAATAGCAGCGGCAATGGCCTAGCGATGGCCGTTCTGAATGCGATACAAAATCCCGTGGTCATGGTGGATCAAAACGGCCACATCGCTTTCGCAAACTGGGAGGCTGAAGCGTTTTTCGGAGCCAGCGCCAGTCATCTCGCACGCTATCGTATCTCGACCTTCATTCCATTCGGCAGCCCTCTTTTGTCATTGATCGATCAGGTCCGCGAGCGCCGCGCGCCTGTGAACGAGTATCGGGTGGACCTCAGTTCCCCGCGTCTTGGGCAGGAAAAACTGGTCGATCTTTATGTTGCGCCGGTTTTGTCCCAACCGGGCAGTGTCGTTGTCGTCTTTCAGGAACGGTCGATGGCGGACAAGATCGATCGCCAATTGACCCACCGGGCTGCGGCTCGTTCGGTTACTGGCCTCGCGTCGATGCTTGCGCATGAAATCAAGAATCCACTCTCGGGCATTCGCGGCGCAGCGCAGCTTCTTGAGACGGCGGTAACCGATGAAGACCGCGCCTTGACCCGGCTGATCTGTGACGAGACCGACCGTATCGTCTCGCTTGTTGATCGCATGGAAGTCTTCTCGGACGAGCGTCCGGTTGATCGCGCGCCGGTGAACATCCATTCGGTTCTGGACCAGGTGAAGGCCGTTGCCAAGGCCGGCTTCGCTCGCAACATTCGCGTCACCGAGAGTTACGATCCGTCGCTGCCCCCGGTCTTTGCCAATCGGGACCAGCTGGTGCAGGTCTTCCTGAACCTGGTGAAAAATGCCGCCGAGGCGATCGGAGATCGGACGGATGGTGAAATTCAGCTTACGACCGCCTATCGACCGGGGATCCGTCTTTCGGTTGCCGGATCACGGGAAAAGATATCGCTTCCCCTGGAATTCTGCGTCCACGATAACGGACCCGGCGTGCCGACTGACCTCCTGCCACACCTTTTTGACCCCTTCATCACGACCAAGACCAACGGTTCCGGCCTCGGACTTGCGCTGGTGGCAAAGATAATCGGCGGTCATGGCGGCATCATCGAATGTGACAGCCAGGCAAGCCGAACCACGTTTCGCGTCCTCATGCCGATGTCCAAGGATACGGCCCTTGAGGATACGCCTCTCGCCAACCCCACAGGAACGAACTGATGACAGCCACGATCCTAGTCGCTGACGATGATGCCGCCATTCGCACTGTGCTCAACCAGGCGCTGACGCGTGCCGGTTACGAGGTTCGTATCACCTCGAACGCGGCCACCCTCTGGCGGTGGATCTCTGCCGGTGAGGGGGACCTGGTGGTGACGGATGTCATCATGCCTGATGAAAATGCCTTCGATCTTCTGCCGCGCATCAAGAAAGCTCGTCCCGAGCTTCCCGTTCTTGTCATGAGTGCGCAAAATACCTTCATGACGGCGATCAAGGCCTCGGAAAAGGGTGCCTATGACTATCTGCCGAAGCCCTTCGATCTGACCGAACTCATCGGCATCATCGGGCGGGCGCTGGCGGAACCGAAGAAGAAGCCCGCTCGCCTCGATGACGACATGCAGGACGGGATGCCGCTCGTGGGTCGTTCAGCGGCAATGCAGGAGATTTACCGCGTTCTTGCCCGTCTAATGCAGACGGATCTGACGCTGATGATTACCGGCGAATCCGGCACCGGCAAGGAACTGGTGGCACGGGCGCTGCATGATTACGGCAAGCGCCGGAACGGCCCCTTTGTCGCAATCAATATGGCCGCAATTCCACGAGATCTGATCGAATCAGAACTTTTTGGGCATGAGAAGGGAGCCTTTACCGGGGCGCAAAATCGCTCGACAGGCCGGTTCGAACAGGCGGAAGGCGGCACGCTGTTTCTCGACGAAATCGGCGATATGCCGATGGATGCACAAACTCGTCTCCTTCGTGTGCTCCAACAGGGCGAATATACGACAGTCGGCGGACGAACCCCCATCCGCACCGATGTGCGTATCGTTGCGGCAACCAACAAGGACCTGAAGCACTCCATCAATCAAGGCCTGTTCCGGGAAGACCTGTATTACCGCTTGAACGTGGTGCCCCTCAGGCTGCCGCCGTTGCGGGACCGCGCCGAGGACATTCCAGATCTCGTTCGCCACTTCATCCAGCAGGGTGAAAAGGAGGGTCTTGATGCCAAGCGCTTCGATCAGGAAGCACTGGAAGTCATGAAGTCTTATCCATGGCCTGGCAATGTCCGTGAACTGGAAAATGTCGTACGCCGCTTGATGGCTCTTTATCCGCAGGACGTCATCTCGCGTGAGATCGTGGATCAGGAACTGCGTTCGGATTTCCCCGACAGCCCGATCGAAAAGACCGGCATTCCGACCGGAACGATGACGATTTCCCAGGCCGTAGAGGAGAATATGCGGACTTATTTCGCAAGTTTCGGCGACGCACTTCCGCCTTCCGGGCTCTATGATCGGGTGCTGACCGAGATGGAGTATCCACTGATTCTTGCTGCATTGACGGCGACCCGAGGGAACCAGATCAAAGCGGCTGACCTGCTCGGCCTCAACCGAAACACTCTGCGCAAGAAGATCCGCGAGCTCGGGGTTTCCGTGTATCGCAGCTCCCGCTCTGCTTGACAAATCCTCGGCACTCGTTGCAATTTCGCCACAAAGCGTTGCTCAAAAGTCACGTTGAAACCTATGGCCTTCATGTCCTTTTCCGTAGAAGAGGCGCGTGACCAACAAACAGCAGCCGCGCTCGGGTCAGCTCTGATCTGAGAGGCACCTTTTCAAGGTGCGGGGGAATTGAATGGTAAGGAACCGGAGAGTGCCTGTCGTGGAGGCAGAAGGTGTGCTGACGCATGACCGTCGTGCATCATTTGCATTGCCCGGCCTGCTCCTCGCCGGTGGCGCTTTGGCTTGTGCGAGCTTCACCCTTCCGGTTCTCCTCGGGCTGACACCGATCGAACCGACGTCGCAGGTCGTCGTTGCCTCAGCCGTCCTGAACTCGCTCTTCATCGTAGGTCTGGTGATCCTGATCGGGCGCGAAGTCATGCGGCTTTTCAAGGCGCGCAACCGTGGTCGGGCAGCGGCCCGGCTGCATGTCCGGATCGTTGCGCTCTTTTCGATCGTCGCCATCACACCGGCAATCCTTGTCGCCATTTTTGCCTCCATCACGCTCAATGTCGGTCTCGACCGTTGGTTCTCGATCCGAACCCAGTCAATCGTTTCCTCATCGATGAATGTCGCGCAGGCCTACATGCTGGAGAATGCCAGCTATCTGCAGGGGCAGACCATTTCGATGGCGAACGACCTGGAGCGCAACCGTTCGCTTTATTTTCTCGACCGCAACGGTTTCATTCAATTGATGACGCGTCAGGCGAGGGGACGCGGCATGCTGGGTGCATTTCTCGTTCGGCAGGACGGTTCGGCGATTGTCCAGGCCGATATCGCAACAGAACGCCCGCTACCGGCAATACCGCTTGATGCCCTTCAGAGTGCTGCGGCCGGACAGCCGACCCTCATTCCGCCAGGTGTCACCAATCTTGTCGGCGCTGTGATCAAGCTGGATTCCTTGTCGGGGACCTTCCTCTACACCGTGCGTGCTGTTGATCCCAAAGTCATGGGTGCAATGCGGCTAATGGAGGATAATGCTGCCGAATACCAGGCCATGAGCGAAGGACGTACGACGCTACAGATCGCGTTCGCTGTTCTTTATCTGGGATTCGCGCTGATCGTTCTCCTCGCGGCAATCTGGACTGCTATTGCAGTCGCGGACCGTATTGTCAGGCCCATCAGGCTGCTGATCGGTGCCGCAGACAGCATTGCATCGGGCAACCTGAACGTCGTCGTTCCTGTTCGCGCAGCTGATGGCGATGTCGGCAGTCTGTCTCGAACCTTCAACAAGATGATTACCCAGATCCGCAGCCAGCGCGACGAGATCCTCGAGGCCAAGGATGAAGTAGACGACAGGCGCCGATTTATAGAGGCCGTCCTCTCGGGCGTTACCGCGGCCGTGATCGGTGTGGAAGACGACGGCGTCGTTACGATCGTCAATCCTTCCGCAGAATTCCTCTTGGCACTCCCGTCCGACCGTTTACTCGGGCAGAAATTGTCGCTTGTTGCGCCTGAGGTTGATCGGGTTCTTTCGGAGGCTGCGGTTCGTCACCGTGGTGAGTATCGTGAGCAGATCAACATGCTTCGCTCCGGCAAGGAGAGGACGCTGAACGTTCAGGTGACCCGGGAGGAAACCCGAGGCTCAGCCGATTCCTACGTGATTACGCTTGATGACATTACCGATCTCGTCATTGCGCAACGTTCCACAGCCTGGGCGGATGTCGCACGGCGTATTGCCCATGAGATCAAGAATCCGCTGACACCGATCCAGCTGTCTGCAGAGCGTCTGAAGCGCCGTTACGGCAAACAGATCGCTGACGATGACAAGGCGGTTTTTGATCAGTGCACGGACACGATTGTCCGTCAGGTCGAAGACATCGGTCGGATGGTCGATGAGTTCTCGGCGTTCGCGCGCATGCCGAAACCAGCGAAACAGAAGGCTGATCTGCGCGACATTTTGAAGGATGCCGTCTTCTTGCGGGAAATCGGGAGCAATGAAATCGAGTTCCTGCGAGAATTCGGAGATGAACCGCTGGAAGGTGACTTTGATGCCCGAATGCTGGCTCAGGCGGTTGGGAACATTGTGAAGAATGCAGCCGAGTCGATCGAAGCCGTGCCAGTCCACGAATTGGGCGGTCGGGGCAAGATACTTGTCAGGTCTTCACATGACGCGGCGCTGGACCGCTATGTCGTTGATGTAATTGACAACGGGCGCGGTCTGCCGGTGGAAAATCGTCACCGCATTCTTGAGCCTTACATGACGATGCGGGAAAAGGGCACAGGTCTTGGCCTCGCGATCGTCAAGAAAATTATTGAAGAGCATGGTGGGCAGCTTGAACTCCATGACGCGCCGGCAGACTTCGACCGCGGTCGGGGTGCGATGATCCGCATTGTTTTGCCGCGTGTTGAAAGTGGTTCAACTGCCGAACCGGAAAGTAACAGGGAAAAGGCATATGGCCTCTGACATTCTGGTCGTTGATGACGAAGAGGATATTCGCGAAATCGTGTCCGGTATTCTGAGCGATGAGGGGCATGAGACGCGAACGGCGCATGATGCAGACAGCGCGCTTGCAGCGATTTCTGATCGCATGCCGCGCCTTTTGTTCCTCGATATCTGGATGCAGGGGAGCCGTCTCGACGGTCTCGCGCTGCTGGACGAGATCAAGTCCCGTTATCCGGACCTGCCGGTTGTGATGATATCTGGCCATGGAAACATCGAAACGGCGGTCTCGGCGATCAAGCGTGGTGCTTTCGACTTCATCGAAAAACCATTCAAGGCAGACCGCCTGATCCTCATTGCTGAGCGGGCGCTTGAAAACTCAAAGCTGAAGCGCGAGGTTTCTGATCTGAAGCGTCGCACCGGTGATGCCATTGAGCTGATTGGGACGTCGGTCGCCGTGTCACAGCTTCGCCAGACCATCGAGAAGGTGGCGCCGACAAACAGCCGCATCATGATTTTCGGCCCCTCCGGGTCCGGCAAGGAACTCGTGGCGCGGATGATTCACAAGCGTTCCAGCAGATCTGCCGGTCCCTTCGTGTCCCTCAACGCCGCAGCGATCACGCCGGAGCGTATGGAACTGGCCTTGTTCGGCTCCGAAGGCTCTCCTGGGCAGCCGAGGCGCATCGGTGCGTTGGAAGAGGCCCATAGGGGGATTTTGTATCTCGACGAGATCGGCGAAATGCCGCGCGAAACGCAGAACAAGATCCTTCGGGTTCTGGTCGAACAACAGTTCGAGCGAGTAGGTGGAACAAAGCGGGTCAAGGTCGATGTCCGGATCATATCCTCTTCCGCCTATAACCTTGAAGGCCTTATTGCCGAAGGTCGCTTCCGCGAAGATCTGTTTCATCGCCTCGCTGTCGTTCCGATCAAGGTACCAGCGCTCGCGGAGCGGCGTGAGGACATTCCGTTCCTCGTCGATCTCTTCATGCGCCAGATCTCCGAACACGCCGGCATCCGCCAGCGAAAGATCGGTGACGACGCGATGGCGGTGCTGCAAGCCAATGACTGGCCCGGCAACATCCGGCAGCTCCGCAACAACATCGAGCGCCTGATGATTCTTGCTCAGGGCGACGGTCCCGATACCCCGATTACGGCGGAGATGCTTCCGCCTGACTTGTCGGACATGCTGCCGAAGGTGTCTGCGCGAAATGACAGTCACATCATGACCTTGCCTCTGCGTGAGGCTCGCGAAATGTTCGAGCGCGATTACTTGATTGCCCAGATCAACCGATTCGGCGGCAATATCTCGCGCACGGCAGAATTCGTAGGGATGGAGAGGTCCGCCCTCCATCGCAAACTGAAGTCTCTTGGCGTATAAACTGCTGATCGGTGCCCGAGGCGGATTCGCCTTGGGTTAGTCGCCTGGAGAGGCATCATGAAAGTAATCATCTGCGGGGCGGGACAGGTCGGCTACGGCATCGCCGAACGGCTATCCCTTGAGGACAACGACGTATCGGTCATCGATACATCCGCGTCGCTCGTCGCCCATATTACAGAAACCCTGGACGTACGCGGCTATGTCGGTCACGGCGCGCATCCGGATGTGCTGGCACGAGCCGGTGCAGATCAGGCAGACATGATCATTGCGGTCACGCTCTATGACGAGATCAACATGATCGCATGTCAGGTGGCGCACTCGCTGTTCAACGTGCCCACTCGTATTGCCCGTATCCGCTCTCAGAACTATCTGCGGCCGGAATACTCCGACTTGTTCAGTCGCGATAATCTGCCTATTGATGTGGCAATCTCGCCTGAGATCGAAGTCGGCAAGATGGTTTTGCGCAGGATTTCTTTCCCTGGTGCAACGGATATAGTTCGGTTCGCTGACGATAATGTCGCCATGCTCGCAATCGAGTGCATGGAGGATTGCCCGGTGGTCGACACTCCGCTGCAGCAATTGAGCGAACTCTTCCCGGACTTGATGGCGACCGTGACGGCTGTTTACCGAAACGGAAAGCTGCGCATCGTCAATTCTCGGGATCAATTGTCCGTCGGCGACCTCGCCTATGTCATATGCCAGCGGGATCATGCCCGCAGAACACTCGGCCTGTTCGGGCATGAGGAGCAGGAAGCTGGGCGGATCGTCATCGCGGGTGGTGGCAATATTGGTTACTATGTTGCCCGCACCATAGAAGAGATGCAGCCAAAGACCCGGATCAAGATCATCGAAAGCGACCGAGAACGGGCCATTTCGGTGTCAGAACAGCTCCGTATGGGCATTGTCCTGCACGGTTCTGCACTGGACCAGAATATTCTGCAGCAGGCTGATATCGAGAATGCCGATTTGATCGTGACCCTCACGAACAATGACCAGACAAACATCTTGAGCGCGGCTATGGCGAAACGACTCGGCTGCAAGTCCGGCATGGTATTGATCAATAATCCATCCTTTCATGATCTGGCGGGATCAATTGGGATTGATGCCTATATCAACCCAAGGGCTGTCACGATTTCCCGGGTGCTGCAGCATGCCCGCAAGGGGCGAATCCGTGCTGTCTATGCGGTTCAAAAAGGCATGGCGGAGGTCATCGAGGCCGAAGCGCTGGAAACATCGCCCCTGGTTGGCAGACCGTTTCGGGAGCTGGAACTGCCGGCCGGTCTGCGTATCGGCGCAATCTACCGCGACGGTACGGTGATCCGCCCGAACGGCGACACCAAGATCAAGGCGAAGGACCGCGTCGTCATCTTCGCTACCGCAGGTGCAGTCAAGGATGTGGAACAGATGTTCCGCGTGTCGATCCAATATTTCTGAAAGACCAAAACACAGATGCCGAGAATAGCTTACGTCAATGGACGCTATCTTCCCCACAAGGACGCCTCCGTCCATATCGAGGATCGAGGTTATCAATTCGCTGATGGCGTTTACGAGGTTTGTGAAGTCCGGCATGGCGTGATCGTTGATCTGACCCGCCATCTTGATCGTCTGGACCGATCGCTTTCGGAACTGCGTATCCACCATCCGATGTCACGGGCGGCTTTGACACATGTGATCCGCGAGGTGCTGCGTCGCAATCGGGTACGCAACGGTCTTTTCTATCTTCAGGTGACGCGTGGTGTTGCGCGACGCGATCACGTTTTCCCCGGTCCCGATGTCAAGCCGTCGCTCGTGATTACGGCAAAGAGCACTGATCCAAAGGTTATTGCTCTGAAAAACGCGAATGGCATCAAGGCGATCACCCTTGCCGATAACCGCTGGTCCCGTGTCGACATCAAGAGTGTGGGTCTTTTGCCAAACGCCATGGCGCGACAGCAGGCAAAGGAAACAGGTGCGCAGGAGGCGATTTACGTCGATTCCGAAGGCATGGTGACGGAAGGTGCGGCAACGAATGTCTGGATCGTGGATGCCGCTGGTCGGCTTGTTACTCGACCGGCGGAGCAGGGCATCCTGCGTGGCATTACGCGAACGACACTCATCGATGTCTCCAGGCATCTCGGCATGGAAATTGAGGAGCGACGCTTCTCCCGCGATGAGATGCTGAAAGCGCGTGAGGTCTTCATCACCGCCGCAACAAGCATCTGTTTTCCGGTCGTTGAGATCGATGGCGTGGTGATCGGAAATGGTCACCCCGGTACCGTTGCGGACAAAATTCGCTCGACTTTTTTCGACATTGCGGAAAAGACAGCGATTTGATACCAACTTTGCGGTGAAGGGGCGGGGGGACATAAATGCCCGACACACCTGACCAGTTCTAAGAATAATGACACCGGCAATGACCGGCAAAAACGAAAGAAGCGGCGCGATGGCGGAACGTTCTCAGAATCTGCAGGATCTATTTCTCAACACAGTACGCAAACAGAAGATTTCACTGACCATCTTTTTGATCAATGGCGTGAAACTGACCGGTGTTGTAACGTCATTCGACAATTTCTGCGTTCTTTTGCGGCGCGACGGGCATTCCCAGCTGGTCTACAAACACGCGATCTCCACCATCATGCCCGGTCAGCCGATGCAGATGTTCGAGAGCGAAGACACGCAATCCGGACAGGACTGATATCATCACCAGCCGCGACATAACAAACGAATCGATCATCCCGGAGGACGAAAAGCGCCGGGATGATATGCGGGCGCTCGTGCTTGTACCTGTCTTGAAACAGGCGAAGCCCCAGCCGCTGCCCGAAGGTGCGCCACCGGTTCCTAGCCGCTCGAACGAAGCGCGCCTCGAAGAGGCGGTCGGCCTTGCCCGCGCCATCGATCTCGCCATCGTTCAGGGTTTGATCGTCACGGTCAGCCAGCCGCGCCCGGCGACACTCATGGGTTCCGGCAAGATTGCTGAGGTCAAGGCGCTGCTCGACGAGCATGACGCCGGCCTCATTATCGTCGATCATCCCCTGACACCGGTGCAACAGCGCAATCTGGAGAAGGAATGGGGCGCCAAGGTCATCGACCGGACCGGCCTCATCCTCGAAATCTTCGGCCGCCGTGCCTCCACCAAGGAAGGCACGCTGCAGGTCGAGCTTGCGCATCTCAACTACCAGAAGGGCCGTCTGGTCCGTTCCTGGACCCACCTTGAACGCCAGCGCGGCGGCGCGGGCTTCATGGGCGGTCCGGGTGAAACCCAGATCGAAGCCGACCGCCGACTGCTTCAAGACAAGATCGTCAAACTGGAGCGCGAACTCGAACAGGTGGTGCGCACCCGCCAGCTTCATCGCGCGAAGCGCCGCAAGGTGCCGCATCCGATCGTGGCACTCGTTGGCTACACCAATGCCGGCAAGTCGACGCTGTTCAACCGGATCACCGGTGCGGGTGTGCTGGCTGAAGACATGCTGTTTGCGACGCTGGACCCGACGCTGCGCCGCATGAAGCTGCCGCATGGTCGCACCGTGATCATGTCGGACACCGTCGGCTTCATCTCCGACCTGCCCACCCACCTCGTCGCCGCCTTCCGCGCGACGCTGGAAGAGGTGCTCGAAGCCGATCTCATCCTCCATGTCCGCGACATGTCGGATCCTGATAACGGTGCCCAATCGGCAGATGTCCTGCGCATCCTCGATGATCTCGGCATTGACGAGAAAGAGCGTTCCGAGCGCATCATTGAGGTATGGAACAAGATCGATCGTCTTGCCACAGAGAATCATGACGGTTTGTTGCAAAAGGCGGCGGGGCGCCCAAATGTTCTGCCCGTTTCGGCTATCTCGGGCGAAGGCGTGGAAACGCTATTGGCCGTAATCGCCGAACGCCTATCGGGCGTTTTAACGGAAGCGGCCATCACTGTCCCGGCTGACAAGCACGCGGTTGTATCCTGGCTCTATGAGAACGCAATCGTCGATGAACGCCGAGACCAGGATGATGGCTCTGTGGAACTCGATGTTCGCCTCACTGATCGGCAGGCAAACGAGCTTGAACGCAAGCTTGGAGCCCCAGCTCCCCGTGCAAAGGAAGATTGGGAGCGGTAGCAGCTCCCGGGTCGGGATTGCACTTTCTCCACGCTTTGATCCACGTCAAGTGATCGCATTCCTCAGTGTGTCAACTTTTGTTTACACACTGAGGAGGTGGTCATGCGCATCGTCTTTATCCATCCGAACTATCACTCCGGCGGCGCCGAGATTGCCGGTAACTGGCCGCCTGCCTGGGTCGCCTATCTCGGCGGCGCGCTGAAGTCCGCAGGCTTTACCGACATCCACTTCCTCGATGCCATGACCAATGACATGACCGAGGACCGGCTGCGTGAGGAATTGCGCCGCCTGCAGCCGGACTTGATCGGCTGCACCGCGATCACCCCGTCGATCTACATGGCCGAGCGCTGCCTCGAAATTGCCAGGGAAGTCTGCCCTCAGGCACTCCGGGTCCTCGGCGGCATCCATGCCACCTTCATGTACCAGCAGGTCTTGACCGAGGCGCCCTATATCGACGTCATTGTCCGTGGCGAAGGCGAGGAGATCATCGTCGAACTCGCCCGCGCTTATGCCGCCGGCAACTGGAAAGAGACGAGAGCGGGCATCAAGGGCCTCGCCTATATCACCGACGACGGCAAGATCATCGCGACGCCTGCCGCACCCACCGTCAAGAACTTCGATGCCGTCGAGCCGGATTGGACCCTGCTCGAATGGGAGAAATACATCTATGTGCCGCTTGGCGTCAGGGTCGCGATCCCCAACATGGCGCGGGGCTGCCCCTTCACCTGCTCGTTCTGTTCTCAGTGGAAGTTCTGGCGAGATTATCGCATCCGTGATCCGAAGAAGGTGGTCGACGAGATCGAGAAACTGGTCAACGACCATCAGGTCGGCTTCTTCATCCTCGCCGACGAGGAACCGACCATCAACCGCAAGAAGTTCATCGCCTTTTGCGAGGAGCTGATCGCCCGCGGCCTGCCGGACAAGGTCAAATGGGGCATCAACACCCGTGTCACCGACATTATCAGAGACGAGGAATATCTGGCCCTCTATCGCAAGGCCGGCCTCGTGCATGTCTCGCTCGGCACGGAAGCCGCCGCCCAGCTGAAGCTCGACCGCTTCAACAAGGAAACCAAGGTCGCCGAGAACAAGAAGGCGATCCGCCTGCTCCGTGAGGCTGATATCTTCACCGAAGCGCAGTTCATCGTTGGTCTTGAGAATGAGACGGCGGAGACGCTGGAGGAAACCTATCGCATGGCGCGCGACTGGAACCCGGATCTCGCCAACTGGGCCATGTATACGCCCTGGCCGTTCTCGCCGCTCTTCCAGGAACTCGGCGACAAGGTCGAGATCTTCGACTTCTCGAAATACAATTTCGTGACACCGATCATGAAGCCGGATGCCATGGATCGTGCCGAGCTGCTCGACCGTGTGATGAACAATTACCGCCGCTTCTACATGATCAAGGCGCTCTTCCATTATCCATGGCGCGGCAAGGGTTTTCGCCGCCGCTATCTGCTCGGCTGCCTCAAGGCCTTTCTCAAGGCTGGCTTCGAGCGCAAGTTCTATGATCTCGGCAAGCACAATTACTGGGGCCCGCAATCGAAGGAGAAGGTTGATTTCGGCTTCGATATGAGCCGCAAGATCGCACCAGCCCAGATGGCCGACTGGCAGGCGGCGTCCGACCGCGCAAGTCAGCTGCGTGCCCGCAAGGCAGGCGAGGCGGAAGAGGCACGAACGCCCGTCATGGCCTGCGGCGGAGGGCCGGAGAGCCACGATGCCCACGTCTGACAACGGACTGGCAAGGCTTTTCGCCGATGCCGAGCGACCGGAAACGCCTCCCGCTCGTCCGCCAGCCCGCATCGGTCCGAACGCGATCATCCAGACAGGTGAGGCCCTTTCCGCCCTCGACGGGCCTGGTGCCGCACGCCTGATTTTCGAGGCAGCCGGGTTAGGGCGATACATCGGTGTTGTGCCGACGACGATGATAGACGAGCGCGAACCCGTGGCGCTCTTTGCCGCCGTCCAGGCGACGCTCCCGCCCGCAGAGGCCGACCGCGTCTTGGCCGATGCCGGACATCGGACGGGACATTACATTCTGGAAAATCGCATCCCGCCGATTGCGCGGCAAATCCTGCCGAAGCTGCCGCCCGGGCTGTCCTCGCGTCTGCTCGTATCCGCCATTGCCCGCCACGCCTGGACCTTTGCCGGCAGTGGGAGCTTTGAGGGCAGGGTTACCGGATGGACACGTCCGGTGGTGACCCTGGCCATCGCCGCAAACCCGCTCGCCACGGCCGGATGCCCTTGGCATGGTGCGGTCTTCCAGCGGCTGTTTGCGAGCCTGTGCGGGAATGTGGGATCGGTCCGGCACAGTCAGTGCTGCGCCCGTGGGGACGGCTTTTGCGTCACCCAGCTCAGTCTGGCTCCGATACCTTGATGGTGGTCGCGACCGCTTCAAATGCCTTTCTGCAAAGAACTGGATCACGAGAAACGGCTGTGTCTGTTCAGCCAAACTGACCCCGATGGCCAAAAACCATTCATTCCCAGGCGGGTCACGGGAAGGGAAAAATCCGACGGAACCGGTAGACCGTATCTACGACAATAGTCGTTTGATGCGTTGAGTTATGTGGTGAAGTGACATGGACGGTTTGTCTGAGCTGATAAGAGCGTACGGGACATGGATCTACATCCTGCTCTTTGCATACTGTATGTTGAAAAGCGGCAGTCTCCCCTTGTTCGCGGGCTATGCAGCTCATGCACAAGCTTTGGATTTGCCCCTTGTTTTGGTCGTGACCTTTGCGGGTGGCTACCTGGGTGACGAAGCACGGTTCTTCATTGCCAGACGATACGGAGACGCCTGGTTGAAGAGGTGGCGGTTCGCCGAGAGGACATATTCAGGAGCGAGAGCCCTGATTGCAAACTACGGCAGTGCCTACATCTTTATCTACAGATATCCCAAGGGCATGCGGACCATAGGGGCGCTCCCGGTCGGACTCGGAACCATGTCGTGGGGCAGGTTTACGGTCTTGAACGCAGCGTCGGCCATGCTTTGGACGGCCTTGCTGGTCTCCGTGGGTTTCGTTTTCGGCTCACAGGTGGAGGAGGCTGTGGAAGCAGGGTGGGGCTTTGCAAGTGTTGTTTTGCTTGCCGCTATGGTCTTTCTCATAGCTTTCGCGTGGTGGCGGATAAACAAGATTGGTACGCACAGCCCGAACATTCAGGAGGATCTCGTTCGCAGTCATCAATAGCGCTGCGGCTGACTGCGGCACGCCGTTTGCCCGCCGTCTATCTGGTCTTCGCCGCCTGCCAGAGCTCTTCCATGCGTTCCAGAGAGGCGCCGTCCAATGTTTCACCTGATGCTTGAAGAGATGTCTCTATATAACTGAATCGATTTCGGAACTTTGTGTTTGTTCCGCGCAGGGCCTGCTCCGGTTCCGCCCCCACATGCCGGCCAATATTGACCAGTGCAAAGATCAGATCGCCGAGTTCGTCCTTGACCTTGTCCGGTCTGTTTTCGGCAAGCGCCTCGCGCAATTCGCCGATCTCCTCCTCGATCTTGTCGAGGATGGGGGCAGCCTCCGACCAGTCGAAGCCGACCTTGGCCGCACGTTCCTGCAGCTTCAGGGCTTCGGTGAGGGCCGGAAATGACCGCTGCACCGATCCGAGATAGCCGGTGTCGGGATCAGCCGCCGAGCCACGGGCTGCGCGGCGTGCGAGACGTTCGGCCTTTTCCTGCTGCTTGATCTTGTCCCACTGCGCCTTGACCGCCTCCGGCGTATCGGTATCAGAGCGGGCAAAGACATGCGGGTGGCGGCGGATCATCTTATTCGTGATCGCCTCCACCACGTCGCCGAAGGAGAACAGGCCTTCCTCCTCGGCGATACGGGCATGGAAGACCACCTGCAGCAACAGATCCCCCAGTTCCTCGCAGAGATCATCCGGGTCCTTGCGCTCGATGGCGTCGGCCACCTCATAGGCCTCCTCGATCGTATAGGGTTTGATCGTCTCGAATGTCTGGACGATGTCCCAGGGGCAGCCGGTCTCAGGCTGGCGCAGTGCCGCCATGATCTCGAGCAGGCGATTGATGTCCTTGGAGGCTTCCATGATGGTCCTGTCTGATCGCTCAGTTGAGGGGAATGTCGTTTTCGCCCTTGGACGACTGGTATGCGTCCGACAGGCGGTCATATTCCGCCTTGATCCGGCTGACCTGCTCGAAAAGTACGGGGCGTTCGGCGTCGTCGGCGGAGGCCACCATTTCGATCATCGCATGGCTGAGCCAGAAGGCGTTCTGCCGCCGATAGCCACCGGGTTCAAGGCCAAAGACCTCCTTGAGGATCTTCAGGTCATGCGGGATGGCAAAGGCGTCGCGGCTGTCTTCGTGGCTGAAGAAATAGTAGAAATTGTCGAAACCGGCCCAGGTGATCGCCGACATGCACATGGTGCAGGGTTCGTGCGTCGACAGAAAGATCAGATCCTTCGTATTGGGGCGCTCGCCCCGCTCGTAGAAGCGTTTCAGCGTATGGACCTCGCCATGCCAGAGCGGGTTTTCCAGCTCGTTGTTGGTTTCGGCGAGAACGAGCGACAGGTCCGACTTGCGAAGGATCGCGGCTCCGAAAACCTTGTTGCCCGCCGCAACGCCTTTGGCCGTCAGCGGCAGAATGTCGTGTTCGATCACGTCGAGCAGTCGACGGGTCAAATCGGGTGAGGTCATCTGGTGCCGCTCCGCTGTTGTGCAATGCGATACTATCGCTTGCCAAGCGACCTTCGAAAGGGAAATGATAGGAGGTAAGCGGTTTTTCCCCTGTCGGGACCGTTGTCGCCAAGTCAGGGTAGGTCTTTGACGTCTGCGGTGCAATTTGCTCGCATCGGCAAGGGGACTAGGACAGAAATACGCAAGCGGCAGGGCGAAGGAATTTCTGTTTCTTCAATTTCTAAGACCGGGACGCGATAGTGTCGTCCACTGGCATCGGATGATTCATGGCACAGCAGGACAAACAGCTTTCTGTCTTTCCGGCCTTCTTCAAGGTCGAGAACGAGGTCGCCGCCGTTTTTGGAAACGGTGACGAGGCCTATGCAAAGGCACGCCTGTTGAAGAATACAGAAGCCCGCATCGTCGCCTATGCCGATGCTCCGGAAGCCGATTACGCCGCCTTCCTCGCTGCGAACGCCATCGAGCAGATGTCCGAGCCTTTCGATCCTTCGCAAGTTCAGGGCGCGCGCCTGGTCTTTGCCGCAACGGGTGAGGGCGCTCTCGACCGCGAGATCGTCGCTGCCGCCCGCGCGGCCCGGATCCCGGCCAATGCGGTGGATCAGCCGGATTATTGCGATTTCTACACGCCGGCGCTCGTCAACCGTGCACCGATCGCTGTGGCCATCGGAACTGAAGGCGTGGGCCCGGTGCTCGCCCAGATGATCCGCGCCGACATCGACCGTCTGCTGCCACGCTCGCTCGGCAAGCTCGGGCGTCTCGCCAATTCTTACCGCCGCGCGGTTGATCGTCTCGTGCCCCGTGGTGCGCCGCGCCGCCTGTTCTGGCGCGATTTCTTCAAGGGCAAGGTCGCTGATCACGTCGAGGCCGACGAGATCAGCCTGGCCCGCCGTGAAGCCACCCGTCTCCTGAAGGGCGTTGCTGCCGATCGGGTCGAAGGCCGCGTTTTCCTCGTCGGTGCCGGCCCGGGTGCCGAAGACCTGCTGACGCTGCGCGCCCATCGCCTGATGATGGAATGCGACGTCATCGTCTATGACGCGCTGGTGCCGCGCGAAGTGGTCGATATGGGCCGCCGTGACGCCGAGCGCATTCCCGTCGGCAAGCGCAAGGGCTGTCATTCGAAGTCGCAGAGCGAAATCAATGCGCTGCTCGTCGAGCTTGGTCATGCGGGCAAGCGTGTCGTCCGTCTGAAGTCGGGTGATCCGCTGGTCTTCGGTCGTGCCGGCGAAGAGATGGCAGCGTTGCGCGATGCGGGCATTGCCTACGAGATTGTGCCCGGCGTAACCTCGGCACTCGCCGCCGCCGCAGACTTCGAACTGCCGCTGACGCTGCGCGGCGTTTCCTCGTCGCTGGTCTTCACGACCGGCCACGATTTGCAGGGTAATGTGTTGCCGGATTGGGCGCGGCTTGCGCTGTCGGGCGCAACCGTTGCCGTCTATATGGGCCGCACGGTCGCGGCCTCCGTCGCCGAGCGTCTGATGCAGGGCGGCCTCGCCGAGGATACGACGGTTGCCGTTGTCGAGAATGCCGGGCGCCGCGACAGCCGTCTGCTGCATGGCACGCTCAAGGAATTGCCGGGGCTCGAGGCTCGTACCGAGTTGACCGGCCCGGTCATGGTCATTATCGGCGACGCTGTCGCCGGCGCCGATTTCAGCCGCTCCGAACCGCTCGGTGCGCGTGTCACGGCTGAACTGGAAACTGCAAGGATTTGACGATGGTAGATAAGGTTCTCACAGCAAACCGCCTGACCGACGGCATCGCCGTCTGGCTCGATGCCAATGGCCAGTGGACCGAGCGTCTGCAGGAAGCCTTTGTCGCGCGCCATGCCGAGGCCGTCGAAGCCCTGGAAGCCGCCGGCAAGCAGGCCTTCGCCAGCAATCTCGTGGTCGACCTCAATGTCATCGAAATCGAGGAAAAGGACGGTATCCTGCGCCCCCTTCGCCTGCGCGAACGTATCCGGGCGGAAGGCCCGACCATTGCATATGCCGAGGGTCACGGTTATGCCGACCCGGCATTCATCGCCGCTTGAGGCTGAGGTTTAGACATGTACCGTTATGACGAATTCGACCACGCTTTTGTGTCGGCGCGCGTAGAGCAGTTCCGCGACCAGGTGGCTCGCCGCCTCTCCGGTGAACTCGCCGAAGACGCCTTCAAGCCGCTGCGCCTGATGAACGGCGTCTATCTCCAGCTGCATGCCTACATGCTGCGCGTCGCCATCCCCTATGGCACGCTGAATTCGAAGCAGATGCGCATGCTGGCCCACATCGCACGTAAATATGACCGTGGTTATGGACACTTCACCACCCGCCAGAACATCCAGTACAACTGGCCGAAGCTCTCCGACACGCCCGATATCCTGAAGGATCTCGCAAGCGTCGAGATGCATGCGATCCAGACCTCGGGCAATTGCATCCGCAACGTGACGGCCGATCATTTCGCCGGTGCTGCCGCCGACGAGGTCGCCGATCCGCGACCCTATGCCGAAATCCTGCGCCAGTGGTCCTCGCTGCATCCGGAATTCTCCTTCCTGCCGCGCAAGTTCAAGATCGCCGTCACCGGCGCCGAGAAGGACCGTGCGGCCATCCAGGTGCATGACATCGGTCTGCATCTGAAGAAGAATGAAGCTGGCGAACTCGGCTTTGCCGTCTATGTCGGCGGTGGCCAGGGCCGCACCCCGCTGATCGCCAAGAAGATCCGCGACTTCCTGCCGGAAGCCGACCTTCTGACCTACATCACCGCGATCGTGCGCGTGTACAATCTGCATGGCCGCCGCGACAACAAGTACAAGGCCCGCATCAAGATCCTCGTGCACGAAACCGGTGTCGAAGAACTGACCCGTCAGGTCGAGGCCGAATTCGACCAGATCCGTGACAGCGAACTGAAGCTGCCGGAAGGCGATATCCGCGCCATCGAGACCTATTTCGCGCCTCCGGCACTCGCTGCGCGCGCCGACGGTTGGGATGCTCTGGCCCGTGCGCAGAAGGCGGATGCCGCCTTTGCTGCCTGGGTGCGCCACAATGTGAAGGAGCATCGCCACCCGGATTATGCCATGGTGACGATCTCGCTGAAGCCGATCGGTGGCACGCCGGGCGATGCCTCGGACGCCCAGATGGATCTGGTGGCTGACCTCGCTGAGACCTATGCTTTCGACGAAATCCGCGTCAGCCACGAGCAGAACCTGATCCTGCCGCATATCGCCAAGGGTGATCTCTATCCGCTCTATCAGGCGCTGGAGAAGGCGGGACTTGCGACCGCCAACTCCAACCTGATTACCGACATGATCGCCTGTCCGGGGCTTGACTACTGCGCGCTCGCCAATGCGCGTTCGATCCCGGTCGCCCAGGCGATCTCCGAGCGCTTTGGCTCCCTGGAGCGTCAGCAGGAGATCGGCGAACTCAAGATCAAGATCTCCGGCTGCATCAATGCCTGCGGGCACCACCATGTCGGCCATATCGGCCTGCTCGGTGTCGAGAAGAAGGGTGCCGAGCTCTACCAGATCACGCTGGGTGGTTCCGGTGACGAGAACTCCTCGATCGGCGAGATCATCGGTCGCGGCTTCGAGCCGGAAAAGGTGACGGACGCCGTCGAGACGATCGTTGATACCTATCTCGGCCTCCGCCTCGATCCGAAGGAAACCTTCCTCGAAGCCTATCGCCGTGTCGGCCCCAAGCCGTTCAAGGACGCGCTTTATGGCAACGCCTCTGCCGAAGCCGCGTGAGACTGGAAGAATTATGACCAAGATCTGGAAAGAAACCGGTTTCGTCGATGGCGACATCTGGGTAACCGAAACGGAAGAGCGCAAGGCAGGCGAGGGCGAAAAGGCCATTCTCCCGCTGGACTCTTTCCTGGAAACCGTTGGTGAGACCAACGATGTCGGCCTCGGCGTGCTGATTGCACCGGCAGACGACGTGAAGAAGCTTGAGCCTTATCTCGACCGTATCGCACTGATCGCGGTCGCGTTTCCGGCCTTCAACGATGGCCGTGGTTTCAGCCATGCGTCGCTGCTGCGCGAGCGTCTGCGCTATTCCGGCGAGTTGCGCGCCGTTGGCGACGTCCTGATCGACCAGGTGCCGCTGATGCTGCGCACCGGCTTCGACAGCTTCGCCGTCACCAATCCCGTCGCCCAGCGGCGGCTTGCTGATAACTGTCTCACCGGCGTCGCCCAGCGTTACCAGCCGACGGCTCGAGGATCCGAAGCGGTTGGCGGTTTCAGCTGGCGTCGCCTCGGCTCCACTGGTGCCTGAGACATAGAAATATCGCTATCACAGGGCGGCAAATTGACCTCGGTCAAGGTTGCCGCCTTCGCTTTAACGGATATCTCGGCTGCGAAATGCGCATGCCGGCTGAATTGTGGAATGGGACGGTCTGGATTATAGGCTCTTCCCAATCGACTGAACGATAGGACCGACAGCCTATGAATGCTCCTGTGAAGACCGACAACGCCGAACTGATCGTGCCCGAAGGCGTTTATGCCGAAACGGTGCTAAGCGTGACGCACTATACCGACCGCCTGTTCCGCTTCCGCATGACCCGCCCCGCCGGCTTCCGCTTCCGCTCGGGCGAGTTTGCGATGATTGGCCTGATGGTCGAGAGCAAGCCGATCTACCGCGCCTATTCCATCGCAAGTCCATCCTGGGACGAGGAACTCGAATTCTTCTCGATCAAGGTTCCTGACGGCCCGCTGACCCAGCATCTGCAGAAGATTAAGCCGGGCGACAAGGTGCTGATGCGCAAGAAGCCGACCGGCACGCTGGTGCTGGATGCGCTCACCCCCGGCAAGCGCCTCTACATGTTCTCGACCGGCACCGGTATTGCGCCCTTTGCCAGCCTGATCCGCGATCCCGAGACCTATGAAAAGTTCGAGGAAGTCATCCTCACCCATACCTGTCGCGACGTGGCGGAGCTGAAATACGGCTTCGATCTGGTTGAGGAAATCAAGAACCATGAATTCCTGGCCGAACTGGTCGGCGACAAGCTGAAGCATTACGCAACGGTGACCCGCGAAGACTATCCATTCAAGGGGCGCATCACTGATCTGATGGAAAGCGGGAAACTCTTCGCGGACCTGGGTGTACCACCGCTGGACCCTTCGACTGACCGTGGGATGATCTGCGGCTCGACGGCCATGCTGAAGGATACGAAGACGATCCTTGAGCAGGCAGGCCTCACCGAAGGCGCCAACAACAAGCCGGCCGAATTCGTCATCGAACGCGCCTTCGTTGGCTGATTGAATCGAGGTCATGATTGTACGCCCGGTCTGCTGCGCCGGGCGTCATTCGTTTAAAGCGCTACTGTCAGGTTCTGCCCGTTGCGCAATTCCATCTGAATCTTGCCGCCGCTGATCACTCCCAAGCGTTCAATCGGCGAGGGCACATCCCATTGTTTTTCGATTGTGGTGTGGCCTTGTTCAAACGAAATTGCCAGGAGGCGTGTCCGTTCCAATGACGGCAAGACGATCTCAGCGCTTCCGTCGCCATCCAGATCTGCAATGCGCGACAGGTCGAGATCCCGGCTGCCATTGATGTGATTTGTCACACCGTCGATGCCGCCGAGGTTCACAAGGCGCTTGCCTTCAATACGGAAGAAGCGGAGCGATCCCGTCAGATGTGGCGTCACGACCGCCGCGATCAGGGGCTCGCCCGATCCAGAGAAATCGGCAATGCCGACCGGATTGAGCCAGCGGTTTCGTCGCCCGATGGCCTCGTTTTCAGCCATCAACTCGATTGTGCCGTCCCTGATGGTGTAGAGCGCAAGCGATGCACCCAGCGCAAGATTCGCCCGGACGATCAGGGCCTCCGGGCTACCATCTCCATCGATGTCAGTCAGTCTGACGCGCCGATCCTCATAAACTTGATCTGCCGGAAGTCGGAATGAGTATTGCGTTCCATTCCGTTCAATAACGAAGCCTTCCGCTTCGATTGAATCACCCAGGGCTGCATGGCCATAGATGGCGGTAGGGCCGACAAGCCAGGCCGAATAGTCTTTGTATTTCGTAGTCTCGCCATCCGGCAGCTTGTTCATGTCTTGCGCGGCCACAAGACTTGTCGCGAAGGTTAAGGCGAGAGCCGTCGACAATCTTGCTTTGAACACTGAGCGGTCTCCTCGACAAACAAACTTGGCGCGACGAAGTCGTCGAACGAGACCACTGTGTCCGACAGTCGATTGAGTGACACGTCACGTTTCAGTGAGATCGGAAATCAGTCTCTCCATCATCTGTCGCGCTTGGTCTGCGTCCTGTTGCTGAATTGCGCGAATGACCGCGACATGCAGAGAGACAGAACGGTCCATTTTCTCCGGGCTGCGAGCTGCAAACCACAGCCTGCGTGAATGGGTCTGCAGGGGAGCCAGAGCAGCAATGAGAAACGGATTGGGGCAGGAAGCCTCAAGTATCTCGTCAAACTGCTTGTCAGCAGTCAGAAACCCGCCGTAATCGCCGGTCGCAGCGGCTGATGTCATCGCACGTGCACAATCCATCAAGCCCTCCCTTTGCTCAGGTGTTGCGTTCGACGCGGCCAGGCCGGCCGCCATTGGTTCCAGCTTGTGTCGCACCTCCATGATCTGGCGATGATCCTGCGGACGGATTTCTGCCACCTGCAGTCCGACCCTTGGTCGGACAACAATGAGCCCCTGCCATTCCAGCTTCTGAATAGCCTCGCGAACAGGGGTTCGCCCGTGACCGGAGCGGGCAATGAGCTGCTTCTCCGTGACCAATGCACCTGGTGCAAGCTCAAGGGTCACAAGCGCATTTTCCAGCGCCAGATAAGCGAGGTGACTCAAAGGGCTTCCGGACTCAGTCATGCCAATCTCCTGTGATATATCAGAGATTGACACACCGCACCCAAGCTGGCAAGCTGCCGTGATATATCACAGATGGAGAGTGCGATGTGGAAAGGTGTTTATCCGGCCGTAACGACGAAGTTCACGACCGACGGGGGGCTTGATCTGGCAGAAATGGAACGCTGCTTTGCGCTTCAGTTTGAAGCTGGCGTTGATGGCATGATCGTCTGCGGGTCGCTGGGCGAAAACATGGCGCTCGAACCGGATGAGAAACTGGAGATTCTTCGGGTCGCGAAATCGGTTTCCAACGGGAAGCCCGTCCTGATGACGATATGCGAGAGTGCGACCCGCAGAGCTGCCGCGGCGGCGGCAGCAGCCGCCAAGGCAGGTGCCGATGGTTTCATGATCCTGCCCGGGGTTCCTTACAAATCTTCACCGCGCGAGACCCTAAACCACATCTCCTCTGTTGCTTCGGCAGGCTCGCTGCCGGTGATGGTCTACAACAACCCGGTGTCCTACGGCGTGGATGTCTCCATTGCGATGTTCGAGGAACTGGCCAAAAACGACCTGATCGTTGCCATGAAGGAATCGACCGACGACGTGCGTCGGGTTACTGACGTAATCAACGCCTTCGGCTCGCGTTTCGATGTCTTTACGGGTGTCGACAATCTGGCTCTGGAAAGCCTTGTTGTTGGGGCGGATGGATGGGTCGCAGGCCTCGTCGTCGCCTTTCCGAAGGAGACGGTTGCGATCTATCGACTGGTGAAGGCCGGACGTATCGAGGAAGCGCTTGCGGTCTATCGATGGTTCCGTCCGCTGCTTGATCTCGACGTCTCTACATTCCTTGTCCAGCAGATCAAGCTCTCGGAAGTGCTTGCAATCGGCTCCAATGACCGGGTCCGCGAACCACGCCTGCCACTGGAAGGAGAACATAGGGCGCGCGTCGTGGCAGTGATCGAAAGAGCCCTTGCGACACGTCCGACACTGCCGGCATTTTGATTATCGTCCAACGAGAAGCCAGGCGGGTTCGAGGTTGAATCCGCCTTGTTTCATCAAGGCTGGGGGGCCGGGGCTTTACGAAATCTATTCGTGCCGCAAGGCTTCGATGGGATTCATTTGTGCGGCTCTTCGCGCCGGGAAGTAACCAAAGATCATGCCGATGGCTGCCGAAAACGCGAAAGCCAGGAAAACAATCAGCGGGCTGACGACGAACGGCACACCCATCAACTGGACCCCCCCATAGGCAATGGAGAGCCCGAGCAGGATCCCAACCACGCCGCCGAACACCGAAAGCGTGACAGCTTCTATCAGGAACTGCGTCAGGACCTGTTTTTCAAGCGCCCCAATGGCAAGTCGAATGCCGATCTCGCGTGTGCGCTCGGTCACTGACACCAACATGATGTTCATGATGCCGATGCCTCCGACGAGCAGCGAAACAGCAGCGACGGCACCCAGAAGTCCCGTCAGAAGCGTTGTCGTCCCCGTCAGCGTCGCGGCCATTTGTGTCATGTCGTTGACGGTGAAATCGTCCTCACGACCACCACTGATTTTTCGGCGTTCTCGCAGCAGCAGTTCGACACTGCCCTGGATTTTTGCGGTTGATACGCCGTCTTCTGCCGAGAGCATCAGGCTTGAAACATCGGGAGACCCGCTAATCCGCCGTTGGAAGACCTTGAGCGGCATGATGACGACATCGTCCTGATCACTGCCCATGCCGCTCTGACCTTTGCGGATCAGGGTACCAATCACTTTGCAGGAAATGCTGCCAACGCGGATGGATTGATCAATTGCAGGGGTCGAGCCAAAAAGCGCAGATCGAACGGTTTCGCCGATGATGCAGACCGATTGTCCGCCGCGCTCCTCAGATGGAAGGAAATTGCGGCCATGATCTAGTTCCCAATTCTGGGCAATCAGGTAACCGGCACCGGACCCGACAATGCTGGTCGCCCGGCTTTCTCCACCATAGACAACGGTCTGACTGGACTGATTGACCCCCGCAACGGCGCGCAGCCCCGGGATCTGTTCCTTGATTGCCTCAATATCCCGGACCGTAAAACGTTTGGCGTCCAGACCCGCGCGACCGGGTCCATATTGTCCAGGGCGGACAAAAAGGAGATTGGTGCCCAGCTTGGATATTTCGGCCGTTACCTGGGCAGTCGTGCCATTGCCGATTGTCACCATCGCAATCACTGCCGCAACGCCGATCACAACACCAAGCACGGTCAGGAATGACCGCAACAGGTTGCGGCTGATCGCCCTGAAAGCGAGCTTGATGGCTTCAAACAGCATGGCTGCTCTCCCCGCCCGTGGCGATACTATCGGACTGAAGATGTCCGTCGACAAAACGCAGAACGCGCTTCGCATAAGCGGCAATGTCGTCCTCATGGGTAACCATGATGACGGTAATGCCTTTGTCGTGGTTGAGGGCCGTGATCAGGTCCATGATCTCGCGGCTCGTCTTCGTATCGAGATTACCGGTCGGTTCGTCCGCCAGCAATATGGCGGGATTGGTAACGATCGCGCGTGCGATCGCGACGCGCTGCTGCTGCCCGCCAGACAGCTCTTGCGTGGTATGGTTCTCCCGACCCGCGAGCCCCACCTGTTCCAAAGCTTGCATTGCCAGGGCGCGACGACCACGGCTGTCCATGTCCCTGTAGATCAAAGGCAATTCGACATTCTCCACGGCGGACGTGCGGGCCAGCAGATTGAATCCCTGGAACACGAATCCCAGCATATGGCGCCGCAACAATGTGTATTGGGAGCGGTCGAAGCCTGTCGTATCAAGCCCTTGAAACAGATAGGTGCCAGACGTCGGCACATCGAGACAGCCAAGGATGTTCATCGCCGTCGATTTGCCTGATCCCGATGGCCCCATGATTGCAACGAATTCGCCTCGGTTGATCGTAAGATCAAGGCCGTCGAGCGCACGGATCGTCGCCTCTCCCCGACCATAGGTTTTCGAAATCTGTCTGAACTCGATCAGGGGAGGAGATGGCGTTACATCCTGCATCAGCGACCTGTCTCGGACGAATCCGTGATCAGCAGATCGCCCTCCTGGATATTGCCGCTGACAACGACTGTATTCTGACCGTCGCTCGCGCCGATCTCAATATTGATGGCCACGGGCATATCGTTGCGCAGCAGCCAGACGGTACGTTCGGTTCCGACAGGTTCCGGAGGTGCTATCGAACGGGTTCGGGGAGGGCCGAACAGACTGAAGCCACTGCTTTCTTCCTCGATCTCCAGGGTGGGCGGTGTATAGCGAAGCGCCGCGTTGGGAATAAGGATCGCATCCGTGATCGACTGGACGATGATGTCTGCCGTAGCCGTCATCCCCTGGCGGAGCAAAAGATCATCATTACGGACGGCCAGTATGCCCTTATAGGTCACGACGTCATTTACAGTTTCCGAGACGTATCGAATGGCGGTGATCTTGGCGGGAAATTGCTGGTCGGGGAAGGCGTCAACTGTGAATTCTGCTTTCTGTCCGACCTGCACTTGACCCACATCCGCTTCGTCAATCGAGACCTGCAACTCCATCTCGCGCAGATCGCCGGCAATCGTAAACAGCGTCGGGGCTTCAAGCGATGCTGCAACCGTTGCCCCCGGATCCACATTCCGCGACAGGATAACTCCGTCGATCGGCGAGACGATCACGGTCTTGGAGAGGTTGAGTTTTGCCTGCTCCAGCGTCGCTTGTGCCGAGAGCACGCTTGCCTCGGCTGCCGCCTTGCTGGCCTGGGCAGCCTGGTAGGTGAACCGCGCCGAATCGAGTTCCTGCTCACTGGACACACGATTGGTGACCAGCCCCTGCAGCCGTTCAAACCGAGCCTTCGCCGCCAACATGTCGGCGTCCGCCTTGGTGACATTGGCTCTTGCCGTCAGTAAAGCAGCTTCCGCGCCCTTCAGATCCGCTTCGAATCTTGCATTGTCGAGACGCGCGACGATATCGCCTTTGCCGACGCGTGAATTGAAATCGACCAGGACCTCACGCACAGTTCCGGACTGTTCACTGGACACGTCCACCCGCACGGTTGGCTCGACCGAACCGGTCGCGGTGACAGAGACCGTCAGATCGCCACGTTTTGCGGCTTCGCTTCGGTACACATGGGTCGTATCCTGGCCGAGATACAGATATGTCGCTCCTGCCGCAGCAACCAGACATACCCCTAAGAAGAACCGTATCCACTTAAAACGCCTGGCACGCGGGGCGCCGATCAGTGCCTTCAAGTCTTCGGTGCTCGTGAGGGGATCATGTTTTTCTTGGTCGGCTTGCAAAATCAATCACCATGGCTGTTCAAGCGGTGGGACCAAAATGCCTGACCTCGTCTTGATCCGGCTTGATCAGCATCAAGCGCCCCCATTTCTCCTCTGATGCCCTTGTCACAGTTCCTGCAAGGACCGAAGTGAATGTTTGGTAAGGTTTTGATTGGGACGCCTCAATTGCGGCGCGTTTGTGGACGTGTCAGTCTCGACGCGCATTGTCTCGAAGCACCAATCCGAGCACATCCGTCACAGGTCGAGTGACATTTCATGCAAAGTTCGCGGTTCGCCGGAAAGTCCGATCAACGAAAGCGGACTTTGTAAATAATTGAAAATATAAAGTTTAGTGGTGAGAGCGCAGGGATTCGAACCCTGGACCTACTGATTAAAAGTCAGTTGCTCTACCGGCTGAGCTACGCTCTCCCGCGCGGAATGTTGACCCGCCTTTGGAAGTGCGCGGAACATAGGCAGGAGCCATGGGTCGGTCAACCAAAAAATCACGCCTATTCACGCGAAAATCTGTTCAATTGTCGCAACGAACAGAAAGGTGATTGGCAAGGGTGCGGCGACAGGGCTAGGAAAGCGGCGGAATTCACAGACGGAGCAACCCTTGTCGATAGCAGACATTTCCCTCTTTACGGCCTTGCTAGCTGGCGCTCTGTCATTCCTGTCGCCTTGCGTTTTGCCGCTGGTGCCACCTTACCTTTGCTACATGGCGGGTATATCGGTCGACCAGTTTCGTGACGGAACCGCCGCCGTCAACCGCGATGCAAGGCGCACCGTGTTCATAACATCGCTTGTCTTCACTCTCGGTTTTGCAACTGTTTTCGTTGCGCTGGGGGCAGGGGCTTCCACGATCGGCATGCTGCTGCGGCAGCATATGGATATTCTGGCCAAGATCGGCGGGCTGATCATCATCATCATGGGGCTCAACTTCCTCGGCGTGTTCCGTCTTGCCTTCCTCTCCTCCGAGATGCGCTTTGCAAGCGGTGGCAAGCCGGCGACCATTTCGGGTGCCTATGTGATGGGCTTGGCCTTTGCCTTTGGCTGGACACCCTGCATCGGTCCGGTGCTTGGCGCGATCCTGGGCGTCGCCGCCGCCCGCGAAACCGTGGGAGATGGCGCCATGCTGCTTGCCATTTATTCCCTGGGACTTGCCGTTCCATTCTGGATCGCCGCCGGCTTTTCCGGCGCCTTCATGCGTTTCCTCACGCGTTTCCGCCGCCATCTCGGACTGGTGGAAAAGGCGATGGGTGGTCTCCTGGTGGTCACCGGGCTTGCATTCATGATGGGCTATATCTCGGATCTCGCAATCTGGTTTCAGCAGACCTTTCCAATCCTGTCGCAAATCGGCTAAGTCGGCCTGCGCATTGATGCGTGGGAGTTGAGGAGACGCCGATGGCTGACATCGTTGCGCTGGTTATGCCGTTCTTCGGCATGATTCTTTTGGGATATGTGTCGGGACGTTTGGGCAAGCTCTCAGCCGATGCATTGGGTTGGCTGAATTTCCTGATTATCTACATCGCCTTGCCGGCTCTCTTCTTCAAGCTCGTGTCCCGTACACCGATCGAACAGCTCACCCGTATTGATTTCATTGCCGCCGCCCTTGCCGCGACCTATTCGATCTTTGTCTTCGTTTTTCTGATTGGTCGTTTCATCAGAGGTTCGAACATACCCGAATCGACGTTGCAGTCTCTCGCTGCATGTTACGGCAATATCGGTTACATGGGGCCTGGTCTGGCGCTTCTGGCCTTTGGCGAAGAAGCTGCTGTGCCCGTCGCCCTCGTATTCTGTTTCGAAAATGCCATGCACTTTATCGCCGCCCCTGCCTTGATGGCCTTTGCCGGCGGTGACAAGCGACCACCGCTGATTCTGGCTTGGGATGTGATCCGCAAGATCATCACCCATCCGTTCATCATCGCGACAGCGGTCGGCTTTGCCGCAGCAGCTATCGAGTTCCAGCCGCCTCTGGCTCTGCAAAGGCTTATCGACAATTTCGCCCAGGCGGCGGCGCCCTGCGCACTCTTTGCCATGGGCGTCACGCTCGCATTGCGGCCATTGAAACGGATTCCGGTCGAGATCAGCTACATCGTGCCGATCAAGCTCGTCCTGCACCCGATTCTCGTCTATGTCGTGTTGAGCTTTGTCGGAGATTTCGATCCGCTTTGGGTCTATGTCGCTGTTTTGCTGGCGTCCTTGCCCACGGCAACAAACGTCTTCGTCATCGGCCAGCAATATGGTGTTTGGCAGGAACGCGCCTCCGCCACCATCATGATCACCACAGTCCTTTCGGTCCTGTCCGTGTCGCTCGTGCTATATGCGATCAAGAGCGGCCTGCTACCGCCGGACCTTTTTCCGTAGCATGTCCGGAAACCGGCGGAAGCCCCGGCCGGGCGCCACGCCCTCCTGCATCACGAAATTCCTGAGGGGTGCAAAGGAGGCCAGCAGTTGAAGGCCGCTGGCGCGCAACATCTGGACTGGCAGGAATGGCGACAGAAGCGAGCGGTTGAGAAGATCGACGCTTGCCGTCCGGCTGGCGATATCGAGGCGGCGTCGGCGGTCGAAGCTTTCCCCGGCCTTGGCGTCAATCGGTACGCCGCTGCGATCGATGAGCACCTCCTCGAGTGCTGCCACGTCGCGCAGACTGAGATTGAGACCCTGGGCGCCGATTGGCGGGAAGGCATGCCCGGCCTCGCCGATGAAGGCTGACCGGCCCTTGCCATACTGCCGCGCGGTCATGCCCGAAAGTGGCCATGCCTGAGCGCCATCCTCCACGTCGACTTTGCCCAGCATGGACTGCATGCGCTTTTCGATGGCGAGCGAGAGTTTGTCTCGATCAAGTGCAAGCAGATCTGCCGCCTCCTGTGGCGTCACCACCCAGACAAGGCTGGATCGCATACCCGGCAAGGGGACCTGCGTGAACGGGCCGGTTTCTGTATGAAACTCGGTTGAGACATTCTGGTGCGAAACGCTGTGCGAAAAATTCAGCACAACAGCCGTTTGCGGATAGGACCACGAATGCGTCCCAACGCCCGCGCTCTCCCTTGTCATCGAGCGCTTGCCATCCGCGCCGACCACGAAAGCGGCTTGAACCGCTTGACCGGTCGAAAGCTCAATGAAGACGCCTTCATCATCGATGTCGATCCGCGAAGCGTCCGCCGACAAACGGATGATGTTGGGTTCCCGTTCGATGGCCGCCTGCAGGACCTTCAAAAGCTCTGCATTCGGTATGTTGTGGCCGAAAGCCGGCAGATCGATTTCGGCGCTTCGAAACGCGACCGTGGGGGCACGCAACAAGCGTTTCGTACCATCTATAATCTGCATGGTGGTCAGCGGCGCAGTTGCGGGGCGAAGCGCATCCCAAAGCCCGAGACGCTGCAGCATTTCCAGGGACGGATACATCAGTGCCGTTGTGCGTTTGTCCGCTACGCTGTTGTCCGGTCCGATGAGAGCGATCTTCCGACCACCCCGTGCCAGCGCAATCGCAGCAATGGAGCCCGCAGGCCCGGCACCAACAACAGCGATATCGATCTCCGAC
This sequence comes from Peteryoungia desertarenae, assembly GCF_005860795.2. GTDB lineage: Bacteria > Pseudomonadota > Alphaproteobacteria > Rhizobiales > Rhizobiaceae > Allorhizobium > Allorhizobium desertarenae. The sequence goes on from NZ_CP058350.1 coordinate 2,722,509, forward strand.
ATGAACAAACCCCTGTTTCCCAATGGCATCTATCTAGAGCCTGCCTTGGGGGAAATCCATGGGTTCATTTGGCGCAGGCCCGGTTGACAGTGATCGCATCGGGAAAACGGTCGGGCAGAGGTGGCGCGAGGTTGCAAATGTCCCGTTTTCGTCGGATACCCGATCTGCTGGGATGGATTAGCGTGGAGCGCGGATGAAAATCTTCAACTATCGGCGGGTGCCCTATGCGGAAATACGGGCCTTTTCGGTTCATATCCTAACGGCATCCGGCTCATTCCTGGCCTTTCTTGGCGTGGTCGCCGCAGCAGAAAAGCAGTTCGTTGACATGTTCTGGTGGTTGGGGCTGGCACTCTTGGTAGATGGCATAGACGGTCCAATTGCACGCAAGGTGCGGGTAAAAGAGGTTCTACCGAACTGGTCCGGCGATACTCTCGATAACATTATCGACTATGTAACATATGTCCTGCTTCCGGCCTTTGCTCTCTATCAAAGCGGCATGATCGGGGAAGGGTGGTCTTTCGTCGCTGCAGGTCTGATTGTGGTATCCAGTGCCATTTACTATGCAGATATGGGCATGAAGACGGATGAGTATTTCTTCTCGGGCTTTCCGGTTGTCTGGAATATGCTCGTTTTCACGCTTTTTGTTATTGATGCCAGTGAAGTGACGGCCTTTGTTGTCGTGCTAGTGTCAGTGGTATTCACTTTCCTTCCGATAAACTTCCTACACCCGGTCCGCGTTAAGCGACTACGAAAACTCAATCTCGGTATTTTCCTCGTGTGGTGTGCACTGGGCGGCTATGCACTTTTGCTGCATTTCGAGACGCCATCCTGGGTGGTCGTGGGCATGATCCTTTCTTCGATATACCTCTATGCCATCGGTGCGGTCATGCAACTCTTCCCCAAGCTTGGACAGAAGGCAGTTTGACCGATTGCAATTTGGCGATGTCGGAAATTGCTGTCAGATTAGGCGCCAGAAGAAGTAGCGGATAACTAAAAAAAGCGCTGCCTATATATTGTGCGACGCGGCAAAGTGGTTATGAATTATGCGCGTGCCTGCCATGTAGGTCTGTTGATGAGTTAAAGGGGGATTGCGTGACACCAGACAGTTCAGTTGGCGGTTTGCCACTGTTGTCCGTGCACGGTTTGAGTAAGGTGTTTGGTTCGTTCACGGCCTGTGATCGAATCGACCTCGACATAGCGCAAGGTGAAATTCACGCGCTTCTTGGCGAAAACGGTGCTGGCAAGTCGACACTTGTCAAAATGTTGTTTGGCATCCTCGCGCCCTCCGAGGGTTCTATAGCTTGGCTGGCCAACACGGTATCGATTGCAAATCCCGCAGCCGCGCGCTCGCTTGGCATCGGTATGGTCTTCCAGCATTTCTCTTTGTTTGATGCGCTGACGGTCGCGGAAAACATTGCCCTGTCCCTCGACGAAAAAATTTCCATGGCCGATCTCGCCGAGAAAGCGGCAGAACTCTCGCGCGCCTATGGCTTGCCGCTTGATCCTTATGCGCACGTGGCAGATCTCTCCGTCGGCGAGCGACAGCGGATTGAGATCGTCCGTGCCCTGCTGCAAAATCCCAAGCTGATTATTTTGGATGAGCCGACATCCGTTTTGACCCCGCAGGAAGCGGACAGGCTTTTCGAGACGCTGTTCAAGCTGAAGGAGGAGGGGCGTTCTGTCCTCTATATCAGTCATCGGCTTGAAGAAGTTCAGAGGATATGTGATCGCGCAACGGTTCTGCGGCACGGAAAGGTGACGGGCTCCTGCGACCCTCGCCATGAAACGCCCGCTTCACTGGCCCGCATGATGGTCGGGGCTGAAGTGGACAGTGTAAAACGTCCTCCGCCTTCGCAAGAGAGCGTGGTCCAGCTTGAAGTGACCGGGTTATCGGTCAGCCCACGCTCACCTTTCGCCATGGCGCTGAAGGATGTTTCCCTCTCGGTCAAGGCCGGGGAGGTTCTCGCGATCGCCGGCGTGGCGGGCAACGGTCAAAGCGAACTTTTTGATACCCTGTCCGGAGAATATCCGGTTGAAGATAATGAGAAAATTCGCATCCGCGGTCAGGCGGTGGGCCGTCTCGGGATCAATGGAAGACGACTGCTCGGTGCCGGCTTCGTCCCAGAAGAACGCCACGGACATGGTGCTGTCACCACTCTGACACTCTCGGAAAATCTTTTTCTGTCGCGCAACACCTCCGATCGCAGCGCCTATGTCACGGGCGGCAAGCTGGGCGTAATTCGCCACAGCCTGGTTCGAAAGGCGGCAAGACGAATTGCCGAATTGATGGACGTTCGAAAAAGCGGTGAGGATCCTCCGGCAGGATCGCTTTCCGGCGGCAATCTGCAGAAGTTCATTGTCGGTCGTGAACTGGACCGCCAGCCAACAGTGCTGGTCGTCAATCAACCGACATGGGGCGTCGACGCCGGTGCTGCCAGCCGCATTCGACAGGCGCTCGTTGACCTTGCCAGCGCGGGGTCGGCCGTGGTCGTGATCAGTCAGGATCTGGATGAGATCTTCGAGATTGCGACGCGCATCGCAGCGATTTCAGAAGGTCGGCTTTCTGAAGCATATCCCGCCGAAACCATGACCCGCGAGCGTCTGGGCATTCTCATGGGTGGCCTGCATGGCTTGGAGACCGCTCATGCGCATTGAACTGGAACGTCGTGCTCAGACTTCAGGCCTGTTTTCAATCGTGTCGCCGCTTCTTGCTCTGGCGCTTACCCTGCTCTTTGGCGGGATCATGTTCATGTTCCTCGGCAAGGACCCGATTTCAGCGCTCTACAGCTTTTTCATAGAGCCTCTTCTGGAAGTATGGTCCCTGCATGAACTGGCGATCAAAGCGGCGCCCCTCATCTTGATCGCTGTTGGCCTTTCGGTCTGCTATCGATCAAACAACTGGAACATTGGTGCAGAAGGTCAGTTTGTAGTCGGTGCCATTGTTGGCTCCATCCTGCCGATTACGTTCTATGAATGGAACTCGCCACTCCTTCTGCCGCTCATGATGATCATGGGAGCCTTGGGAGGAGCTGCCTATGCGGCAATCCCGGCCCTCTTGAAAACGCGCTTCAATACAAATGAAATCCTGACCAGTTTGATGCTGGTCTACATCGCACAACTGTTCCTCGACTGGTTGACGCGCGGTATCTGGCGTGATCCGGGCGGCTTCAATTTTCCTCAGTCGCGCTCTTTTGTGCCTGAAGCCGTGCTACCGGAAGTGCTGGAATCCGGTCGGGCTCATCTCGGCATCGTGTTTGCAATTGTTGCCGCCATCGCCGTCTGGTTCATGATGCGATACACCGTGAAGGGTTTCCAGGTGACCGTGCTTGGTCAATCGGAGCGGGCCGGGCGCTTTGCCGGCTTCTCATCCCGCAAGATGGTGTGGTTTTCGCTGATGTTCTCCGGCGCCCTTGCTGGTCTGGCCGGGATATCGGAAGTATCGGGTTCGATCGGCCATCTGCAGCCATCCATTTCTCCGGGTTACGGCTTCACCGCCATTATCGTAGCCTTCCTCGGACGTTTGAATCCTCTTGGCATCATCGCAGCTGGTTTCGTGCTGGCCCTGACTTACCTTGGGGGAGAGGCGGCGCAATTGTCGATCGGCGTTTCGGACAAGGTCACGCGTGTCTTCCAGGGTTTGCTGCTGTTTTTCGTCCTCTCCTGTGACACGCTGATCCATTACAGGATACGGATCATCCGCGAGCAGATTGGCAACGCGACGGGGAGGGGTACGCCATGATCGTTGAGGCCATCCTCCTGACAGTCATTACCGCCTCTACCCCGCTTGTCATCGCGGCCGTCGGTGAACTCGTCAGCGAGCGCGCCGGCGTGCTGAACCTTGGCGTGGAAGGAATGATGATTATCGGTGCCGTCTGCGCCTTCATCGCGACGCAATGGACTGGAACCCCCTATCTCGGACTTCTGGTTGGCGTTGCAACTGGTGCATTGTTCTCGTTGCTTTTCGGCTTTCTGACCCTCTCGCTGGTGGCCAATCAGGTCGCTACCGGCCTTGCCTTGACAATTCTCGGCCTCGGTGTGTCGGGGATGTTGGGGGAAAGCTTTGTCGGTGTTCCCGGCGTCAAGATGCAACCGATCGCGATACCGCTCCTGTCCGAAATTCCATTCCTTGGACCTCTTCTCTTCAATCAGGACATCTTCTTCTATCTGTCGATTGCCCTGGTCGTTGGAGTGAACTGGTTCCTGTTCAGGAGCAGGGCAGGACTGAGGTTGAGAGCCATTGGCGACAATCACGGCTCGGCCCATACGTTGGGCATCCCGGTCTTGCGCACGCGCTATCTGGCTGTGATGTTTGGCGGAGCCTGTGCCGGTCTGGCTGGCGCACAGCTTTCGCTTGTCTACACCCCCCAATGGGTGGAAAACATGTCCGGTGGACGGGGATGGATTGCCCTTGCGCTGGTCGTCTTCGCGGCTTGGCGCCCGTGGCGTCTGCTCGCAGGGGGCTATCTTTTCGGCGCAGTCACGATTGGCCAGTTGCATGCGCAGGCGCTGGGAATTGGCCTGCCCTCACAATTCCTTTCCGCACTTCCCTACGCGGCGACCATTGTCGTGCTGATCATCATCTCGCACAATCGCCGTACCACCTTGATCAATACTCCGGCATGCCTGGGCAAACCATTCGTGCCGGATCGATAAAAACACAACATCAGGCTTCAACCTAACCAGACAGGGGTATCCAATGAAGAACTTCCTCCTTGTACTTGCGGCCTCCGCCGCAGCCATGATCGGTGTCGCCGCACCGGCCATGGCCCAGGACCCAACCAAAATCTGCTTTGTCTATGTCGGCTCGAAGACGGACGGCGGCTGGACACAGGCACATGACATCGCCCGGCAGGAACTCCAGGCTCATTTCGGCAATAAGATCGAGACGCCATTCCTTGAGAATGTGCCGGAAGGTCCTGACGCCGAGCGCGCCATCGAGCGCATGGCTCGTTCCGGCTGCGCAATGGTGTTCACCACCTCATTCGGCTTCATGGACGCCACGCTGAAGGTCGCCGAAAAGTTTCCGGATGTGAAGTTCGAACACGCAACGGGCTATAAGACTGCGGCGAACGTCGCAACCTACAACTCGCGCTTCTACGAAGGCCGGTTCATCAATGGCCAGATCGCCGGCAAGGTGTCGGATAAGGGCGTTGCCGGTTACATTGCCTCCTTCCCGATTCCGGAAGTGGTTGCTGGCATCAATGCCTTCTTGCATGGTGCTCGAACGGTCAACCCGGACTTCCAGCTGAAGGTCATCTGGGTCAATACCTGGTTCGATCCCGGCAAGGAAGCCGATGCCGCAAAGGCTCTGATCGATCAGGGCGTTGACATTCTGACCCAGCACACCGATACGACCGCGCCGATGCAGGTTGCAGAAGAGCGTGGCATCAAGGCCTTCGGCCAGGCATCTGACATGATCGCCGCAGGACCGACGTCGCAATTGAGCTCCATTCTGGACACCTGGGCTCCGTATTACATCAAGCGCGTTCAGGCGATGATGGACGGCACCTGGACATCGCAGCAAACATTTGATGGTCTTGTTGACGGCATTCTCTCGATGGCCCCCTACACGAACATGCCGGATGACGTTAAGGCCATGGCCATGGAAACCGAAGCCAAAATCAAGTCCGGCGAGTTGAAGCCCTTTACCGGCCCGATCAACAAACAGGATGGCACTGTTTGGCTCGCAGCCGGCGAATCCGCTGACGACGGCACTATCCTTGGCATGAACTTCTATATTGAAGGCGTGGACGACAAGCTCCCGCAATAAATCTGGATTTCCAGCCCAGTCATTGACAAGAAAAAGGGGGGCTCAGCTCCCCTTTTTCGATGCGGGCGATCATTCGAAAATATGCATGTTCTCACTTCCCGACGGCTATCCGCGCATATAATTAGTGTTCGTGTGGCGAGTCGTTATGCCGGCAGGGGGAACTGCATGAAGGATGCGCAAGCGAAGCTGGAGGAACGGGCTGTCAAGTTACGCACCAGCCATTCCAAGGTCGTGGAGCAAATCGGTTCTGCGATCGTATCAGGCCGCTTTCCCACCGGTGAGGCTTTGCCCGGCGACGCCGAACTGGAATATCGCTATGGCGTGTCTCGATCGGTCCTGCGTGAGGTGATGAAGACACTCGCGGCAAAGCGGATGATCGTACCGAAATCGCGCATTGGTACAAAGGTTACACCGCGTAAGAGCTGGAACATGCTGGATGCCGATGTGTTGCGCTGGCACTTCATGGCAGGTGTCTCCCCGGAATTCATCCACCATCTCTATGATGGCCGCCTCGTCCTCGAACCGGCTGGTGCAGAATTTGCCGCCCGGAAGGCAACCGACGAACAGCGCGTGGAACTTCGACGCCTGGCCGAAGCCCTCGGCGATCCCCAGTTCGACCTCGCGTCCCATGTCCAGGCCGATTTGCGATTTCATCTCCAGCTACTGATCATGTCGGGCAATATTTTCATTCGCAGCATGTCAGATTTCGTCGTGGTTGCGCTTGAGGGTGCGTTCCAGGTTACCTCTACTCTCAACAGCCCGGGTCGTTATGAATTGGTCCGCGACGCCCATATGCTGATCGTTGACGCTATTGACGCACGCGACCCAGCAGGCGCAAGAGAAGCCACCCACCGGGTCATCGAGATGGGACGAGAGCGCGCGCTGCTGGCCTTGGAAGCCCGCACTTGAGCACAGTCTTGCTGCCATTCTTGTGAGCGCGGGGCCTTGCGTCGTTGCGTCTGCCTCGCTAGGCAAGCTCCACATCTTGCACCGAGGGAGCCTCTATGGAACCGACATGTCTCGCCGTCATCCTTGCTGCTGGCGATAGCACCAGAATGAAGTCTTCCATGTCGAAGGTCCTTCATCCTGTAGCCGGACGTCCGATGATTGCCCATGTAATGGCGTCCATCGCTGCGTCCGGCATTTCTGACGTGGCCCTGGTGTTGGGTCGTGATGCCGAGAAGGTTGAAGCGGCGGCGCGACGCCCTGACTTGTCCGTGACCGGCGTCATGCAGAAGGAACGTTTGGGTACAGGCCATGCCGTCCTGATGGCCAAGGACATCATCGCCCGCGGCTTTGATCAGATCCTTGTCGCCTATGGGGATGTACCGCTGATCACGTCAGCACCGTTGATCGCCGCCAGAGACGCACTTGCCGAAGGTGCTGACGTTGCGGTGATTGGTTTTCAAACCGCAAGGCCGACTGGATATGGTCGCCTTCTCGTGGAAAACGGCGAGCTTGTTGCCATCCGGGAAGAAAAGGACGCCACCGACCTCGAGCGTGCAGTCACGTGGTGCAACAGCGGGCTAATGGCAATCAACGGACGCAAGGCGCTTGATCTTCTGGGTCGCATCGAAAACAAGAATGCCAAGGGTGAGTATTATCTCACGGATCTTGTCGAGATCGCCCGTTCGCTTGGCGGTCGCGCGGTCGCAGTCGACGCGCCCGAAAGCGAATTGACGGGGTGCAACAACCGCGCTGAACTCGCCCAGATCGAAGAGCTCTGGCAAAAGCGGCGACGCCACGAACTGATGCTGTCGGGCGTGACCATGATTGCCCCGGAAACTGTCTTCCTGAGTCATGATACGGAAATCGGACAGGACGCCTTGATCGAGCCGAATGTCGTATTCGGTCCCGGTGTGAAAATAGAAGGAGGGGCGGTCGTCCACGCTTTCTCGCATATCGAGGGTGCACATGTTGCAGCCGGAGCAACAGTTGGACCGTTTGCCCGTTTGCGCCCGGGAGCCAATCTCGCTGAAGGCGCCAAGGTCGGGAATTTCTGTGAGGTCAAGAAGGCTGAGATTGGCAAGGGTGCGAAGGTCAACCATCTGACTTACATCGGCGATGCGACCATCGGTGCCGAGACCAATATCGGGGCAGGAACGATCACCTGCAACTATGATGGCTACAATAAGCACGAGACCCATATCGGCAAAGGTGCTTTCATCGGTTCGAATTCGTCTCTGGTGGCGCCAGTCTCAATCGGCGATGGCGCCTTGATCGCCTCGGGCAGCGTCATCACGACCGATGTTCCTGCCGATGCCGCCGCCTTTGGACGTGCGCGTCAGGAGTTGAAGCCGGGAAGGGCGAAGGTTGTCCGCGAGCGAAATCAGGCCATCAAGGCCGCAAAAGGTTCAAAGTCCTGATCTCGTCACTCTAGCGTCTTTTGCATTGCGGCATTGCGTTACGAAACGAAACGCAAATTGACCATGCATGTGATTGCGCTTGTCCGCAGAAACGCTAGGACTGTCGCCAACTTGGACTTGGAACGGAGAATCTCATGTGCGGTATTGTCGGCATCGTCGGTAACAAGCCGGTGGCGGAGCGCCTTGTCGAGGCACTGAAGCGGCTCGAATACCGCGGCTATGATTCAGCTGGCGTTGCAACGATCCACGACAGTCACCTTGACCGCCGCCGCGCGGAGGGGAAGCTCTTCAATCTGGAGACAAGACTGGCGGCTGAGCCTTTGCCAGGTGATATCGGGATTGCGCATACCCGTTGGGCAACGCATGGCGTGCCGAATGAAACCAATGCGCACCCGCATTTTGTTGATGGCGTTGCCGTTGTCCATAATGGCATCATCGAGAACTTTGCCGAGATCAAGGAAGCTCTCATCGCCGAAGGCGCGAACTTCATCACCCAGACCGATACCGAGGTGGTGGCACAGCTTCTGGCAAAGTATCGGCGGGAGGGGCATGGTCGCCGCGAAGCGATGCACAAGATGCTTCAATCTGTGACCGGTGCCTATGCCCTTGCCGTTATCTTCAACGACGACCCGTCAACGATCATGGCCGCACGCTCGGGCCCGCCATTGGCTATAGGCTATGGTGACGGAGAGATGTTCCTCGGTTCGGACGCCATAGCGCTTTCACCTTTCACGAACCGGATTACCTATCTGCACGACGGTGATTGGGCCGTGATCGGGAAGGCTGGTGCCCATATCTTTGATCTCGCCGGAAATCCGGTTGAACGCCCGGTCCAGATCTCTTCGGCCACGGCCTATATGATCGACAAGGGCAATCATCGCCATTTCATGGAAAAGGAGATTTACGAGCAGCCGGAGGTCATCAGCCACGCGCTGTCGCATTACATCGACTTCGCCAATCACGCGGTGAAGCCAGTGGTTGACGATCTCGATTTCTCCAAACTCAGGGGATTGGCGATTTCTGCCTGCGGGACGGCCTATCTGGCCGGTCTCGTTGGCAAATACTGGTTCGAGCGCTATGCCCGCCTGCCGGTCGAGATCGACGTAGCGTCCGAGTTTCGCTATCGCGAGATGCCGCTCTCGCCGGACCAGGCAGCACTCTTTATCTCGCAATCCGGAGAAACCGCGGACACTCTCGCTTCGCTGCGCTACTGCCGCGACAACGGTCTGAAGATCGGCGCGGTCGTCAACGTGAAGGAATCGACAATTGCCCGCGAAGCGGATGCAGTCTTCCCGATCCTTGCCGGTCCTGAGATTGGCGTCGCATCGACCAAGGCCTTCACCTGCCAGCTTGCAGTTCTGGCATCTCTTGCAATTGCCGCTGGTCGAGCGCGAGGCACACTGACCGAGGCGGATGAAAGGCAACTCGTCCGCCATCTTGCGGAAATGCCGCGTATTATGAGCCAGGTTCTGAATGCGGTGCAGCCGCAGATCGAAGCGCTGTCGCGTGAACTGTCCAAATTCAAGGATGTCCTATATCTGGGGCGTGGTACCAGTTATCCTTTGGCGCTCGAAGGCGCGCTGAAACTCAAGGAAATCTCTTATATTCACGCAGAGGGCTATGCAGCCGGCGAACTGAAGCATGGGCCAATCGCTCTCATTGATGAGAACATGCCGGTGATCGTCATTGCACCGCATGACCGCTTCTTCGAGAAGACTGTTTCGAACATGCAGGAGGTCGCGGCCCGCGGAGGCCGGATCATCTTCATCACCGACGACAAAGGGGCAGCCGCGTCGAAGTTGGAAACTATGGCAACCATAGTTCTGCCAGAGGTTGCGGAGCTGATCTCGCCGATGGTGTTCTCAATCCCGATCCAGCTTTTGGCCTATCATACGGCGGTCTTCATGGGTACGGATGTCGATCAGCCGCGCAACCTCGCAAAATCCGTCACTGTGGAATAGGTTTCATCGTCCTGGGCCAATTGCCGGAAAGTGGGGATTGCGTAGTGTGGCCAGCTTGGGCATTGTCCAAGAAGAGGAATCTTTTGCACTGCACACACGTGGCGGCTTATGACGGAAAACACGGATCGGATATCGATCGCGGCGCGGCTCAGGAACAATTTTCTGACCGGACTGATCATCTGCGCGCCGCTGGCCATCACGATCTGGCTCACATGGAGTTTTATCCGCTGGGCAGATAGCTGGGTAAAGCCATATATTCCGACCCGCTACAATCCGGAAAACTATCTGCAGTTCGCCATACCGGGAACGGGCTTGCTGATAGCCCTGATTGTCATCACGATGGTCGGCTTTCTCGGGAAGAACCTCATCGGGCGCTCGATCGTCTCCTATGGCGAATCGGTCTTGCATCGCATGCCGCTCGTGCGGACGGTCTACAAGAGCACCAAGCAGATCTTTGAAACGGTGCTGAAAGAGCAGTCATCCTCCTTCAAGAAAGTCGGCCTGATCGAATTTCCCCATCCGGGAACCTGGGCGATGGTCTTTGTGTCGACTGACGCGAAGGGTGAGATTGCTGCAAAGCTCAACGAAGCCGGTGAGGAAATGGTTGCGGTTTTCCTGGCCCCAACCCCTGTTCCGACAGCGGGCTTCCTGATGTTCGTGGCCCGCAGCAAACTGAAGCTCCTCGACATGTCGCCCGAAGAAGGCGTGAAACTGCTGATCTCAGCCGGGCTGGTGACCCCCGAATACAAGCCGAGCCCCGAGGGCGCCATGGCGGCCTTCAAGGACTTGCCACTCAGCGACACGGTTGAACCACAAAGAGCCGCAGTGAAACGATAATCCTCGCCTAACCTGCGTGCAGGAAACGGATCGCCTCATCTCTCCGATGAAGATAGAGCAAAGTGCGGACGGCTTCGCCGCGTTCACTCTTCAGGTCTGGATCGCGCTCCAGAAGATAGGCAGCGTCCTTGCGCGCGATTTCCAGGAGGTCGCCGTGGTGTTCCAGGCTGGCAACCTTGAAGCCTGGTGTGCCGGACTGGCGGGTGCCGAGAAGCTCGCCTTCGCCGCGCAGCTTCAGATCCTCTTCGGCGATCAGGAAACCGTCCTCCGAATCGCGCAGGATCGACAGCCGCGCCTTGCCGGTCTCGCCAAGCGGTCCCTTGTAGAGCAGGATGCAGCTTGAGGCCTCGTCGCCACGACCGACGCGCCCGCGCAACTGGTGCAACTGCGCAAGACCGAATCGTTCGGCATGTTCGATCACCATGATCGTCGCATCGGGCACATCGACGCCGACTTCGACTACGGTGGTGGCGACCAGTAGCCGCGTCTCGCCACTCTTGAAAGCGAGCATGGCGGCATCCTTCTCCGGCCCCGCCATACGCCCATGCACGAGCCCGATCGGCGCCTTGATGAACTGCGCCAGAACCGCCTGCCGCTCCTCGGCCGACATCAGCTCGCTTTCTTCGGTTTCCTCGACCAACGGGCAGATCCAGTAGGCTTTCTTGCCCTCCGCGATCGCGGCCCTCAGCCGCTCGATGACATCGGGCACGCGCTCGGTCGGCACGGTTACCGTCTGGATCGGCTTGCGGCCTGCAGGCTTCTCGGTGAGCTTGGAGACATCCATGTCGCCGAAGGCGGCCAGCACCAGCGTGCGCGGGATCGGCGTTGCTGTCATGACCAACATATGCGGCGAGATGCCCTTGAGGTGAGCCGGAGACGCTGGTGCACGCCGAAGCGATGCTGTTCGTCGACCACGGCGAGCGTCAGGTTCCTGTAGTTGACGGCATCCTGGAAGAGGGCATGCGTGCCGATGACGATCTGCGCTTCGCCAGACGCAATGCGCTCCAGGATCGCCTCGCGCTCCTTGCCTTTGGTTCGTCCGGTCAGCACGTCGATCTTAAGGCCTGCCGGAGCCCCAAGCTTGGCAAGCGTTGCATGATGCTGCCGCGCCAGGATTTCCGTCGGCGCCATCAGCACGGCCTGTCCGCCCGCCTCGACGGCAGCCGCCATGGCAAACAGCGCTACCAGCGTCTTGCCGGCACCGACATCGCCTTGGACCAGCCGCAGCATGCGCTGATCAGACGCCATGTCCTTGAGGATATCGTCGATCGCCGCCAGTTGGCTATCTGTAGGCGTGAAGGGCAGGGTGACGCGGATCTTGCTGCTGATCTCGCCGGTCGGTTTGACCGGAACACCCGGTACCCGTCTCAGCTTCTGACGAACCAGCGCAAGCGACACCTGGCCGGCCAGAAACTCATCGTAGGCGAGCCGGCGTCTTGCCGGAGCCTGTGGATCGATATCCTTCTCGTCGCGCGGATGGTGAAGCGCCTCGATACTGGCGCGGACAGAGGCAAAGCCTTGACGCTGAACCAGCGTAGAATCCGCCCATTCGCTCAGCGACGGTACGCGGGCGATGGCAGATTCGATGCACTTGCGCAGCAGTTTTGGCGAGAGTCCCGCCGTCAGCGGATAGACCGGCTCGACAAGCGGCAGGTTCTCCGCCTCGCTTGCCTTCACCATCAAGTCCGGATGCACCATCGAGGCGCGTCCGTTGAACCAGTCTACCTTGCCTGAAACCATGACGGTTTCATCGACAGGCAGTGCCTTTTCCAGCCAGTTGCCCTTGACGCGGAAGAAGGTGAGCGCCAGTTCCCCCGTCTCGTCATGCAGGAAGACACGGTAAGGCTGGCTGTTATTGCCTTTCGGCGGTGGCTGATGCCGGTCGACCCGGCCCGTCACCGTCACGAGGGCTCCTTGCGGGGCCAGTGCAATGCCCGGCTGGTGTCGACGGTCAATCAGGCGATGGGGCGCGAGAAACAGAAGATCCACGACACGGGCATCCTCTGCGTCCTCTCGCCCAAGCAGCGTGGCCAGCAACTGGGCAAGCTTGGGGCCGACCCCGGAAAGGGAAGAGACAGATGCAAAGAGGGGATCAAGCAGGGCAGGGCGCATGGTAGTGGCAAAATGCCTTGCAAAATGCAGCCTTGGCAAGCTGACATTTCACCGACTTAGTTCTATAGAGGCCCATCAACAGCAAAGGATGGCTTGAATGACCGGATTGACCCGCACCAGCGCCGACCTTGATCCGCGCCGGCGTCGTATTCTTTTTCGCTGCTGGCATCGCGGAATTCGGGAGATGGATTTGATGCTCGGGCAGTTCTGCGAGGCGGAGATTGCGGATCTGAGCGATGAGCAGTTGGCTGAACTCGAACTGATTATGGCAGAAGAGGACAATGATCTGGTCAAGTGGGTTACCGGCGCCGCGCCGATCCCAGAACGGTTCAACACGCCCCTGTTTCTGAAGATCGCGGGCCATCGCCCCGATTTCTCACCGGTCACTCCTGAGAGCCTGACGAAGTCCTGATCCCATGCCTCTGATCGATGTGAAGCGCATTGTCGGCGCACAATCGGCCCTGACGCTCTCCCATGTGCCCGACGGCATGGATGCCTTCATCCTCGCCGAACTTGCTCGCGAGGGCAAACCCGTTGCCTATGTCGTGTCGGACGGCCAGCGGCTGCAGAACATCGAACAGACGCTGGGCTTTGCTGCGCCCGACATTCCGGTCCTGACTCTGCCGGCCTGGGACTGTTTGCCGTATGACCGTGTTTCGCCCTCTGCCGATGTTTCGGCCCGGCGATTGGCGGCACTGTCTGGTTTAATTGCGCTATACCTAAATCCGCATCCGGCGATCGTCCTGGTGACCGTCAACGCCATGCTGCAGAAGGTAGCACCGGCAGATGTGATCGACAGCCTCGGATTCTCTGCAAAACCGGGCAATCAGGTGCGCATGGACGACATTGCCGCGCGGCTGGAGCGTAACGGTTTTGACCGGGTTGCCACTGTGCGCGAGGTCGGTGAATTTGCCGTCCGCGGCGGCATCCTCGATGTTTTCGTGCCCGGATCGGAAGAACCCGTTCGCCTCGATTTCTTCGGCGATACGCTCGAAAGCATCCGCTCCTTCGATCCGGCAAGTCAGCGCACCATCGGTCAGGTGCGTTCGCTCGACCTCAATCCAATGAGCGAGGTGACACTGACGCCGGAGACCATCAGCCGGTTTCGCAAGAACTATCTCTCGCTCTTTGGTGCCGCAACGCGGGACGATGCGCTTTATGCTGCGGTTTCCGAAGGACGTCGCTATGCCGGGATGGAGCATTGGCTCCCGATGTTCTACGACAAGCTGGAGACGACGTTCGACTATCTGCGTGGCTTCCGTATGGTCACCGACCATACCGTGCGTGAGGCAGCGGAAGAACGCGCCAAGCTGATCCGCGACTATTACGAGGCACGCCTCAACTCGGCGACACCGGGCAAGGGGCATCTCGCCCAGGGCACGCCCTACAAGCCGGTGCCGCCGGAGCGCCTCTATCTTGGTGCTGCCGAGTTTGGGCGGGCGCTCGATGCCTTTGATCCTGTGCGTATCACCCCCTTTGCCGAGCATGGCGGGGAAAGCCGTCTTGTCATCGAAGTCGATGCGCGTCCCACCCCGCGCTGGGCAAAGACCGCCAACGATGCTAGCGAGGCCGACGCGCGCATCAATGTGTTCGAGCAGGCGGTCAAATACGTCGCCGACAAGCGCGCGATGGGCTCGAAGGTCATTGTCTCCGGCTGGTCGGAAGGCTCGCTCGACCGACTGTTGCAGGTTCTGAACGAGCATGGCCTGGAGCGGCTCGTGCCGGTTGGGTCTCTCAAGGACGTCGATAAGCTGAAGATTGGCGAGGCGGGCACCGCTGTCCTCAGCCTCGAAGGCGGCTTCGAGGCGGGGAAACTGGTCATTGTCGGCGAGCAGGACATTCTCGGCGATCGCATGGTGCGCCGGTCGAAGCGCCGCAAGCGCGCCTCCGATTTCATCTCGGAGGTCGCCAGCATCGATGAGGGCTCCGTTGTCGTGCATGCCGAGCACGGCATCGGGCGCTTCATCGGGCTGAGGACCATCGAAGCCGCAGGCGCGCCGCATGCCTGCCTTGAACTGCAATATGCCGACGACGCGAAGCTCTTCCTGCCGGTCGAAAACATCGATCTCCTCTCCCGCTACGGCGGCGAGGCGACAGAAGTACAGCTCGACAAGCTGGGCGGCGGCGCATGGCAGATGCGCAAGGCCAAGCTCAAGAAGCGCCTGCTCGACATGGCCGGCGCGCTGATCAAGATCGCTGCCGAGCGCATGACCCGGTCGGCCCCGGTGCTGACCACCCAGGAAGGCCTTTACGACGAGTTTGCCGCCCGTTTCCCCTATGACGAGACGGAAGATCAGGAAAACGCCATCGAGGCCGTCCGCTCCGACCTCGGCCAGGGCCGCCCGATGGACCGCCTGATCTGCGGCGATGTTGGTTTCGGCAAGACGGAAGTGGCGCTGCGCGCCGCCTTCATCGCGGCGATGAACGGCATTCAGGTCGCCGTCGTCGTGCCGACCACGCTGCTCGCCCGCCAGCACTACAAGACCTTTTCCGAACGCTTCCGGGGGCTTCCGATCCGCGTCCAGCAGGCGTCACGCCTTGTCGGCACCAAGGAACTGAACCTCGTCAAGAAGGAAGTCGCCGACGGCAAGACCGATATCGTCGTCGGGACGCATGCGCTGCTCGGCTCGGGCGTCAATTTCGCCAATCTCGGCTTGCTGATCATTGATGAAGAGCAGCATTTCGGTGTCAAACACAAGGAACGCCTGAAGGAGCTGAAGTCGGACGTGCACGTCCTGACGCTGTCGGCGACGCCCATCCCGCGCACCCTGCAGCTCGCCATGACCGGCGTGCGCGAACTCTCGCTGATCACCACGCCGCCCGTCGACCGCATGGCGGTGCGCACCTTCATCTCGCCCTTTGATCCGCTGGTGATCCGCGAAACCCTGATGCGCGAGCATTATCGCGGTGGCCAGAGTTTCTATGTCTGCCCGCGCCTTGCCGATCTTGCCGACATCAAGGCGTTCCTCGACGAGAACGTGCCGGAACTGAAGGTCGCCGTCGCCCATGGCCAGATGGCGGCGGGCGAGCTTGAGGACATCATGAACGCCTTCTACGAAGGCCGCTACGATGTGCTGCTCTCGACCACCATCGTCGAATCCGGCCTTGATGTGCCGACGGCCAATACGCTGATCGTCCACCGCGCCGACATGTTTGGTCTCGCCCAGCTCTACCAAATCCGTGGCCGTGTTGGTCGCTCCAAGGTCCGCGCCTTTGCGCTGCTCACGCTGCCGGTCAACAAGGTGCTGACGGCGGGCGCTGAACGGCGTCTCAAGGTGCTGCAGTCGCTCGACACGCTGGGCGCCGGCTTCCAGCTTGCGAGCCACGATCTGGATATCCGTGGCGCCGGCAACCTGCTCGGCGAGGAACAGTCCGGCCATATCAAGGAAGTCGGCTTCGAGCTCTACCAGCAGATGCTGGAAGAGGCGGTCGCCGAGGTGAAGGGTATCGATGAAGTCATCGACACCGGCTGGTCGCCGCAGATCCAGGTGGGGACGTCGGTGATGATCCCGGAAAACTATGTGCCGGATTTGCATCTGCGCATGGCGCTCTATCGCCGCCTCGGCGAACTCGACGATCTCCGCGAGATTGACGGCTTCGGCGCCGAACTGATCGACCGCTTCGGTCCTCTGCCGATCGAGGTCCAGCATCTCCTGAAGGTTGTCTATATCAAGGCGCTCTGCCGCACGGCCAATGTCGAGAAGCTGGAAGCGGGCCCCAAGGGCGTCGTCGTCCAGTTTCGCGGCAAGCAGTTCCCGAACCCGGCAGCGCTTGTCGGCTACATCGCCAAGCAAGGCACGATGGCCAAGATCCGGCCGGATCACTCGGTGTTCCTGACCCGCGACCTGCCAACGCCGGAGAAGCGGCTGGCAGGGGCGGCGGTGGTGATGACGCAGCTGGCGGAACTGGCAAAGGCGAGTTGAGTGGAGGCTGCAAAGTGATCAGGCGGTCGGCTCTTCCGGCTTGATCGCCAGCGCCGCATCCGTCTTGCCGGCCACCGGCGGCGGAAGCGGCGTACCGCGCTTGCGCTCGCGGATCAGCGTCAACAGCCCCGAGCCGACGATCAGCGCAATCCCGATGCCCATCGGCCAGTCGACCTTGTCGCCGAAGACGAAATAGCCGAGCAGGATCGCCCAGAGCATCTGGCTGTATTGGATCGGCCCGACGATGGCCGCCGGGGCGTAGAAGGAGGCGAGCATCATGAAGATGTTGCCGACCGCGGCCAGGATGCCGAAGGCCGCGAGCAGGGCCATGTCGTAGGCCGATGGCATGTGGAAGTCGGGAAGCGACAGCGCACCGCAAAGGATGACATTGCCGAGAAGCCCCGCTCCATAGAGTGAGATGTTTTTCTCCTGTGGCCCGATCGCCCGGTAGATCACGATCGAAATGCCGCCGGCGAAGCCCGAAATCAGGGCCGCAAGATGCCCGATCTCCAGTTCGCGGAATCCTGGCCTCAACACGACCAGGACGCCAAGAAAGCCAATGACCACGGCGGCCCAGCGCTTCATGCCGACCTGTTCCTTGAGGAAGATTACCGACATGATCGTGGCAAAGGAGGGCAGCAGGAAGATCAGGCAGAAGGCTTCTGCCATCGACAGCCGGGTAAAGGCGATGATGCTGCCGACGGTGCCGACCGTGGCACAGACGAAGCGCAGCCACCAGAGCGGCCAATTGGTGCTGCGCACCAGATCCGTGTAGCGGTCGCCGCGCTTCATCAGAAAGGGAATGGCGAGAAAACCAAAGAGGCTGCCGATGAACCCGGCCTCGAAAGCCGGCACGCGACCCTCGACGAGCTTTACCGCAGCATCGCTGAACGAATAGGCGGCAAAGCAGATGAAGGCGAGGAGGATGCCTTTGAAGGTGGTGTCAGCTGACAAGGTGAAGTATCCCGGGGAGAAGGTGACCTCACCGGGATACGGGTGTTCGCGAAGGCCGTCAATTCAGATTACGGAGCGCTTCTGCCTTCGCTTTGGCAATTTCGCGCAGCGCATTGGCAAGCTCTGCCGGCGGCTGGGCGCCGCTGACGGCATATTGCTGGTCGAAGATGAAAAAGGGAACGCCGTTGACGCCCATCTGCTTGGCCGCATCGACTTCTGACAGAACATGATTCACATCGGCATCGCCTGCGAGCAGCGATTCGATCACCGGGCGCGAGAGACCGGCCCCAGTTGCAATGTAGAGCAGCACTGCAGGATCGCCTATATTGCGGCCCTCTTCGAAATTGGCCTTGAACAAAGCGTCCACAACGCGGGACTGCATCTCGCGGCTCTCCTGGCCGGCCCAGTGAATAAGGCGATGAGCGTCAAGCGTGTTCGGCCCCAACTTGATCGCTTCGAAGTCGAAGGCAATGCCGACCTCGGCTCCGAGCGCCTTCAGATGCGCATGTGCACGATCCATATTGTCCTTGCCGCCGAGTTTCTTGGCGAGTTCAACCTGGTGGTCGACTCCTTCCGGCGGATAGTCGGGATTGAGTTGGTAGGGGCGCCAGTTGATGTCGACGCTCACTGCGTCCTGAACCTCTGCGATGGCAAGCTCCAGCCGGGCCTTGCCGAGGTAGCACCAGGGGCAGACCACGTCTGATACGAGGTCAATGGTGATGCGATCCATAGTGTTGTCCTTTTCTGGCAGAAGACTGATGGTTCCGTTTGAAAATGAAGGGCTCTAAAGCAATGAAGGCCGGAGACAAGCTCCGGCCCGAAAACACAGCGTCAAATTTTTGGTTCACTGAACGCGCGCATCCCACCATGTCGGGCGCTGATAGCCATAGAGCGGCGTACCCTCGGGTCTGCCGATGTAAGCCCAGCGAGCAACCCATTGCTCCCCGATATGATACAGCGGTACGACATAGTGACCCGCAACCAGCAATCGGTCGAGCGCCCGGACGGCGGATTGAAAATCTTCCCGGCTGCGCGCATTGACCAGTGCATCGATCATTCGGTCGATATCGGGGTCCGCCGCACCAGCAAAATTGAAGCTCCCCTCCGCATCGCGGGACGTTGAGCCCCAGCGAAAGATCTGCTCCGCGCCTGGTGAAAGGGAAGAGGTATAGGCCTTGATGATCATGTCGTAGTCAAAACTGTTCGAGCGGGCCTGATACTGCGCGTCATCGACCGTGCGTATCGTCATGTCCACTCCGATGAGTTGAAGAGCGCGCTGGTAGGCAAGTGCCATCTTCTCCTGGTCCGCGTTCTGGGTCATGACTTCAAAAGCCAATGGATTGCCATCCGGGCCGGTCATCTTGCCATCCTTGATGGAGTAACCCGCCTCACCGAACAATCGCACCGCCTCACGCAACACCGCGCGATCACCGCCCGATCCGTCGGTCACGGGAAGCGTGTAAGTCCCATCCAGAATGGCGGCTGGAATTCGATCCTTGGCAGGACCAAGAAGCGCCAGTTCCTTTTCATCCGCCGGGTTACCAAAGGCACCGAGATCGGAATTCTGCCAGAAGCTCTGGGTCCTTTTGAAAGCATTGTCATAGAGCGTCTTGTTCAACCATTCGAAATCGAATGCCATGCTCATTGCTTCCCGCAGCTTAGGATCGGCAAAGATCGGTCGGCGTGTATTGAAGACGAAGCCCAGCATGCCGGACGGCAGTCCTGGATTGAAAACATCCTTCACCACGTCGCCATTGGTGGCGGCGGGGAAGTTGTAAGCGCGTTGCCAGTGGGCCGCATTACCATCAGGATAAATATCGATGTCGCCCTTCTTAAAGGCCTCGAACAGCGTTGAGTCCTGCAGGAAGTAGGTCACGCTGATCTCGTCATAATTGTCCAGACCGACCTTCGTTGGCAAATCCTTGCCCCAATAGTCAGGATCACGTGCCCAGGTGATCTTTTCACCCGGCCTCATTTCCCTGATTCGATAGGGGCCCGACCCGACCGGTATTTCAAGGCCTGCCTGATCGAAGGTTTCCGGGTTGATTGCGTGCTTAGGCAGGATCGGCGTACCCAGCGCAAAGATCAGCGGGGTTTCGCGGTTTGCCTTGTCATTGAATGTGAACTTGACGCTCCGGTCCCCAACCTTTTCCATTTTCTCGACCGAGTTCATTCGTGAGCTGAATGGTGGCCGGCCCTTGTCGCGCAAGAGTTCGAAGGTGAACATCACATCTTCCGGCGTAACGGGTTGTCCGTCATGCCATCGGGCCTTTGGATTGATGTTGAACTGGATGTAGCTGCGGGCATCATCCCATTCGACCGTTTCCGCAAGAAGCCCGTAAAGTGTGAACGGCTCGTCGCTTGATCGCGCCATCAGTGGTTCATACAGAAGATTGCCGAATTCCGGGTCCCAGACGCCCCGAGCAGTGGTGCGCATTCCCTTGAGAACAAAGGGATTGAGAGCGTCGAACGTGCCCACGACGCCATAATTTACCCGGCCACCCTTCTTCACATCCGGATTGACATAGGGAAAATGTGTGAAATTCGCGTCGAGCGCCGGCTGACCGTGCATGGCTATGCCATGCAGCGGTTCGGCCTGTGCGATGGACATGACCGGAACAAAAAGCAAGCTGATGAGCAATCGGCGCAAGACGAAGGCCTCCCTGAGGACGTGGTGGAATCGTCGCAAGCTAGCACACCGACCACAAAACCAACAAATAGCGATGCCACGAGGGCAAGACTGGTCGGCTTCGAAAGAAGGGCTGGAAATTCCGCACGCTGCAATGTAACAGGTGTGCCGGAACGCAGGAGTCATGCATTTGCCTCATTTGATCGACAGTGACGCACAGCATGACCGGTGAATGACGCGATGAACACATCGCGCGACAGGGGTTTTCAGGAGACAAAAGACGTTATGATGTCCAAGATGAACAAGACAACGCGGACTGCTCTGTCTGCTCTCGCTCTGGTCGTTGGCTCGGCCGCCATGCCAGCCATCGCGCAGGCGCAGGAGGCCGGTGCGGCGGCTCCATCTCGTTGGTTCAAGACCTGCTCGAAGCAGGAGGAGTCGGACGTTTGTATCGTCCAGAACCAACAGCTCGCCCAGAACGGCCAATTGCTAACCGCTGTCGGCCTCATCACCGTGGAAGGCAAGGTGAACCGCAAGCTTCTGCAGGTGACTGTTCCGACAGCACGTTTGATTCCGCCGGGCGTCATGATGCAGATCGACGGCGGCGAGGGGACCAAGCTCGATTACGCAGTCTGCCTGCCGGATCGCTGCACGGCCGAAATCCCCCTCACGGATGCGATCGTGAACAGCATGAAGCGTGGCAATGAAGTCGTTTTCACTTCGATCAACTTCCGCCGCGCACCAAACCCCATCAGGATCCCGCTTGATGGCTTCACCGGAGCTTTTGACGGCGAAGCTATCACACAGTCTCAGGCGGAAGAGCGCCAGCGGCTGCTGCAGGAAGCAATGCAGAAGCGTCAGGAAGAGCGCACGCAAGCCATCAAGGAAGCACAGGACGCTGCCAAGCAAGGCAACTGATCCGATCTTCGAAAGTGCGACCAATGAAAAAGCCCGCTTCCGCGGGCTTTTTCATGCCTTACCGCATCTCAATGGGCAAAATTGACCTTTGGCTTGTAGCGGCCCATCTGCTCCATCTCGAAAATCTGCTGGATCTGTGGGTTGCGCAATGGCAGAGCACTGTGATCATGCTCGAGGTTCTGTTCGGAAACATAGGCGACATATTCCGTCTCCGCATTTTCAGCCAGCAGATGATAGAAGGGCTGATCCTTGCTCGGTCGGACTTCGGCCGGAATTGCATTCCACCATTCTTCGGAATTGGCAAACTCCGGATCAACATCGAAGATCACGCCGCGGAACGGGAACACCTTGTGTCTGACGACGTCTCCGATACCAAATTTAGCGTTTCGTTGTTTCATGGCTTCACGTCCTTTCACCCTCTTATTTGGGAGGATGAAGGGTGAAGATCAAGGGTCTGTGCTGCACTCACGCAGAGTTGGTCACTGCTTGCCTTGCGCCGTTCGACGACGGTCATTCTTAGGTGCGGTGGCGAGGAGCAGCCCTCCCATGACCAGCACCACGCCGCCAACGTGGTAAAACTCGATGGTTTCATCGAGAAACAGGACAGCCAAGATGATCGACATTGGCGGCATTAGATAGAGCGTCGTGCCGGCCAAAGTCGCGCCCAAGGCATGAACGGTGTGGTGGTAGCAGTAGAAAGCGGCGAGCGATGCAAAGACAACCATGCCAGCGAGCATAACCCAGTCATCCGGTGCATCAGGTAGCGGCGCCCCGGAATAAATCTCGTAAGTCGCAGGTGGAACAAGCACAACCGCACCCGACACCGCCAGGATGCCGAACACGGTCATCGGCTTCAGCTGGGACGGGGCAGGGCCCCGCAGGGCAAGCGAATAGATTGCGAATGCAATCGCGGCGACCAGAATGCCCAGATCTCCGAAATTGAATTCGAAGCTGGCGAGGGCCGCAATCTGGCCCTTGAACACGATGACACCGACACCAGCGAAGGCAAGAGCCATGCCCAGGAACTCCCGGGCTGCGATTGCTCTTCCGTGCCGAAGCCATTGCAGAACGAGAATGAACAGCGGAGACGTCGTATAGATCAAGGTCGCATTGGTGGCCGTCGTGTATATGAGAGCCCAGTAGACCACACCCCCACATATCCCCATCCCGAGTATACCAAGCCAAAGCCAGAGCGCTGGCTGGCTGCGGACAAAGCCAATAGCAGCACGGCGATCAGCGTAGAGGAAGGGCGCCACCAGGATTGCAGCGCCTAACCAGCGGAGAAAAGCGGTCGTGAAAGGAGCGCTTTCCCCGGCCAGACCCCGACCGAAGATAATATTGCTTGAGAAGAATAACGGGGTCAGCACATAGATGAACCAGTCGAGATATCCTGGTTGCTGCTGTTGCGAAGAATGGTCCATGCCAGCTCAATTTCGACGATCATGCCACGGCAACACCGTGCCGCCTTGCTCCCAGCTTTGGCATGCATTCCGACTGGATGAAAGCGGAAACATCACGCCCAAGACGGGTGCGCGGCGCCGGCGCGGCGCACATCGGATGTTCTAAAGTATAAAACGCTAACAAAATAACGCCGAATGTATATCAGCGACCTTCTTGAGCCATTTTGCCACAATTTCGTCAAATTACCTCGATTTTCTCCAAAAATATTCGATTTATTCAACAAAAACAGTGAAATTTTCGCTCCCCGTACGCCGCATAAATTCGCCTCATTCCTGACCATATTCTTTCGGTACGCCACCGTTGTTAACCTTGCCTTAATAACTTTGTACTGGTCCCATACATTCTACCTTGTGTGTCTAAAAACACCTGACTAAGAATGCCGCCATTAACAAGGGGTAAAGTAGTTGCGTACTCGTTGGGAAGAAGAAACGGCTGGTTCTCGCAGCCAAGAACGTAGGTTTAGCATTTTGCCATGGGCTTTGGGGATGGCTATCCCCGTCGCCTTCATAACTGGTGCTGCAGTCAATAGCTTTTACGGAATGTCTACTTCAGTGGCAGCGCTAACATCTTCCGGTGGGAGTTCTGTTGGCGGCGCAAATGCGATGGATGGCGGACGATTGTGGACAGCTGAAGAGCAAAGTCGGCGAGAATTCGATATCCAGAATGCAAGAACCGACGCGAAGATGTTGCGGCAGCAGGTCGAAGACCTGCAGTCGCGGGTGATCGTGGCCATGCGTGAAAAGGAAGAAGCGGATCGTCTTGCGCAAGCGGTCTTGCAGCAGAAGGCTGATCTGGAGCAGAAGCTGCAAAGCCAGGCACGTGCCGTTTCGCAGCCTATGACGGAAACTGCGACAACGGTCTCCCAGACCGATCTCGAAGCGCGCTTCGCCCCGGCGGAAGAACCGCCGGTTTCCGTGCAGAGTCTGTCGATCGTTGAACAGCAAGCAGCGCCGTCGGCGTCGATCGCAAGCGATCAGCCCTTGCCGCTTTCACCGCAGGTGACGGCACCGGCCAACACATCATCAGCGGACATGACTGCCGCTGTCGATCGCGGCAGCGAGTTGACTGCCGTTCCCGAACTGGTTCCTCGACAGCTTTCTGAGGTTCAAGAAGCTCTTCGGAAGGCAAATGGTCTGAACACTCTGTCGGGTGACGCCCGGCGTGACCTGGAGGCCAGGCTTGTGCGGGGTGAATGCGTGTCGAGCAGCCTCGCTACCGCCTTTGGGAGCACGGTACCAGTTGTGCCGTTGAGGGACCTGATCCGCGGCCTCGATAGCGATTGCTGAACCTGTTTGGGGGATTACTGTGAAAAATAGATTTGATTTGGTTCTTGCAGGGGCGCTTCTGGCTTTACCTTTGTTGGCTGCCAGCGCCAATGCCCAGCAAATTGAGCAAAACATCATGGGTGCGTTCAAGGGCGCCACGCAATATGCGGTGGCGGAAGATATCGCGCGCATCAGCGGGAACTGCGGCATTCCGATCAATGTTGTCGAAAGCGAAGGATCGCTCGCGAACTTCTTTGGTGTGCGCGATCGTCCCAACACGCAGTTCGGTCTCGTTCCCAGTGATATTCTCGACTACATCAAGGCGCACGAAACGCAGAGCCGCGAGGCCAGGCTCGCAGCCCAAGGGATGCGGATCATGCTGCCCCTTTATAACGCCGAAGTCCAGGTCATTGCACCAAAGAGCATCCGTTCGCTCCAGGATCTCAATGGTCGGCGGGTCGGTGTCGGCAATGTGAACGCCGGCACAAACTTAACCTCGAAATTGATTTTCGACATCCTCGACATCAAGGTGGCTGAACGCGTAAATCGTCCGCTTGACGAGATGATCGAACTCCTGCGTCAGGGAGAAATCGATGCGCTGATGCATGTGGCGGGCGCCCCAAACCCGGCCATTGCCGACGGTCGTCTTGATGACCGTTTTCACATCGTGCCGATCACGGATGCGGTTTTGAAGGCAAGCTACAAGCCGACGGTCATCCCGGGCGGGACCTACTCGTTCCAGCCGAACGATGTTGAGATTGTTTCCAACAAGACCTTGCTGATGACCTACGAGTTTGGTTCGCGGAAAAACAGTTACTATCAGAACGCCTGCAATGCCATTGCGAATCTGACGAACCTGATCGTGAACAATCTGGACGAGTTGCGCAGCACCGGGCATCCGGTGTGGAAGAGCGTCGACCTGACAGAGATCCCGCCAAGCTGGGAAATCGGCACCTGCGTTAAACAGGGTCTTCAACCTGATTTCAAGCCGCAATGCGCCGCCCAGCCGACAGCCTCCGTGAGCGATGCAAACCAGGACTATCTCGATCTGATCAAGCGCCAGTTGGAAAACTGATCGTCGGAGATGTCGCAAGAGAAACGGGGGGGCAAAGATGCGGCTCTCGCACCTGGTTGCCCGAATGAGAATTGGGAACTGGCGCCGAGGCTGCCATAAGGACAACACCGTTGTCCTGACCATCCAGATAACCAGATCCACGCTGCAATCAAGCGTTTGACTTCAAACGACTTGGTCATGCGGGAGGGGTCCTATAGCGGGTTGAGCGGGTAATCACTGGCAACAGTTTTGCCATGCGAACCAAGGGGAAATTCATGTTTTCAAAGTTGTGGCGTGCTGCGTCGGTCATGTGCATCGGTTTAACCCCCGTCACTGTCACCGCCAGTGATTTCGAAAGAAACATTATGACAGGGGGACCGAGCGGAACCTACATCCAGATCGGTCGCGATATTGCATCGCTCGGACAGGCATGTGGCCTGCCTTTGAATGTTGTCGAGAGTGTGGGATCTCTTGAGAATTTTGCGGCTGTTCGCAATCGCCGTGCAACCCAGTTCGGGATCGTGCAGAGTGATGTGCTCGAATACCTGAAAACCTATGAAGTGAATGATGCGGAGATCCAGCAGGCCATCCGTGGCATGCGCATCATGTATCCCCTATACAACGAGGAGGTTCATGTTCTGGCGCGCCGCGACATCAACAGTTTAAAGGATCTGTCGGGCAAGCGTGTTGCCATTGGCAAGGTGAACTGCCCCCCATTTCGACCGGACAGTCGGCATAAGCAGAAAGGCTCAAGCACGGGCTTGAGGACAGGCTTATGTCTAACGAGTATCGACATGTTGAATTGCTGACGGGTGATGTCCGCCGCAGGCGCTGGACAACCGAGCAGAAGCTGACAATCATCGAGCAGAGTTTCGAACCAGGCGAGACGGTGTCTTCGGCCGCTCGCCGCCATGGCGTCGCGCCCAATCTGCTTTACCGGTGGCGCAGGCTTTTGAGTGAGGGAGGTGCTGCAGCCGTGGATCGGACGAGCCGGTTGTCGGCAATTCGGAAGTGAAGAAGCTGGAGGATCGTGTCCGCGAGCTGGAGCGCATGCTCGGTCGCAAGACGATGGAGGTCGAAATTCTCCGCGAAGCCTTGTCCAAAGCAGACTCAAAAACGGATATCGCTACGATCTTGTTGCCGAAGGACGGTTCCCGATGAAATCAGTCGCCGACACGCTTGGCGTATCCTGTTCCAACCTGATCGAGCGGCTGAAAGGCAGATCGAAGCCGCGTCGCTCCTATCACAAGGCCGAGGATGCAGACCTCTTGCCCATCATCCGCAGGCTGGTGGATCAAAGGCCAACCTATGGCTATCGGCGGATCACCGCGCTCCTCAATCGCGAGAGGCGAGCCGCCGATAAGCCTGTCGTCAACGCCAAACGGGTTCATCGCATCATGGGCAACCACGCCATGCTGCTGGAGAAGCACACCGCCGTTCGCAAGGGCCGCCTCCATGACGGCAAGGTGATGGTCATGCGCTCGAACCTGCGCTGGTGCTCGGACGGGTTGGAGTTCACCTGCTGGAATGGCGAGGTCATTCGTCTTGCCTTCATCATCGACGCCTTCGACCGCGAGATCATCGCCTGGACGGCGGTCGCCAACGGCGGCATCTCCGGCTCTGACGTGCGCGACATGATGCTGGAGGCGGTCGAGAAGCGCTTCGCAGCAACGAGAGCCCCGCACGCAATAGAGCATCTCTCGGACAATGGCTCGGCTTACACCGCGAGGGACACGAGACTGTTTGCCCAGGCGCTCAATCTGACGCCTTGCTTCACGCCGGTGGCCAGTCCGCAGTCGAACGGCATGTCGGAGGCCTTCGTCAAAACCTTGAAGCGGGACTATATCCGCATCTCAGCTCTACCGGACGCCGAAACAGCGCTCCGGCTCATCGACGGATGGATCGAGGACTATAACGAAATCCATCCCCATTCCGCGCTCAAGATGGCTTCTCCACGGCAGTTCATCAGGGCTAAATCAAACTAGCCGACATGTCCGGTGAAACGGGGTGCACTCCACAAGGCCAACAGCGGCACGAGCCTCACATCGACCTTGATGCTGGACATTCTCGGCGTGGACGATGCTCAGAGGCTACCGCTCAATCCTGACGAAGCCCTTCCCCTTCTGGAGCAGGGACAGATTGATGCCTTCTTCTATGTTGCCGGTGCGCCGGCGTCCCTGTTCGCAAACAACCAGATCGATGGCTCCCGCTTCCACCTGGTCCCCATCAAGGACGCACCGCTTCTGGCCACGTACACGCCGGCGAAAATCGCTGCTGGAACCTACACCTTTCAGCAGCAAGAGGTGAGTATTGTTGCCGTTAAGGCTGTATTGATGACCTTCGATTATCAGGCGCGGGGCAACGCCTATCAGCAAGAGAGCTGCAAGACTGTCTCTGACTTCGCCCGACTGATCCTGGATGGCCGAGATAGACTACAGGCTTCCGGTCATCCCAAATGGAAGCAGGTCGATCTCACCGCGTTACCCCCGGGCTGGGAAGTGAGTGCCTGCGTCAAGGCTGGCCTCGCACAAGATTATAAGCCGAATTGCACGGTCGCGAGCGCACAGACGTCACCGGCCAATAACGAGTATCTTGATCTGTTGCGGCAACATCTGAAGCCCTGATCGGGGAAATGGTTTGGCAACGGCCGTGCGACGCCCCACACGGCCATGTCTCATGTGCAGGCCAACAGCCCCAATGAACAAGGC
Source organism: Peteryoungia desertarenae (assembly GCF_005860795.2). Classification (GTDB taxonomy): domain Bacteria; phylum Pseudomonadota; class Alphaproteobacteria; order Rhizobiales; family Rhizobiaceae; genus Allorhizobium; species Allorhizobium desertarenae. Next base: position 2,750,467 of record NZ_CP058350.1, read on the forward strand.
CGGTTAAACACATGTTTCACCGGCCTCTTCGGTTCAAATCTACGTGGCGGATGCCAACATCAGGTCGAGTAATACATGTCGAATTCGACGGGATGCGGGGTCATTTCGAAGCGCATGACTTCCTGCATCTTCAATTCGATGAAGGCATCGATCTGATCGTCGTCGAACACACCGCCGGCGGTCAGGAACTTGCGATCCTTGTCTAGGCTTTCGAGAGCCTCGCGAAGCGAACCGCAGACGGTCGGGATCTTCTTCAGCTCCTTTGGTGGCAGGTCGTAGAGATCCTTGTCCATGGCCTTGCCCGGATGGATCTTGTTCTTGATGCCGTCGAGGCCGGCCATCAGCATGGCGGCAAAGGCCAGGTAGGGGTTCGCCATCGGATCCGGGAAGCGAACTTCGATACGCTTGGCTTTGGGATTGGATCCGAACGGAATGCGGCAGGATGCCGAACGGTTGCGAGCCGAATAGGCCAGCAGGACCGGAGCTTCATAACCCGGAACCAGACGCTTGTAGGAGTTGGTCGACGGGTTGGTGAAGGCGTTGAGTGCCTTTGCGTGCTTGATGATGCCGCCAATATAATAGAGGCAGGTTTCGGAAAGACCGGCATATTCGTCACCCGCGAATGTCGGCTTGCCATCTTTCCAGATGGACTGGTGAACGTGCATGCCAGAGCCGTTGTCGCCGAAGATCGGCTTCGGCATGAAGGTTGCGGTCTTGCCATAGGCATTGGCAACCTGATGGACGACATACTTGTAGATCTGCATCTTGTCGGCATTGCGCACCAGCGTGTCGAACTTAATGCCGAGCTCGTGCTGCGCTGCTGCCACTTCGTGGTGATGCTTTTCGACAACCACGCCCATTTCGGCCAGCACAGTCAGCATTTCGGAACGCATGTCCTGAAGGCTGTCGATCGGCGGAACGGGGAAATAGCCGCCCTTGACGCGCGGACGGTGACCGAGATTGCCGGTCTCATAGTCGGTATCGTCGTTCGACGGAAGCTCCGATGAGTCAAGCTTGAAACCTGTGTTATACGGATCAGCCTTGTACTTCACGTCGTCAAAGACGAAAAACTCGGCTTCCGGTCCAACAAAGACGGTGTCGCCGATGCCGGACGCCTTGAGATAGGCTTCGGCCTTCTTGGCTGTGCCGCGCGGGTCGCGGTTATAGGCTTCGCCTGAGACCGGATCGAGAATGTCGCACATGATGACCATGGTCGACTGCGCGAAGAAGGGGTCCATATGAACCGTGTCCGTGTCCGGCATAAGAACCATGTCGGATTCGTTGATGGCCTTCCAGCCGGCGATGGACGAACCATCGAACATGACGCCATCGGCGAACATGTCTTCATCGACGCAGACCACATCCATGGTCACATGCTGCAGCTTGCCCTTCGGGTCGGTAAAGCGCAGGTCGACAAACTTGACGTCGTTGTCCTTGATTTGCTTCAGAATATCACTTGCGGTCGTCATATATCGAATTCCTTGATTTTGATGACGATAGATCTCCCCCCGCGACTGCAGGGAAACTTAGATGGCGTCCACGCCGGTTTCACCGGTCCGGATACGCACAACTTCCTCCACGTTGGAAACGAAGATTTTTCCGTCTCCGATACGGCCGGTCTGTGCCGCGTTGCGGATCGCCTCGATGACGGCCTCCACATTTTCATCCGCCAGCACAACCTCGACCTTCACCTTTGGCAGGAAGTCGACGACATATTCAGCGCCACGATAGAGTTCGGTGTGGCCCTTTTGCCGACCGAAGCCCTTTGCTTCCGTTACGGTGATGCCCTGTAAGCCGACTTCCTGAAGGGCTTCCTTCACTTCGTCGAGCTTAAAGGGCTTTATGATCGCTTCGATCTTTTTCATGAGAAAATATCTCTCCGCTTCCCTCATTAAAGCAGGATGAGCCCCGCCCGCCGGTCAGAATGCACGCAACGTGCCAATTTCATGGAAAATCTGCTGTGAAATTCCAGTTTCAGCATCCGGCGCGGCAAATCTCCCCCAAAACTCAGGCAAAAGCCAGTCCTTAGTGACGAATTCATGTGATTTTGTTCCGAATTTTATTTTCAGCTTCCATGCGCTAACATCATGGTGCTACTCGATTTTTTCCTTCCATGAGATGAAATATTAAGCAAATGAGTAATCCGTGGGCAATTCCACCTGCCTCATATGAGGCAGATGCCAAAGACGCAGGAGTTCGTGGTGCAGACAGCCGGTGAGATTTGGACGACGGATGTTGTCTTGGCACCCAAGGCCATGGCGGAGGTCGACGCGGCTGCGATTGCTTCAGGGATACCAGGCTATGATCTTATGGAGCGCGCCGGACAAGCGGTCGCGGCAACCGCCCTTCGGTCATTTCCCGAAGCGAACCGTTACATTGTCTTGTGCGGGCCCGGAAACAATGGAGGTGACGGTTACGTTGCAGCCCGCGAACTTGCGGCCTGCGGCGCATCCGCCGAACTCTATCATGTTGAGGAGCTGGACAGGCTTTCCGGCGATGCCCGAACGGCGTTCGAACGCTGTCATCTCCCTGCGAATCCTCTGCCGACCTACCAGATGCAGCCCGGTGATGTGATCATCGACGCGATTTTCGGTGCAGGCCTGTCTCGCGATCTTCCACCGGAATTGGCAGAGCGCATAAACGCAATCACGGCTGCCGGTCTTCCTGTACTCGCAGTGGATTTGCCAAGCGGCATCGACGGAGCGACCGGCGAGATGCGTGGCGCGGCCTTCACCGCCTCGAAGACCGTCACCTTCATGGCACAAAAACCGGGACATTTGTTGCTGCCTGGTCGGGACCACTGCGGAAGCGTCGAGATCGTCGACATCGGGATACCCCGAAGGATGGTGGAAGCTGCGCGCGGGGCTCTGAAACGCAACCATCCCGGCTTGTGGCAGGCCGATCTGCCGCGGGCAAACCTGGCAGATCACAAATACCGTCGAGGGCATGTGAGCGTATTCTCCGGTCCATTTAATGGAACCGGAGCCTGCCGTCTCTCTGCAGCGGCTGCAGCAAGATCAGGGGCCGGCATCGTCGCTGTCGCGGCGCGCAGATCGGCAGTGGCGGCGCTTGTTCCGCACCTGACGTCCATTATGCTGCACAGCGTCGATAACGAACTGGACCTCGCCCATTATCTTGACGACCCTCGCCATCAGACATTTGTGTTGGGGCCGGGTTTTGGTGACTTTGCCCAGGCCCGCAGTTTCGCACTGGCCATTGGACACGCACAGCGGACACTTGTTCTGGACGCTGATGGCATCACCGCCTTCAAGGGCAAGGTGGATGAACTGAGAGACGCATTTGCCGATGTGACACCACGTCTGGTGCTTACGCCCCATGAAGGCGAATTCCACCGACTTTTCCCGGAGATTGCCGCCGAAAACGCCAAGGGCAAGGTCGAAAAGACACGTGACGCAGCAGGCCTTCTGGGAGCCATCGTTGTCTACAAGGGAGCGGATACCGTGATCGCTGCGCCGGACGGAAGTGCCGCGATCAATGATAATGCGCCGCCTTGGCTCGCAACTGCCGGCTCGGGTGATGTCCTGGCCGGGATGATTGCTGGATTGATTGCCCAGCGCGTTCCACCATTCGCCGCATCCTGTGCCGCCGTCTATCTGCATGGGGAAGCCGCGAAACTGGCGGGTTCCCCCATGACTGCGGAGGATCTTTTAGAGGCCATCACAGCGGCAATGGCCTCAATCACTCAAGATTAGAGGAGCCGGCTTCGGCGCAGCAGTCCTTCGTCTTCCAGTAGCGGATAGGCAATCGATACGAGAAGTGAATTGATTTCCTTCAGATCCCGCATGGTGTCGATATGCAATGAACTGGATTCGAAACTGGCTGCATTGCCCTGCCGCAGCCGTTGCATATGCTGTTCCTCGCTGTCACGCGCCAGATTGCGGACAACCTCCTTTCGGCTCACCAATTGCCGGGCATGTTCGAGGTCTCGGTTGACCAGCAGATTGAAGGCGAGATGGGCATTCTGCAGGACCTCCCTGTGCATGGCGCAGAGCTCCGACCAGCCTTCGGCCGAAAAACCCGTTCCCCGTTCATGCTTCTTGCGGGCCCGGTTGAGCATATTCTGGGAGATGATGTCAGCGGCCTGTTCGATTTTGATCGTAGCGCCCAGCAAATTCTGTGACTGCGTTGCAGCCGCTTGATCGAGTGCTGTGGCGGATATCCGTGCCAAGTAGAACTTGATCTCCCGGTGCAGGACATCGATCTCGTCGTCGAGCATTTCAATCCGCTGAGTCTTCTTCGGATCCCAACGCTCGAAAAGATCGAGAATGCCGTTCAGCATGATTTCCGTCTTGTCGCAGACGGCAAGCACCTCACGCGTCGCGTTGCCAATCGCCTGTTGCGGCGTCGCAAGATCGGCAGGGTTCAGAGCCGAAAGCCGGGTAGGGACTTCAGCTCCTTCGGTTTTTTGCGCCAGCAACTTTTCGAGCAGACGAGCAACGACGCCAGCCAGAGGAAGGCCAACGATCAAGACAGCAGTATTGATGGCAAGATGCACCATGACCACGGCGTCGCCCGGATGCGCTGAAAAGGCCGAGGGTTCAAGGTTGAAAATGAACTGGAATCCGAGGGCAATCACCGTGATCATCCCGCGGATTGCAACATTCCCGAGCGGGACAATACGCCCTGCCGGCTCGGCATTTTTGGTCAGAATGGCACCGATGATCGCCGCACCGAAATTGATGCCGAGAACCAGCGGAATGATGAGGGCGTCCGGCAGCAGGCCCTTGTCCGCCAGTGATGCAACCAGCAGAACGGATGCCACGCTCGAATGGAACGCCCAGGCGAGCAGCGCCGCCAGCATGAAGGCGCTAATCCAGTCGGACGCAAGGTAATTGAAGATGATCGGCAGGATCTTGCTGTTGCGCAACGGGTCGGATGCCTCACCAATCAGCCGTAGAGACAGGAGAAGCAGGCCGAGACCGAATAAGATGCGCCCCAACTGCCGCCATGTCCGTGATTCCGAGGCACGGAAACTGATCGTTCCGAGGAGCAGGAGCACCGGGATCAAAATGGAAAGGTCGTAACGCAGGATCCGCGTGACAAACGCTGAGCCGAGATCCGCTCCCAGAAGCGTCGCGATCCCGATTGCGGATGACACATATTGTGCAGCCACGAAGGACGACACGATAAGGGCCACAGCTGTTGCACTTTGAAGCGCGACGGCAAACAGAAAGCCAGCAAATGCTGCAGAAAACCGGTTGCCGACCGCATGCCGCAGCTTGTCCTTCAGAATGCTTCCATAAGCACGCTCAATCCCTGTCCTGACCATGCGTGTGGCCCAGAGCAGGAGCGCGACGGCACCTGCAAGATTGATGAAGATAACAATACCTGACATGAAATATGCGCCTTGCAACTCTGGAGAACGGGCGAAAATCGGGGAGGGACATGAAATACGAAGTGACCAACGACGGCTGAGGAGACGCCCGCCGGTAAAAGCCCGAATCCGCGGACATCCCTGATCCGGGCTGCCGTTGTCACAAATCTGTCATAAAATGTCGAGCCCTTGTCTCGGAGCTCGCTTTCGCGGCGCTGCTGAGCAAGAAGCAAAGGCGCCCGAAGCACTGATCACCGGCAAGCAGGATCTGGCTCCCATCCGGCAAAGGCACGAAAACGTGCTATTCCGCCGCCTCGACCTTACGGAACGGCCGCCGCTCCAGCAGTTCCCTAAGAAACTGACCGGTATAGGAAGTCTCGACCTTCACCACCTCTTCCGGCGTGCCCTGGGCGACGATCTGCCCGCCACCATCGCCCCCTTCGGGACCGAAGTCGAGAATGTGGTCTGCCGTCTTGATCACTTCGAGATTGTGCTCGATGACCACGACCGAATTGCCCTGATTGACCAGTTCCTGAAGCATTTCCAGAAGCTTGGCCACATCATGGAAATGCAGGCCTGTCGTCGGCTCGTCGAGGATGTACAGCGTGCGCCCTGTCGAGCGTTTGGAGAGTTCCTTGGCAAGCTTCACGCGCTGCGCCTCGCCACCCGAAAGCGTATTGGCCTGCTGGCCGACCTTGATATAGCCGAGGCCGACATCAAACAGCGCCTGCAGCTTGTCGCGCACGGCCGGCACCGCCTGGAAGAATTCGACGCCTTCCTCGACCGTCATGTCGAGAACATCGGCGATCGACTGGCCCTTGAAGGTCACATCCAGCGTTTCCCGATTGTAGCGCTTGCCGTGGCAGACGTCGCAGGTGACATAGACATCCGGCAGGAAGTGCATTTCGATCTTGATGACACCATCGCCCTGGCAGGCCTCGCAGCGACCACCCTTCACGTTGAAGGAGAAGCGGCCCGGCTGGTAACCGCGCGCCTTGGCCTCCGGCAATCCGGCGAACCAGTCGCGGATCGGTGTGAAGGCACCGGTATAGGTGGCCGGGTTTGACCGCGGCGTACGACCGATCGGTGACTGGTCGATATCGATCACCTTGTCGATGAATTCGAACCCGTCGATGCGCTCGTGCTCCGCCGGGTTCTCGCGCGCGCCCATGATGCGGCGCGCGGCGGCCTTGTAGAGCGTTTCGATCAGGAAGGTCGACTTGCCGCCGCCCGACACGCCGGTTACGGCGGTAAATACACCGAGCGGGATCGAAGCGGTGACGTTTTTCAGATTGTTGCCCTTGGCACCGATAACCTTGATCTGCTGGCCCTTTTTCGGCTTGCGCCTCTGTGCGGGAACTTTGACCCCCATCTCGCCCGTGAGGTATTTGCCGGTCAGCGATTTCGGATGCGCCATGATGTCCTGTGGCGAACCCTGCGCCACGACCTGGCCACCATGAATACCCGCTGCGGGTCCGATATCGACCACATAATCAGCCGTCAGGATGGCATCCTCGTCATGTTCGACAACAATGACCGTATTGCCGATGTCGCGCAGGTGCTTGAGCGTATCCAGCAGACGCGCATTGTCCCGCTGGTGCAGACCGATTGATGGTTCGTCAAGAACGTAAAGCACGCCGGTAAGGCCCGAACCGATCTGCGAGGCCAGCCGGATGCGTTGGCTCTCGCCACCCGACAGCGTCCCGGAATTGCGCGACATCGAGAGATAGTCGAGCCCCACATCGTTCAAGAAACGCAGGCGCTCGCGGATCTCCTTCAGAATGCGGACGGCAATTTCGTTCTGCTTGTCCGTCAGCTTGGCCGGCAATTCCTCAAACCAGGAACCTGCATTCCGGATCGCCATGTCGGTCACCTGGCCGATATGCAGCCCGTTGATCTTCACGGCGAGCGCCTCCGGCTTCAGGCGAAAACCACCGCAGGCAGGGCAGGGGGCAGCAGACATGTAGCGCTCGATCTCCTCGCGCGCCCAGGCGCTGTCGGTTTCTTTCCAGCGCCTCTCGAGATTGGGGACGATGCCCTCGAATGTCTTGGTTGTTGTATAGGCGCGCGCGCCGTCCACGTAATGAAATTCGATTGCCTGTTCCGTGCCATGCAGGATGGCGTTTTGTGCAGCCTCGTTCAGCTCCGACCACTTGTTCGAAAGCTTGAAACCGAAGGCTTTACCGAGAGCCTCAAGCGTCTGATTGTAGTAGGGCGATGAGGATTTGGCCCAGGGCGCAATAGCCCCATCGCTAAGACGACGGTTCACCTCCGGAACGATGAGCGCCTCGTCGATCTTCTGTTGTGAGCCAAGACCGTCACAGGTCGGGCAGGCGCCAAAGGGATTGTTGAACGAGAAGAGCCGCGGCTCGATCTCCGGAATGGTGAAGCCGGAGACGGGGCAGGCGAATTTTTCCGAAAACAGAACGCGCTCATGCGTCTCGTTCAGCGACTTGTTGGCCGACCCACCTGCCGCTGTCTCTTCTGGCGGTAGCGGCTTGTCGGCAAATTCGGCAACCGCCAGCCCATCGGCAAGCCGCAGGCAGGTTTCCAGACTGTCCGCCAGACGGCTTGCAATGTCCGGACGGACGACCACACGGTCAACCACCACGTCGATGTCGTGCTTGTATTTCTTGTCGAGTGTCGGTGCGTCCGCAATTTCGTAGAACTGCCCGTCTATCTTGACGCGCTGGAACCCCTTCTTCATCAGCTCGGCGAGTTCCTTCTTGTACTCGCCCTTGCGGCCACGGATCATCGGCGCAAGGATGTAAAGCCGCGTGCCTTCCTCCAGCGCCAGGATCCGGTCGACCATCTGGCTCACCGTCTGGCTCTCGATCGGCAGACCCGTCGCCGGCGAATAGGGCACGCCGACCCGGGCGAAGAGCAGGCGCATATAGTCGTAGATTTCAGTGACGGTGCCGACCGTCGAGCGCGGATTGCGCGAGGTCGTCTTCTGCTCGATCGAGATGGCAGGCGACAGCCCTTCGATCTGATCGACATCCGGCTTCTGCATCATCTCAAGAAACTGGCGGGCATAGGCCGACAGACTTTCGACATAGCGCCGCTGGCCCTCTGCATAGATCGTGTCGAAAGCAAGCGACGACTTGCCCGAGCCCGAAAGCCCGGTCATCACGATCAGGCTGTTGCGCGGCAGATCGAGGTCAATGCCTTTAAGATTGTGCTCGCGCGCACCACGGATGGAGATGGTTTTCAGTTCAGACATGGCAATCGGCTCGGCTCGGGCATGAGACCGCCTTTGTGCTAAGGCGGGTCCTGGAAGGATGACGGTCCTTATGTAGTCTAACGATGGCAGCTGTCGAGGACTTGGGGCAACCGTTCTGCGCTAAATCGATTCTGTTGACACCAAACTAGCAAAAGACTAGAACAAATAAAGAACATTTTTCGTTGTGGATTAAACAGCAGTCAAAGCCAACCATCCGGCAGAATGGGCTAGGATACGCACAATTCTTCGTATTTTCGAACGTCGCGATCATGCGGCAGTAAGGTGAGTGTCATGGCTGGAAGCGTCAACAAGGTCATTTTGATCGGCAATCTCGGAGCTGATCCCGAAATTCGCCGGACTCAAGACGGGCGCCCGATTGCTAACCTGCGCATTGCGACCTCTGAAAGCTGGCGTGACCGGAACAGCGGCGAGCGCAAGGAGAAGACCGAATGGCACACCGTGGTCATCTTCAATGAGGGCCTTTGCAAGGTCGCAGAACAGTATCTGAAGAAGGGTTCGACAGTCTATATCGAAGGCCAGCTGCAGACCCGCAAGTGGCAGGATCAGAACGGCAATGATCGCTACTCGACGGAGGTGGTTCTGCAAGGCTTCAACTCGACGCTGACGATGCTGGGTGGACGTGGTGACAGTGGCGGTTCGCGCAGCAATGACTTCGGCGGTGGTGATTATGGTGGGGGCTATGACGGCGGCTATGACGCGCCGGCTCCATCCCGTGGTGGTTCATCTGGTGGCGGGAACCGTGGCGGCAGCGCCCCGTCAGGCGGCTTCTCACGCGATCTCGACGACGATATCCCGTTCTGAGCGCTCTGGATACTGATTGAAACATGGGGAGGGATTGATGCCCTCCCTTTTCCGTTCGTGAATCAGCCGGCAAATGCCGACTTGACACCATCGACAACGAACTGGACGGAAAGAGCCGCAAGCAGGACGCCGAGAAGACGGGTCAGCAGAGCCCTGCCGGTAACCCCTAGGAACTTGTTCAGCCGTTCGGCCAGGTAGAGCGATACAAAAACCAGCGCCAGGACCACGGCAATGACACCGATGAGTTGCGCCTTGCCAGCCCAGCCGTCGAGCGTTCCCGAGATCAGAACAGTTGCCGATATCGCACCGGGCCCCGCAATCAGCGGAATGGCCAGCGGGAAGACAGCCAGGTTGTGAATGTGATCCTTGGTGATCGCATCGCCCGTTGTCTTCTCCTTTCGCTCGTTGCGCTTTTCGAAGATCATTTCGAAGGCGATGGCAAACAGCATGAGACCACCGGCAATCCGGAATGCTCCCATGGAAATGCCGAGCGCACCAAGAATGGTCGCACCGAACAGCGCGAAGACCGTGAGAATGGCAAAGCCCATCACCGATCCGCGAATGGCCACCTGGCGACGTTGCGCCGCCGTCATGCCCTGGGTCAAACCGAGGAAAAGAGGTGCGAGGCCGGGCGGATCGACTGTGACTAGCAGCGTTGTGAAGGCGCTGATCATTGCATCCGTCATGGCCATGTCATTCTCCTGGATGATTTTGGTCATAAAGGCAAAGCCAGGGAACAATAGCAAGGCTTGGCCCAGCTATATTGCCGGAACGCCTTTGCGCTGCCGTAAAAGCCTGTTTATAACCGGCCCCAAAATTGGCAGGCGGCAGGTGTTTCCGCTATAAATTCCAAAGTGATTCCGAACAGAGATCGTGACCTGATTTGACTGAGCAAAGCACTCCCGGCGGCGGCAAGTTTCCGTCTGACATCCAGCCGATTTCCATCATGGAGGAAATGCAGCGGTCCTACCTCGATTACGCCATGAGCGTTATCGTGAGCCGCGCGCTTCCTGATGTGCGAGACGGTCTGAAGCCCGTACATCGCCGCATTCTCTATGGCATGTCCGAACTGGGCATCGACTGGAACAAGAAATACGTCAAATGTGCCCGCGTCACCGGTGACGTGATGGGTAAATACCACCCGCACGGCAACATGGCGATCTATGACGCTTTGGCGCGCATGGCGCAGCCATGGTCGTTGAGGCTGCCGCTGATCGACGGTCAGGGCAATTTCGGGTCTATTGATGGTGATCCGCCGGCAGCCGAACGCTACACCGAATGCCGCCTGCAAAAGGCTGCCCATTCGCTGCTGGATGACCTCGACAAGGAAACGGTCGACTTCCGCGATAACTATGACGGCACGCTGCAGGAACCTGTGGTCGTCCCCGCCAAGTTCCCGAACCTGCTGGTCAACGGCGCCGGCGGCATTGCTGTTGGTATGGCGACCAACATCCCGCCGCACAATCTCTCGGAAGTCATCGACGGCTGTATTGCCTTGATCGACGATCCGGCGATTGAGTTGCCCGCCCTCATGCAGATCATTCCCGGACCGGATTTCCCGACAGGCGGGATCATTCTGGGCCGCTCCGGCATACGTTCCGCGTATGAAACCGGTCGTGGCTCCGTCATCATGCGCGGTGTCGCAAGCATTGAGCCCATGCGTGGCGATCGCGAGCAGATCATCATCACCGAAGTCCCCTATCAGGTGAACAAGGCGACGATGATCGAGAAGATGGCCGAACTGGTGCGCGAAAAGCGCATCGAAGGCATTTCCGACCTGCGCGACGAAAGCGACCGTCAGGGCTACCGCGTCGTCATCGAGTTGAAACGCGATGCCAATGCCGAAGTCATATTGAACCAGCTTTACCGCTATTCGCCGCTGCAGACCTCCTTTGGCTGCAACATGGTGGCGCTGAATGGCGGCAAGCCGGAGCAGTTGACCTTGCTCGACATGCTGCGCGCCTTCGTCTCCTTCCGCGAAGACGTCGTCAGCCGCCGGACCAAGTACCTGTTGCGCAAGGCGCGGGAGCGTGCCCATGTCTTGGTGGGTCTTGCGATCGCTGTTGCCAATATTGACGAAGTCATCGCGCTGATCCGCAATGCTCCCGATCCGGGCACGGCGCGTGAGCAATTGATGGAACGGCGCTGGCCGGCCCGCGACGTCGAGGCGCTGATCCGCCTGATCGATGATCCGCGACACCGGATCAACGACGACAACACCTATAACCTTTCGGAAGAGCAGGCCCGGGCGATCCTGGAATTGCGCCTTGCCCGCCTGACGGCTCTCGGTCGAGACGAGATCGACGAGGAACTCAACAAGATTGGTGCCGAGATCTCGGATTACCTCGACATCCTCTCGTCGCGCCTGCGCATCCAGCAGATCGTCAAGGATGAACTGGCAGCCGTTCGGGACGAGTTCGGCACGCCACGTCGGACCCAGATCGCCGATGGTGGTCCGGACATGGACGACGAGGACCTGATCGCCCGAGAGGACATGGTCGTGACCGTGTCCCATGCCGGCTATATCAAGCGCGTGCCGCTGACCACCTACCGGGCGCAACGCCGCGGCGGCAAGGGACGCTCGGGCATGGCCATGAAGGACGAGGATTTTGCAACCCGCCTGTTTGTCGCCAATACGCATACACCCGTCCTGTTCTTCTCCTCGCGCGGCATCGTCTACAAGGAAAAGGTCTGGCGCCTGCCGATCGGGACACCGACATCTCGCGGCAAGGCCCTGATCAACATGCTTCCGCTGGAGCCCGGTGAACGCATCACCTCGATCATGCCGCTTCCCGAGGATGAAAACAGCTGGGGAAATCTCGATGTCATGTTCTCGACAACCCGTGGAACGGTGCGTCGAAACAAGCTTTCGGACTTCATCCAGGTCAACCGCAATGGCAAGATCGCGATGAAGCTGGAGGAAGAAGGCGACGAGATCCTCTCGGTCGAAACCTGTACCGATCGTGATGACGTGCTTTTGACCACGTCACTGGGTCAGGCAATCCGCTTCCCCGTGGATGAAGTGCGTGTCTTTGCGGGCCGCAATTCGATCGGCGTGCGCGGTATTTCGCTTGCCGACGGAGATCGCCTGATCTCGATGACAATCCTCGGTCATGTCGAGGCGGAAGCATCGGAACGCGCCGCCTATCTGAAGCGGTCTGCTGCTGAACGGCGGGCAGTGGGCGTCGAAGAGGATGATATCGCACTTGTCGGCGAGGAGGTTGGTGAACTGGCCGAGCTTTCCGAAGAGCGCTATCAGGAACTCAAGGCTCGCGAGCAGTTCGTTCTCACTGTTTCGGTAAAGGGCTTCGGCAAGCGGTCGTCATCCTATGATTTCCGCACGTCAGGGCGTGGTGGCAAGGGTATTCGAGCAACCGACACCTCCAAGACGGCGGAAATCGGCGAACTCGTGGCAGCCTTCCCGGTCGAAGACAAGGATCAACTGATGCTCGTTTCAGATGGCGGTCAGCTGATCCGTGTTCCGGTTGACGGCATTCGTATCGCCAGCCGCGCAACCAAGGGCGTCACGATCTTCTCGACCGCCAAGGATGAGAAGGTGGTGTCGGTCGAGCGCATCAGCGAGCCAGAAAGCGAAGACGAAGTCGTGGGGGAAGAAGCTGAAACAGTGGTGACAGACACGGCACTACCAGACAGCCCCATCGAACAATCTGAGTGATTGGGCGACCTCTTTAGGAAAACAAGAACATGACAAGGCCCGCCAGGTGAACCTGGCGGGCCTTGTCATTCATTGGTCAGCTATTGGGTTTACCGGAACAACAGCTGTTCACGTGTCAGAAGACGCGGTGACGTTCCGAAAGCTGCTTCATGGTCTCGTTCTCACGATGCAGGCCGGCAATCGTAAAGGCAACAGAAGCGACAAACATGCCGCTGATCAAAACGGTCAGAACAGTCAGTGTGATAAACATTGTCTTCCTTTCCCTCGTTCAGCAGCTTTGACATCGTTTCTGGTTACGAAATACTTGCGAGACCGTCAGCGACCAAAGCTATGGTAATGTGCAGTCATGGGTGGACCGAAGAACTGATTGTCCGACTGGTCCTTGACATAATAGGCTGCCGAAGTTGCAACCATGGCGGTGATCATCGTCATCCAGACTAGATTGATCATCGTTACTTTGTCATGCATGGTGCTCGTCCTTGTGAAGCCGGCGATACTTGCCGTTGAAATGCGTACCAAGCGCAAAGGTTCCCGCTCAGCATATGAGGGGATTTAGAGCGCACCGCCTGAAGTCGGCTTGAACGGAGCATTCATCTCCCGTTCATACTTGTGGCACTCGACCATACTACGCACGATATGCAGCCCCAGTTCAGCCAAAAGAGCTGCCGCAATCGCAAAAATGACCAAAAGAGCCAGCACCGACGGACCTTCCTTCAACTTCACATGGCAGATGTTGAGAAGGAACCTAGTTGAGCTGCCCTGAAATGACCTTGAACAAGCCATTCATCCTGCGTTCATGCCCGCAGGGGGGCCGTGCCGGGTAAATGGCTTGCGGCTTTGCGGCATCCGTGACAAAAGGCGGTCGAAACAAAGATCGGGATGTCATGACAAAGGCATTTTATCCAGGCTCGTTCGACCCCATGACCAACGGGCATCTTGATGTTCTCGTGCAGTCGCTCAATCTGGCCGGCACGGTCATCGTCGCAATTGGGGTGCATCCCGGCAAGACGCCGCTGTTTACATTCGAACAGCGAGCAGACCTCGTTCGTCAGTCGCTTGAACACAGCCTGCCGGAACGGGCAGGGGACATTGAAGTTGTAGCCTTCGACGGGCTTGCGGTCGATGCTGCCCGTCAGCAAGGTGCGCGACTGCTTGTCCGTGGCCTGCGCGATGGAACGGATTTCGATTACGAGATGCAGATGGCAGGCATGAATGCGCAGATGGCACCGGAACTGCAGACCGTCTTCCTGCCGGCCGGAACAGCATCGCGGCCCATTACGGCCACATTGGTTCGTCAGATCGCAGCAATGGGCGGTGATGTCAGCGCCTTTGTACCGCCGGCAGTGCTGACGGCCCTCAAAACCAAGTTCGGGCACTGAGCCCCACAACCTCCGGAGAGATCATGAAGCTCCTACATATTGCAACAGCCCTGTTTTTTGCCGTGGCCGGTCTTGGCCCTGCCGCCGCCCAGTCGGATGAAAACTTCCTGACCATTCAGTTGAAGGATGGCCCGGTCGTGATCGAATTGCTGCCGGACGTAGCGCCGAAGCATGTCGCACAGATCAAGGAACTGGCTTCTAAGGGCGAGTACGACAATGTGGCCTTTCACCGCGTGATCGAAGGCTTCATGGCGCAGACCGGCGATGTCCAGTTCGGCGACATGGAAGATGGCTACCAGCCGAACCGCGCCGGGACCGGCGGCTCCAGCCTGCCAGATATTGAAGCCGAATTCTCCGACGTCCCCTTTGAACGCGGCACTGTCGGTATGGCCCGTTCGCAGGATCCGAATTCCGCCAATTCGCAATTCTTCATCATGTTCGCCGATGGCGGCTTCCTGAACGGCCAATATACGGTTGTTGGCAAGGTCGTATCGGGAATGGAATATGTCGACCAGATCAAACGCGGGCAGGGTGGCAACGGTGAAGTCACCGACCCGGACCGTATGGTGAAGGTTACCGTCGGCAAAAACTGATACCCAGGCATTCGCCTAAACCAAGGAGTAAAGACATGGCCGAGATTAAGGATCCGGAAAATACCATCATCATGGAAACCACCAAGGGCAAGGTGATAATCGCTCTTTTCCCGGATCTGGCCCCCGGCCATGTTGCGCGGATCAAGGAACTGACGCGCGAAGGCGCCTATGATGGCGTTGTCTTCCATCGCGTCATTGCCGACTTCATGGCACAGACCGGCGATGTCCAGTATGGCAAGCAGGGCGGCGAGCATTTCAATCCGGGTCGTGCCGGCATGGGCGGTTCGTCCAAGCCGGATCTGAAAGCTGAATTTTCCGCAACCCCGCATGTCCGTGGCACATGCTCCATGGCCCGTTCGCAGAACCCGAACTCGGCCAACTCCCAGTTCTTCATCTGCTTCACGGACGCTCCCTGGCTGAACAAGCAGTATTCCGTCTGGGGCCAGGTCATCGAAGGCATGGATGTCATCGACCAGGTCAAGAAGGGCGAGCCCGTCCGCGATCCCGACTCGATCGTTTCGATGAAGGTTGCCGCCGACGCCTGAGTAGCCACAAAACTCTGAACCCGTCCCGTCGTTCTGCGACTGGGCGGGTTTTCACGTTCAGTTCTCGCTCTTTCTCCATGTGACGACAGCCATGCGCGTAGACCTCTTCGACTTCGACCTTCCGGAAGAAAACATTGCCCTTCGACCGGCAAACCCGCGCGATCACGCGCGTTTTCTGATCGTGCGTCCAGACGGTACAACGATGCTGGAAGACCGTCACGTCTACGACCTGCCATCCCTCCTTCGCGCCGGCGACGCGCTTGTCTTCAACGACACCAAGGTCATCCCCGCCCAGCTTGAGGGCGTCCGTCACCGGGAGGGTGCCGAGGAGATTGCGGTTTCCTGCACGCTTCACATGCGGGTCGGAGCCAGCCGCTGGAAGGCCTTTGCAAAGCCCGGAAAGCGGATAAAGGCCGGTGACAAGATCAATTTTGCGACGAGGACTGGAGAGGGGAGCGCCTGCCTCATGGGCCAGCTTGCTGCAACCGTCGCTGAAAAGGGGGAGGCCGGAGAAATCGAGCTCGCCTTCGACCTCTCCGGACCCGATCTCGATCAGGCAATCGCCACCGTCGGCCACATCCCTCTGCCGCCCTACATCGCTGCCAAGCGACCGGAAGACGAGAAGGACCGCACGGATTACCAAACGATCTATGCCCGGGAAGAAGGTGCCGTAGCAGCCCCGACCGCCGGCCTGCATTTCACCCCCGAGCTCTTCGAAAAGCTGGATGCAGCCGGCATTGAACGCCATTTCGTGACCCTGCATGTGGGTGCCGGCACGTTTCTGCCGGTCAAGGCGGACGATACCACGGAACACAAGATGCACGAGGAGATCGGGTACATTTCACCATCGACGGCTGCGGCACTCAATGCCGTTCGAGCCCGTGGCAACCGCATCATCGCGGTCGGAACGACGTCTTTGCGCCTTCTGGAAAGTGCAGCGGAAGATAATGGCCATATCCCTGCATGGTCGGGCGCGACCGGCATTTTCATCACGCCCGGTTATCGCTTCAAGGCTGTCGACATGCTGATGACCAATTTCCACCTGCCAAAGTCCACGCTGTTCATGCTGGTATCGGCCTTTTCCGGCCTTGAGACCATGCGCGCGGCCTATGATCATGCCATCCAATCCGGCTACCGCTTCTACTCCTACGGCGATTCCAGCCTGCTCTTCCGGAAAGACGACTGACCTATGTCTGAAAACTTCACGTTCACCCTGAAGGCAACGAGCGGAAAAGCCCGCCTCGGCGAGGTCTCCATGCCGCGCGGAACAATTCGCACACCTGCCTTCATGCCCGTCGGCACCGTGGGTACCGTCAAGGCCATGTATCTTGATCAGGTGAAAGAAGGGGGCGCCGACATCATTCTCGGCAATACCTATCACCTGATGCTTCGCCCTGGAGCCGAACGCGTGGCTCGGCTTGGTGGCCTGCATGAATTGATCCGCTGGCAAGGTCCGATCCTCACGGATTCCGGCGGCTTTCAGGTCATGTCGCTGTCCGGATTGCGCAAGCTTGACGAACAGGGTGTGACCTTCAAGAGCCATGTGGACGGTAGCTTGCATCACATGTCACCGGAACGTTCGATCGAAATCCAGGGCCTGCTTGGTTCCGACATCCAGATGCAACTCGACGAGTGTATCGCGCTTCCGGCCGAACCGCGGGAAATCGAACGCGCCATGGAAATGTCGCTGCGCTGGGCTGAGCGTTGCCGCGTCGCTTTCGGGAATCAACCGGGCAAGGCCATGTTCGGCATTGTTCAGGGCGGCGACCAACCAGCCCTTCGAATCCGCTCGGCAGAAGGCCTGAAGCAGTTGGATCTCAAGGGCTATGCGGTTGGCGGATTGGCAGTCGGCGAGCCGCAGCAAGTCATGCTGGAAATGCTGGGGGTGACACTGCCCGTTCTGCCGACCAACAAGCCGCGCTATCTGATGGGTGTCGGCACACCGGATGACATCCTGAAATCCGTCGCCGAAGGCGTCGACATGTTCGACTGCGTCATGCCCACCCGCTCAGGCAGGCATGGCCTCGCTTTCACCCGTCGCGGCAAGGTCAATATACGCAATGCCCGTCATGCCGAAGACATGCGACCGCTGGACGACCAATCGAACTGCCCGGCATCCCGTGAATATTCGCGCGCCTATCTGCATCACCTCGTGCGCTCCAACGAAGCCTTGGGCGGCATGCTGCTCTCCTGGAACAACCTCTGTTATTATCAGGAGTTGATGCAGGGTATCCGCGAGGCGATCGCCGAGAACCGCTTCGAGGACTTCAAGGCAGAAACACTCGAAATGTGGAAGCGCGGCGATATCGATCCGGTATGAGGGGACAAGCGGGGTGCGCGCTGCTCTGCCCGCGAGGCACCATCAGATCCCCTGACTTCCGGTTTCGCGGACCATACGCACGCCATTGATGGCGAAAGTGCCACTGCGCTGCCGTTTCAATTCGTAAAACACGGCCCAGTCCTTGCCGTCCGGTGCCGAAATCAGCACTTCCTGATAGGCGCTTTCGCCATCCGGCGTTACCTTATGGCGACCAAAGGCATAGTTGCCAGGTCGAAAGACCGGCGCATAGCTCTTCTTGACCATGTCGAAGAAGCGTTCGGCATTCGGGAAGACGCTCTTGATTTCGGGCGATGCGAAGGAATAGGCGGTTGTCGCATCATCGGCAAGAAACGCCTCGATCTGCCGCGAAATGACCGATTGTGCTTCGCGCACCGCATCCTGTTCAGCCTTTGCTGGCAAGGCCAGAAGTGACACGGCAAACCACAACATAATGACCCGCAAGACTGTATGCATGATGACACCCCTCTGCTGCTCATTGTTATGTGACGATTTCACGAAATGAGTTTAGGGCGTTTTCCCCGCTTGAGAAGACCTGCGGCAAACAAGCCTTGTTGATCAACCCAAGCGGGGCATGTCTCCTATTTTATCTATACCATAGCTCCGGCAGGTAGAGTGTCAGTTGCGGGAAGATCGTGATCAGCAGCAACACACCGAGAAGCGGGATCAGAAACGGCGCTGTCGCCTTGATCGTCTTCTCGATGGAGATGTTTGCGACGCGTGACAGGACAAACAGCACCATGCCGATCGGCGGTGTGATCAGTCCGATCATCAGGTTCAGAACCATCACGACACCGAACTGAACAGGATCGATACCAACCGCGGCCACTGCTGGCATCAGGATCGGCACGAGGATCGAGATGGCGGCAATGGTTTCCATGAAGCAGCCCACGATCAGGATGATCACGTTGATGATCAACAGAAGCATGATCGGGTCATCGGTGATGGTCAGCAGCAAGGCGGTGAACTGCGCCGTCACCTGGGTGACCGTCAAGACCCAGCCGAACAGGGATGCGGCGGCAACGATCATCAGGACCGAGGCCGTGGTTTCAATCGTGTTGATCGAAATCTGGTAGAAGCGCTTGATCGACAAGGTTCGGTAGACCACAAAGCCGAGGAACAAGGCCCAGGCACAGGCAGCAATCGCCGCTTCCGTCGGGGTAAATGCCCCGGTGGCGATCCCGCCAATGATGATGATTGGTGTTAGCAGGGCAGGGATGGCTTGAATGAAGGTCCGGCCCAGCACGCCGAGAATGAATGGCTGATCCGCGCCGATCTTATAGCGCCAGGCATACCAACTGATATAGCCCATGAGGCTCAGCGCCATCATCATGCCGGGGATGAAACCGGCCGCAAACAGTTGGCCGATGGAGACATTTGCCATCACGCCAAAGATAACCATGGGCAGGGACGGCGGAATAATCGGACCAATTGTCGACGAGGCGGCCGTCACGCCGACGGCGAGATGGTCGTTGTAGCCTCTGTCGCGCATGGCCTTGACTTCAATCGTGCCAAGTCCGCCGGCATCCGCAACGGCAGCGCCGGACATTCCGGCAAAAATCACCGAGGCCGTCACATTCACATGGCCGAGCCCGCCTTTCAGCCAGCCGACGGCAGCCGTGGCAAAATCAAAGATCCGATTGGTGATACCGGCGGAGTTCATGAGATTGCCGGCCAGAATGAAAAAGGGCACAGCAATCAAGGGGAAGCTGTCAACGCCGCCTGCCATGCGATGCAGCACAACGAAATCCGGCAGATTTCCGATGAAATGCGTGTAGGCGAGCGAAGCGCCACCGAGGGCGACAAAAACCGGCACACTGAGGAGCAGCAGGCCGAAGAAAACACTTAGCAGAAGTCCCATTGGCTTGCCTCAGTCGATCAATTGGTTGGTATTGTCCGGTGCGGCCCAGCCTCTCCTGGCATTGGTCAGGAAAGCTTCCGAAGCACGCCACAGCATCAACAGGCAGCCAACGAAAATGCCGCCATAGACAACACTCATCGACACATCGATGACCGTCATCCGCTGGATGCCCATGCGCTGGGTGAGGTTCCAGGCGAACCAGACCAGCAGGCAGACAAAGAGAAGCGTGATGACATCGGCAGCAAAGCGGAGCACACGTGCGGCACGCGGCGGCAACATTTCAACCAGCACCTCCACCGCAATATGCGTGCGCCGCCGGAAAACGATAGCTGCCCCGAAAAAGGTGACCCACATCAACAGGTAGCGACCGATCTCTTCCGTCCATGCAATCGAATCATTGAGCACATAGCGGCTGAAAAACTGAAGGAAGGTGACTGATCCGAGAATCCAGAAAAGGGTGAAGGCTATGACATCGTCGATCCGAAACCGGATCTCCGGCTCGGCTTCCTCTTCTAGGTGGATGGCGACGACATAAGGCTCGGCCTGGCCGTTGCCCTTTGTAGTTTGACTGTTCATGCTTGCACTCCGTTGCCAAGCAGGGGTCTAAAAGAAAGGGCTGCCGCCTCACACCTGAAGCAGCAGCCCACCACGACGATCCTGGGAGGTTACCGTGATCGTCTCAGAGCGCTTGCAAGGCGTCATACTGCTCTTGGGTCCAGCCTGCGCCGGATTCCGGATCCATGTGCAGCGGGACAGCAGCTTCGATGAAGGGCTTGCGGTCGATATCGACGACAGTCTTGCCGAGTTTGCGGAATTCATCCGCCAGACGGCTCTCCGATTCGCGGATCTGGTCGGTCGCGCGGCTCGCAGCTTCCTTGAGAACCTCGTCAAAAATCGCCTTCTGCTCGTCGGACAACTGGGCCATGACATGACCACCCACCACGGTCACCAGAGATTCGGTGATATGGCCGGTCAGCATGATATGGCTCTGCACTTCGTAGAATTTCTTTGCCATGATCGTCGGTAGAGGGTTCTCCTGACCATCGACGGTCTTTTGCTGCAGGGCAAGATAGACTTCGGCAAAGGCGATTGGCGTCGCATTGGCGCCAACAGACTTGGTGAACATCAAAAACAGCGGCGCTGGCGGGACGCGCAGCTTCATGCCTTTCATGTCTTCCGGTTTTGTGATTTCGCGATTGGCGGTCAGATGACGCTGACCGTAGTAGGTTAGGGCATGGATCTTGGAGCCGGTGGCCTGATTATACCCGGCCGCGATATCCTGGAACAACTGGCTGTCACGATAGGCTTTCCAGTGGTCGAAGTCGCGTAGAATGAAAGGCGCGTTCGAGATCGCCATCGGCTTATGCACTGCGCCGGCAAAGGCAACACCTGTGTAGATGATGTCGACAGTTCCCAGCGTAAGACCTTCATTGATCTGGTTTTCATTGCCGAGCTGCGAGGCCGGAAACACCGATATCTTGATTTCGCCATTGGTACGGTTGGCAATCTCTTCCGCGGCCCAGAGAGCCTCTGTGTGATACGGTTCGCTTGTTTCATAGACATGCGCCCATTTCAGCTCCATTGCCGCCAGTGACGGCACCGCCGAGGCACCAAGAACCGCCAGGCCGGCAATGAGACCTGCGAGGCTTCTACGTTTAAGCACCATGACTTTTCCCCTCCAAAAAATGATCAGATAAATTTACCCACAGTTATCAGACAAACTGGGCAGGCTTCACGTCACATGCATCAAGCGCAAAATGCCTTCAAAATACCTCGAAAACTCGGGAATCTAGAAGGTATGCGCAGGCGGATGTCCTCCCAAAACATCTGACATGTCATACAAGTAAATCGAAATCCCTATATCGTCAACTGGCCGCCGAAAAAACAGGATCGCACGAACGAAACCCTGATTGGCCAAAGGCCAACGTGAAGTGCGGACGGAACAGCTCAACGGAGGTTTTCTCCAACCTGCTGCGCCGGGAAGTGTCTTGAATGGATATCCGGGTTGTCACCAACATCAAAACCTGTCACAGCGCAGCAACTATTCCGTTCAGGCACTGACCCCATGATCCGCATCGAAAACATTTCAAAACAGCTCAGCCACCGACTGCTCTACATCGAAGCCTCTGCGGCGTTGAACAAGGGAGAGAAAATCGGCCTGGTTGGACCGAACGGTGCGGGAAAAACCTCGTTGTTTCGTATGATTATCGGTCAGGAACTCCCGGACGAAGGGCAGGTATCTGTCGAGAAGGGCACGACGATCGGCTACTTCAGCCAGGATGTCGGCGAAATGGGTGGCATCAGCGCCGTTGCCGAAGTCATGAATGGTGCAGGTCCCGTCAGCGAAGTCGCCGCCGAACTGCGCGACCTGGAGGCGGCCATGTCTGACCCGGAACAGATGGACCGGATGGATGCAATCATCGAACGCTATGGCGAGGTTCAGGCGCGTTACGAAGAGCTCGACGGTTATTCGCTTGAGGGCAGGGCGCGCGAAGTGCTCGCAGGGCTTTCATTCACCGAGCATATGATGGACGGCGATGTGGGAAAGCTGTCCGGCGGCTGGAAGATGCGCGTGGCACTGGCCCGCATCTTGTTGATGCGGCCGGACGTCATGCTTCTTGACGAACCGTCCAACCACCTTGATCTCGAAAGCCTGATCTGGCTGGAGCAGTTCCTTAAGAACTATGACGGCGCGCTTCTGATGACCTCGCATGACCGCGAATTCATGAACCGTATCGTCAACAAGATCATTGAAATCGATGGGGGCCAGCTCACCACATACACAGGTGACTATGGCTTTTACGAAAGCCAGCGCGCCCAGAATGAAAAGCAGCAGCAGGCGCAGTTCGAGCGTCAGCAGGCCATGCTGGCGAAGGAAATCAAGTTCATCGAGCGTTTCAAGGCGCGCGCCTCCCATGCGGCCCAGGTACAGAGCCGTGTGAAAAAGCTCGACAAGATCGACCGGGTTGAACCGCCAAAGCGCCGTCAAGTGGTCACGTTCGAGTTTCAGCCGGCGCCGCGGTCCGGCGAGGATGTCGTGAGCCTTAAAGGCGTGCACAAGGCCTATGGCGACAAGGTCATTTATGACGGTCTCGATTTCATGATCCGCCGCAAGGAACGCTGGTGCATCATGGGGATCAATGGCGCCGGTAAATCCACACTGTTGAAGCTGGTTGCAGGTGACTTAACGCCGGACAGCGGTGCGGTCACAATCGGAGCCAGCGTCAAGCTCGGTTACTTTGCTCAGCATGCCATGGATATCCTTGATGGCGAGATGACAATCTTCGAGACGCTGGAGCATAATTTTCCACGGGCAGGGCAGGCGCCCTTGCGCGCGCTGGCAGGCTGCTTCGGCTTTTCCGGCGACGACATCGACAAGCGCTGCCGTGTGCTTTCCGGCGGCGAAAAGGCCCGGCTGGTGATGGCGATCATGCTGTTTGACCCGCCAAACCTGCTGGTGCTTGACGAACCCACAAACCACCTGGATCTCGATACCAAACAGATGCTGATCGAGGCGCTGTCGGCTTATGAAGGCACCATGCTCTTCGTCAGCCACGACCGCCATTTCCTCGGCGCGCTGTCAAACCGCGTTCTTGAACTCACGCCCGAAGGCGTGCATCGCTATGACGGTGGCTACACCGAATATGTCGCTCGCACCGGACAGGAAGCTCCGGGACTGAGAAGCTGAACCACACGAACCTTTCTCCAGTCGCCGGCGTTGAGATGCGCTCAGGTTTCTGAGCCAGATCCAGGAGGCTCAGTACAAGGGTGTTGTATCAAGGCGATCTGGAGGCTGCTCGCTTCGATAAGGGAACTTGCGGCAATGAACTGCTTCAACCACGGACGAACGGCAAGTCGCACTTCATCCTTGAACCCACCCGGCTACATACGATGTGGCGGAGGAATTGGAATGTCCGCTGTGCTGCAAAGTAGAAATGTCTGCAGCAGTCACCACACAGCACCACGATCAGCCCCGATCTGAGCGGCAGACCCGCTTGCAAGATCAGATCGGGGCGGGTGGGGCGCACTTCTTCGCCTTTAGCTTTGAGACGCCTCATTCTGCAGCCTGCTGCCGTGCCAGCGTTTTCTGGCGCCGTGCAATCACCGCCGGATCGTTCAGGACGTCCAGACGTCTCCCAGGCTTGCGACCGGTCGGCTTATAGCCAATCTTCTCGCTGTTGCTCTTCACCTTCGGCTTGTCCTGCTGCTCCTGGCGCTCCTTGATATAGGCCAGAACATCCCCGAGCCGCTTGTTCTCGGTGATCGCCGCATGCGTCACCCGCTGGTCCTTTTCGAACACCGTGTAAGGCAGGGAACAACCCTTCCAACGAACATCAAGCCGACCGTCGGCATAGGCGTAGGTCTCGACATAACGACCCACCAGACCGCGCGTCACCTCGCTCTCCTCCAGCATGATCCGCTTGCGCTCGAACGAGAACGTCAGTTGCGATCCGACATAGCGCTGCTCGCGCTTGCACAGGATCTCCGTCAACCGATCCGGCGCCAGATTCAGCGGTCGGTGCAGGTCGTCTGAACGGGCAGGGGTAACCGCAAAACGCGCATTGTAGTTCTCCATGAAACCAGGCAGAAACGCATTGCCGGCCTCCATGCTGTCGATGCCGCACAGCCTGAGTTCCTTGACCAGACGGTCCTGCAGCGTCCGGTTCATCCGCTCAACGCGACCCTTGGCCTGGCTCGAATTTGCACAAAGAATCTCGATATTTAACTCGCAAAGCGCACGCCCGAACTGCGTCATCCCCTGGCCACCCTTCGCATCCTTCTTCGCCACCCGAAACACCGAATGCTTGTCCGAATAAAAGGCAATCGGTGCGCCGTGACGCTTGAGATAGAGCTCCAGGGCCTCGAAATAGGTGAAGGCACTTTCGGAACGCACAAAGCGCAACTGCATCAGCCTGCCGGTCGCATCGTCGACAAACACCAGAAGCGAACACGCTGGTCCACGATCCTCGAACCAGCGGTGCTCTGACCCGTCGATCTGCACCAGTTCGCCATAGGCTTCGCGCCGCAGTCGCGGTTGATGAAACGTCCGGCGCTGCCTGCGTGACAGCCACAGTCCGGCCTCGGACATCCAACCGCGTACTGTCTCGCGTGACACCCGCAAGCCATCGCGCTCAGCCAACTTCTCCGTCGCCAAGGTCGGACCGAAATCCGCATAACATTCGCGGACCAGCGTCATCGCATAATCGCGAACCGCGTCACTGATCCGATTGTTTGAGGGCCGACCGATCGCCTTATGCCGGATCGAAGCCGCGCCGCCAGTCCGCATTCGTTGCAAGAGCCGACGCACCTGACGCTCACTCAGGTCAAGCACATGCGCCGCCGACACCACGGTCATCCGACCGGCGGCAACCTTCGACAAAACCTCGATCCGCTGCAGATCGCGCTCGCTCATCGCTATCAATCCCATCTGCAATCTCCCAGACGTCATTCAGACCCGGGGAGTGTGACATTCCAACTTTGCAGAAACAGGACACTTCAACTTTGCGGCTACATACGAGAATCACATAAGATAGATTATGGAACTAATAGATGTTGGCCCCCCAAGAGATCGCCCGATGAGTGCGCCGCATTCTGTGGCATATAGCCGAACAAAATCATAGGCTTGAAGCCAATATGTCAACCTGTTCTGTCGATAGCCACATCAAATGACAAGCCATCATAGGCCGGTTCGACATGCGCCGGCGTTTGAGCCATGACCGTGTCGTAGTCAAGCGGCGTATGCATATGCGTCAGGAAAGCGCGCTTCGGTCCACAACGCTCAATCCATTGCAAAGCCTGGTCCAGCGACAAATGGCTCGGATGCGGTCGATATTGCAAGGCATCGATGATCAGCACATCGAGTCCGGAAAGTCTCTCGATGGTCTTTGCTGGAAAGTCGCTGACGTCACAGCAGTAAGCCACATTGCCAATTCGCAGCCCGAGCGAGATGATGTCGCCATGCTGCTGTACCAGCGGCAGGATTTCGATGACGCCTCCAGCACCATCGATATGGATCGGCTGATCCAGATCTTGAATAATGCGCGGCTCAACAATTGGTGGATAACTGCTGCCGGGCGGTGTCTTCAGACAGTAGCCAAAGCCCTGTTCGATCCGCTCCATCGTATAGGGTTCTGCATAGATCGGAATAGGACGCTTGGCCGTGATGAAATAACCGCGCAGATCGTCAATGCCGTGCACGTGATCGGCGTGAGCATGCGTAAAGAAAGTCGCATCGACTGTTTCGACCTGCGCCCGGATCATCTGTTCACGAAAATCGGGTCCGGTATCAACCACGACCACGGTCTTGCCGCCGTCTGGCCCGATCTGCTCGATCAGGAAAGATGCACGCGTGCGGCGGTTTCGCGGATTGTTGGGATCACAATTGCCCCAGTCGCCATTGATCCGGGGAACACCCGGCGAAGAGGCACAACCCAGTATCGTGAACCGGCGATATGAACTCATCCGAGCCTCGGCATCTTGGAAAAGCAACGAAAGGCATTCTCGGTCGTGATCTCAGCCATCTCCGCGTAGCTCACGCCCTTCACCTCCGCCAGAACCTCCGCCGTGTTCACCACATAGGACGGCTCGTTGCGTTTTCCACGCCAGCGCTTCGGCGCCAGATACGGCGCATCCGTCTCGACCAGCAGCCGGTCCATCGGCACGCTTTTGGCGATCTCGCGCAGCGCTTCCGATTTCGGAAATGTCACGATGCCGGAGAAGGAAACATAGCCGCCGAGCGCAACGCCGGTATCGGCCAGAGCCTCGCCCGACGAAAAGCAATGAAGAATGAAAGGGAAGGCCCCCTTCCCGCTTTCCTCGGTCAGGATATCGGCCATGTCCTCGTCGGCGCTGCGGCTGTGAATGACGAGCGGCAGACCCGTGCGCCTTGCCGCCTCGATATGGCGGATGAGGCCCGTCTTCTGGTCCTCCGGCTTCTGCGTGTCGTAGAAATAGTCAAGCCCGGCCTCGCCGATCGCCACGATCTTGTCGTGGCTTTCCGCCAGCCGCACCAACTCGTTCGCCGTCACATCCAGCTCGTCGCCGGCATTGTTCGGATGCGTACCAACAGAGCAGAAGACGCTCGGATACCGCTCGGTAAGCGCCAAAAGCGTTTCTAGCTTGCGAACACGTGTCGAGATCGTCACCATCTGTTTGACGCCCGCCTGATGGGCGCGCGCGACCAGTTCGTCACGCTCGCTGTCGAAGTCGGCGAAATCCAGATGGCAATGGGTATCGATCAGCATCGTGTCAGGCCTTAGCCGCTTCCGGGGCGACGTAGCGCGGATAGACCGGCGACGGCGCTGGCAGCTCCGTGCCCGGCGTCAGACGACCGGCGGCACCGAGCTTTGCAAACACGCGGTCTTCTTCGGCCACGGCCACGAGATCGAGGATCTTCGCCGAGGATGCCGGCATGATCGGCTGGAAGAGGATCGCGATCTGGCGCACGACGTCAGCGGTCACATAGAGCACCGTGCCCATGCGTGCCTCGTCGGTCTTCTTCAAGACCCACGGTGCCTGCGCCGCGAAATAGCGGTCGGCCTCGTTGACGATATTGATGATGGCAGCGACCGCCTTGTGGATTTGCTGCTTGCCCATCTCCTCGCGGCAGATGTCGATCGCCTCGTCGGCGATCTTCAGGATCGCCTCGTCTTCTGCGGTGAGCGGATCGGGTGTCGGCACCCTGCCCTCGCAGTTCTTGTTGATCATCGACAGCGAGCGCGAAGCGAGATTGCCAATGCCATTGGCGAGATCGGCGTTGATGCGCGTGCCGATGCCCTCTTCCGAATAGCTGCCATCCTGGCCGAAGGAGACTTCGCGCAGGAAGAAATAGCGTACCTGGTCGAGGCCGAAATGGTTCACCAGATTGACCGGGTCGACGACATTGCCGAGCGATTTCGACATCTTCTCGCCCTTGTTGAGCAGGAAGCCATGGGCATAGACGCGCTTCGGCAAAGGCAGGCCCGCCGACATCAGGAAGGCCGGCCAATAGACGGCGTGGAAGCGGATAATGTCCTTGCCGATGATATGCACGTCGGCCGGCCAGTACTTGGCGCGCTGACCGTGCTCGTCTTCGACGTAACCCGTCGCGGTGATGTAGTTTGTCAGGGCATCGACCCAGACATACATCACATGCTTGTCGTCGCCGGGCACCTTGATGCCCCAGTCGAAGGTGGTGCGCGAGATCGACAGGTCCTTGAGACCCGACTTGACGAAGGAAATGACCTCGTTGCGGCGCTCGTTCGGACCGATGAAATCCGGCTGGTCCTCGTAAAGTTTCAGCAGCTTGTCTTCATAGGCCGAGAGTTTGAAGAAGTAACTTTCCTCTTCCACCCATTCGACGGGCGTGCCCTGGGGCCCGTACCGCACGCCATCGGCGCGCAGTTCGGTTTCCTCTTCCTGGTAATAGGCCTCGTCGCGCACCGAATACCAGCCGGCATAACCGCCCTTGTAGACGTCGCCATTCTTCTCCATCCGCCGCCAGACTTCCTGCACCGTCTCGTGATGGCGCTTTTCGGTCGTGCGGATGAAGTCATCATTCGATGCATTAAGAAGCTTGCCCATCTCACGGAATTCATTGGAGTTCCGCTCTGCAAGATCGGCCGGCTCTATACCTTCGGCCCGTGCCGTCTGCTGCATCTTCTGGCCGTGCTCATCGGTTCCGGTGAGGAAGAACACATCCTTGCCATCCAGCCGCTGGAAGCGTGCCATGGCGTCCGTCGCAATCAGTTCATAGGCATGGCCGATATGGGGCTTGCCATTCGGATAGGAAATTGCGGTGGTGATGTAAAAGGGTTCGCTCATGGTTATTGTTGTCTTTGCCAGAGTTGCACGGCTTCAATCCGAATGTTGGTCGCAGCGACCGCCACGACATCCACAGGACGAGATAGGGTTCCGCCGCTTCTAGACCATTCCGTTGCGCGAAGAAACATCAAGTTTGCTGCAGCGCCAATCGTGGAGACGGTACCGCACCCAGCTCAGCGCACAATCTCCGGAAGGATCTCCAGGACCGTCTGCTTGCGATCGAGATTATAGGCATTGGCAATACGAAGCTTTTCGTTGATTTCCGATGTGAGCCGCGCATAACGCTCTGCCGACCCCAGATCGCCTTCGATCGCCCGGCTTCGCGCCAGCACCGCAAGATGATCCCCCAGATGCTCCGCAAAGAAGCCAAAGGCAACATCGCTGTCCTTGGCGGACAAGGCGTCTGCGATCTTGAACATCATCCGGCGCTGGCCCGAACCATGAGCAGCCAGCATCTCGTCAAAGGCTGCCAGAATGTCGGCGCCACCGTAGTTCACCAGCTTGAGCGCCCGCGATACACTGCCCTTCGCAAACCCCAGCACGCCTTCACCTGCATCGCCTTGCACCGAGAGCCCAAGCTGCAATAGCGCCTTGACCATGGCGTCATTTCCAAGCTGATGAAGTCTGAGCGGAAGACAGCGTGACCGGATCGTCGGCAAAAGCTTGCCCGGCGCATGGGAAAGCACGAGGAACATCGCCCGCTTCGGCGGTTCCTCGAGAATCTTCAGGATGGCGTTGGCCGCATTGCGGTTGAGATCATCGGCGGGATCGATGATGACAATCCGCCAGTTACCCGTACCCGATGTCTGGCTGAAAAAGTGACCCGCTCGGCGGACTTCATCCACCGTAATCGCCTGCTTGATCCGTCCGCTCTTTTCGTCAACGGGACGCGAAAGATGCAGCAGGTTGTGGCTAGCCCCGGAGGCGATCTGCCGGGTCACGGGATGATCCGGATCGGGATCCGAGATGGTCAGCGGTGCACTCGACGGATCGGGATGACGCAGGACATGATTTGCGAAGCGAAAGGCAAGTGTCGCTTTCCCGACACCTTCCGGCCCCTCTATCAGCAGGGCATGATGCCCCTTCCCCGACTGATAACTGCGCGCAAGAAACGCTTCCGCCTCGTCATGTCCGAAGAGTTTTCGGTTCAGGGCCGGCGCAATCGCCCCCTCCAGCAGGCTGGTTTGCAACTCGCTCATTGCAGGGCCGCCGAGGCAGACGGCAACCGATCAAGTTCGCGAAGACCGCGTGCGCCGAGCACGGTGTCGGTCTTGCTGGAGATCGCCCGTGCGATCTCGTCAATCGACTGGCGCGCATCTACGATATGGCAACGGACCGGCTCTCGCATGGCGATGTCCAGAAACCCCTGCCGTCTTTGCTCATGCACATCGATTTCCTCCCGCTCGAAGCGGTCCGGGCTCTCGGCCCGAATGGCGGCGAGCCCCGCGCGTCGACGCGCCCTGGCAAGCCCTTCTACCGCCGGAAGGTCCAGCATGAAGGTCAAGTCCGGCATGAAATTTCTCACTGACACGCGTTCGAGCGCCGCCATGAGATCCGGCTCCAGATTGCCGGTCACGCCTTGATAGACGCGAGACGAATCGACGAAGCGGTCGCATAGCACGACCTTGCCCTCTGCCAGCGCCGGAGCGATAACGCAATCAATGTGGTCGGCGCGGGCGGCGGCAAAGAGCAGCGCTTCCATCCGGATCCCGAAGGGCTCCGCAGCACCGGAGAGAAGCACGTGGCGCAAGGCTTCTGCACCTGCCGATCCACCCGGCTCACGGGTGGTAATCACGGGTAGCCCAAGCGCGCGCAAGTGTTCGGCCAGGAGACGAATTTGGGTCGACTTCCCGGCCCCCTCCCCGCCTTCAAAACTCACGAACAATCCACCGTTGGTCTGCAAACCCTCACCCTGCACGTCTGTCCTTGCCTCTTCTCACTCTTAACGCTCTAGCGCAGATAGAGGTTCAGCGGAACCGAAAACCGGACACCGCTCGACATCAAGACAGGTTTCCCGTCAAAGCCAGAAAAACAGGGCTTCAATCAATGCATCCGTCGCGCGTTGTCGGAGCGTCCCCACCTCGACAGCGGCGGCACTCTTCAACGGAACCGAAAGCAGCTGCCGGTCCTCTGCCGTCACTGTGAGCCGTCCGATTGGCTGATCAATGGCAACAGGCGCCCGCAGCGGCCAATCATAGACCACTCTTGCCTGGAGCCGATCCGGATTTCGGATGGCGACAAGCACCGAGATATCCGCCTTGGCAATCAACGGCACACGCCCCTGCGCGCCGCCATAAACACTGGCCTCACCGATGACCTCGCCAGCGGCAAAAAGCCTCCGCATCTCGAAGGCGCTGAGCCCCCATTCGAGAACACGGCTCGCCTCATCAGCGCGCTCCTTGTCACTGCCCAGTCCGCTCATTCCCAGAAACAGCCGTCGTCCGTCGCGTTCGATGGATGCGATGATGGAAAAGCCATTCTCTTCGGAAAAGCCGGTCGCCAACCCATCGGCCCCCATGCTCAACAGCGGGTTCCGGTTGCGCTGGAAGATCTCATTCCATTCGAAATCGGGCTGCTTGAAGACATCGTAAAGCGCGGGATAGGTCGCCTCCATGTGACGCGCCAGAAGCACCATATCAGCAAGCGTGGTTCGGTTGTCCGGATGGGGCAAGCCGGTGGCATTGCCAAAACGGGTTCCCGTCATGCCGAGTTCCGTCGCACGCTTGTTCATCCGCTCGACAAAGGCTGCTTCGCTTCCAGCCATTCCCTCCGCCAGAATCAGACACCCGTCATTTGCGGTTTGGATGGCAATGCCGCGAATGAGATCCATCACCGGCACTTCGGATTTAAGGGCAGCAAACATGGTTGCAGTGCGCGAGGGTGCACCGCCCGTGCGCCACGCAAATTCAGAAACCGGATAGGTCGTCGTCAGGGCGATTTCGCCTCGGGCTACCGCATCGAATGCGATTTCGAGTGTCATCAGTTTGGCGATGGAGCCAGGAACAAGCGTGTCGGTCTCGCCCTTCGACAGCAAGACCGTTCCCGTAGACGCTTCAACCAGCAATACCTGAGCGGCTTTCGTCTCGAAACCGGTTGATCCGTCCTGCTGCGCATGGGCAAGCGAAAGCGTCAGAACACTGGAGAGCAGAAAAAGGATAACGGACAGAAATGCGCGCATTGCTCTCGTTCTGGCAGCGGGATCTTTGCCTGACCTCAATCGGTCAAGGTCTGCTTCCGAGCCTGATCCTGCCTTCAGCCACGGCAGCAAGAATCGAGGTCTCGGTCAAGTCTTCATTGCGCACCAATATGGCATCAAACACAAGCGAAGACGAATCCGAAGCCTGACCGTCATAGGCAGAGACAAGCGTGGTCAGGGGCTGCTCGTTGTCAGCGAGCCCGAATGGACGCATTCCGGGGAATGGGCCCGTCTCCGGCAGTTCGATCATGATGTCGAAAATCGCTTCAGATGCCGGCGTGGCCGCAGCGGAGGCTTGAACGCCGCCGCCAGAATCAGACACCGGCCGAACCAGTGCCGTTTGGATGCCGACAAGGGAGTTGTCCGATGGCTTGGCAGATTCGGGGTCAAGCGAGGCTGTCATCACACCCGAGGCAATGGTCCCTTCAGGGAGCATGAATGGATTCTGCCCCTCGGCATCTTGGAACGATGCAACAAGGAAAGGCATGTCTTGGCCATCGAGCGGGGCCGGGCCGACATATTGCACGCGGACCTTGGCGGTACCACTATGCTTCATGTCCAGAACTTCGGCAGTCCGTTTGGAAAGATCGATGATCCGGTTTCCATGGAAGGGACCACGGTCATTGATTCGGACAATGACCGAGCTTCCGTTCTCGACATTTGTCACGCGTGCATAGCTCGGCAGAGGCAAGGTCGGATGCGCGGCGGAAAGGTGATATTTATCAAACACTTCACCATTCGCGGTCTTGCGACCATGAAAATCGCGACCATACCATGAAGCGAGCCCCACCCTGTCATAGCTTGGGTTCACATGTGGAACAAAGCGTTTCCCTTTGATCGTATAGGGGCGGCCAACCATCTCGCGACCGCCGCCCTTCGGAATATCTGCACTGGCCTGCAGCACGGGAATCAAGGTTTGCGATTCGGCCTGCTGAGCATCTTTGCCGGTCCGAGCCTTGGCGTTTTCGTTTTCCTTCGTCGTGGCACAGGAAGACATCAACGCACAGACTGCAAATATGCCAAGCCACCTGGCGCCATTACTAAGCTTTCCACCCGGATATGCCGTCATGCGTCCCACTTGGCTCAAGGAATTATATTGCGAAGCTGTGTTCCCATGACAGATTCGACCCTCGTTACTCATCCATCTATTACAAAATGGCTAAAGTTGGAAATTTCACAACTTTTTTCAACTTGCAAGCTTTTTGTGCCAAGCCTCGTGGCATGGTCACCTCCGATCAAGCGAAGTGTTCGAAGAACGTTGGCTGAAAGCGACCAATCACCCTTGCAAACTGCTGCGGCTTTGCGCATAAGGCGCGAGATGGATGGGTGTCCGAGTGGTTTAAGGAACCGGTCTTGAAAACCGGCGTGCGGGAGACCGTACCGTGGGTTCGAATCCCACCCCATCCGCCACTACTCAGTTTTTCTCGTCGATACGGCAATTTGCGCAGCAGGGCGAATCGAGACTGCCTCGTCCTCTGTGAGAGGGGGTATAGCCGTGCGTTGACGCCCTATTGCCGGTATCGCGTGTCAGGTATTTCGTCCGAGCGCATAAAACTCGGAGTTCGGGCGCATGTTCGTCACGTTGGCGAGACGGTTGGACAAGCCGAAGAACGCGGCGATGGCAGCGATATCCCAGGCATCCTCTTCGTCGAAGCCATGCGCCTTGAGCGCCTCGAAATCCTCTTCTCCCACCTTGTGGGCTTCTGTCGAGACCTTGATGCCGAAAGCGATCATCGCCTTCTGACGATCGGTGATGTCCGCCTTGCGGTAGTTGACCGCGACTTGGTCGGCGATGAGCGGGTCCTTGGCCCTGATGCGGAGGATCGCGCCATGCGCCACCACGCAGTACTGACACTGGTTCAGGTTGCTGGTGGCAACGACGATCATTTCGCGCTCGGCTTTGCTTAGGTTGCCGGGCTTGTCCATCAGCGCGTCGTGATAGGCGAAGAAGGCCCTGAACTCATCCGGCCTGTGCGCGAGCACGAGAAAGACGTTCGGTACGAAGCCGGACTTTTCCTGAACCGCGAGGATGCGGGCGCGGATGTCGTCCGGCATGTCGGCGATGTCGGGGATCGGAAACCGGCTGATGGCGGGCTGACTCTGCATCGTTGTCCTCAAGGGTTCAGGTTGCCGGCTTGACAGCCGCAGGCATGAGGTATCCCAGGACTGCGGCCACCAGGAGGAGCGCGGGGACATCGCCAAGCAGATGACCCCATTCGTTTTGTCCGTCATGGAAAACCTGGACGGCCATGATCAGCGCATGGACAACGCTCGACCAGATCGTGAATGAGATCAGGCTCGTGTGGGCTCCTGGGTTGCGGGACGCGAGGATCAGGAAGACCCCGAGCGTCGCATAGATGCCGCAGATCATGACGAAGTAGTAGGCGCCGTGACCACCGTGCCACATCCAGCCAGATGGCCAAACCAGCGCCAGCGGATACACAAAGCAAAACACGATGCCAAAGGCGATCATTGCGGTCTTGAGTAGTCGTTCATTTCGGATAGTGGTCATTCTCAACCTCAATACTTCGTTCGACACTCGTTGTTTGGGATGCCATTCTAGACGGAGTAGAATGGCGAGTTCATGCCGCGGCTCGCCTCCGCCACCACGTCGCCGTCGAACAACTTGACGGTAAGGCTCGCGTTCGAGCCCTTGGCAAAATCGGAAAGCATGCCGGTGGCGTAGGCACGAGCGTTCTTGAGGCTGTCAAAGGCGTAGAACCCGCCTACGGAATGCGTATCGATCCCGCTCAGCCAAGTCTTGCTGATCAAGCCTGGGACGGAGTGCATCATGGTGTTCGCCTCCTTCCAGACGGCTTCGGTGAACGGCGCGGAGTTCTGGTACTCGGCGTAGAATCAGACACGGTTCGGGCTGGGCATAGTGGTTTACTCGATGTCCGGGCTGCTGTGGCAGTCAAGATAGCTCAAGAATTTCCATTGAAAAAGTACGCACCTTTTAGTAACATTTGATGGCGTTTCTCCCAGCCAATCCCTACGACATGAATTGTCCATCCCGCGAAATGCTCGACCTGATCGGCAGCAAGTGGGCGATTATGATTCGTTGCTCCCTGCAATAAGGCCCGGTGTGGACCGGCGCCCCGATGCGGCAGGTAGGGGGCATCTCGCAGAAAATGCTGACGCAGACTCTCCGCGCCCTGGAGCGGGATGGCTTCATTGAGCGGATCAGCCATCCAGAAGTGCCGCCCCGCGTCGAGTACCGGCTGACAAATCTAAGGCGGTCCCTCAGCGATCTTGCGCGGACCATGGAACAATGGGTCGTCGAGCATAATTCCACAATTCTTATGCAGCGCCGGCTGTCGTTCGACCGCTCGCTTTCTGACGGTTGATTTCGGTTACTTGCGCGGAAACCTGAACAGAACTTTCGCGTCAAGTTTCATTCGGTGCGCCACTACTCGGATTTTCGCACAACAGCGATGGGATGCGCAGAGATCTGGTCGTTTCGACTTGTAAGGTCCTCAGATTGTGCTTTTCGGGCCATGAGAAATCGACGGGAAGCGACATCTTCGGTGAGGCCGATCGCCTTTTCGTAGGCTTGCGTCGCACCGCCGATGTCGCCAGCTATAGCCAGCAGGTGCGCTCGCGCAACCCAGTACGGCTGATGCCTGGAGGTGAGCTCTTCAGGGAGCGCGTCGAGATGCGCCAGTGCGGACACGGCACTACCGACCTCCGCGAGCGAAACCGCATGACCGATATGCGCGCCGATCGTCGGCGATACCAGCAGAAGCCCACGATAGAGATGCTCGATGGCGATCCAATTCGTGGTGCCAGTCAGCCGACGAGCGGAATGCACCGCCTGAATGGCGGCCTCAAAACCAAAGCGGCCGCTCGTTCCGAGTTCCCCGGCGACGCGAAGCGCATGTTCGGCTTCCGCGATCATTGCGAGGTCCCAAAAGCTCGTGTCCTGTTCAGAGAGCGGCACGAACCCGCCGGTCGACGGATCGCGCCGCGCCGCGCGCCGCGCTTCAGCGAACATGACAAGCGCGAGCAGGGCGTGGGCCTCTGAATTCCCAGGCTCAAGCTCAATGAGCAGCCTGGCCAGCCAGATCGCTTCTTTGACGAGATCAAGGCTGCGCGCGGCGTCAATGAAAGCCAGCTCCCAGCCGAGCGAATAGGCCGCATAGATCGCCGCGAGTACCGCGTCACTTCTTCTTGGCAGGTCCGAACGGTCTGGAAGTTCGAACCGGATGCCTGCTTCAGCAATCCTGGCTTTGGCGCGGGACAGGCGCTGCCCCATGGTCGCCGGCGAAACAAGAAATGCAGACGCGATCCGCCGGGCGTCGATCCCCAGCACGGCCTGCAACATCAGCGGTGTATGCAGATGAGGATCAAGGGCCGGATGCGCGCAGACCAGCATCAGCCGGAGCCGATCGTCCGGAATTTCGAAATCCTCCGTCGCCAGCCGCTCGTCTTCCAGAAGGAGCCATCGCGCTGCGCCATCCGCAGCCGCCACCGCCCGACGCCATCGGTCAGCATCGATTCGGCGGGCGACCGTGACCAGCCAAGCTTCGGGATTGGCGGGCACGCCGAAGCGCGACCAATCTGTGATGGCGCGGAGCAGCGCCTCTCCGAGGGCATCTTCCGCGCCAGCGATATCCCTGGAGCGAACGGCCAGCATGGCGACGAGCTTCCCGTAGCTTAGACGGGCGATCCGTTCCGCCGCCTTGCTGGCCGCTTCATGGCTCATTCATCACCCTTGCATGATCGGGCGGACCTCGACGGCGCCGGTGGAAGCGGCCGGGTTGCGCGCGGCCCATGCGAGCGCTGCATCGACATCAGGAACATCGATGATGTAGAAGCCGCCAAGCTGTTCTTTTGTCTCTGCGTACGGGCCGTCATGGAGATCCCGACGCCCGTCGGCGATGCGCAGCGTGGTAGCCGTGTGCGAGGGCTTCAGCGCCGCCCCGCTCACCATCACACCGGCCTCGATCAGCGCCTTCGTGTAAGCGCCCCAGGCGGGCCCGTCGGGATCATTTTCCGGACGCTTGTCGGCGAAATCGCGCGGCTGGACATAGTTGAAGATAGCGAACTGCATCATTGCCTCCTTC
The DNA here is from genome assembly GCF_005860795.2 of Peteryoungia desertarenae. GTDB lineage: Bacteria > Pseudomonadota > Alphaproteobacteria > Rhizobiales > Rhizobiaceae > Allorhizobium > Allorhizobium desertarenae. Next base: position 2,787,303 of record NZ_CP058350.1, read on the forward strand.
ACTGCCGGATGACGGGCTGAAGCAGCGCCGTCGGGCGCCGATCGGCCGAGCACATGTTGTTGTCGCGCGGCCGCACGCCGAACTGAAGCCCTGCCGCGCTGATCGCCAGCAGATCATGATCTTCGCGGCACTCGGCAACCGGCTTCCAGCCAGCGCATCCTGTCTTCGAGATATCGACCTCGACATTGACCTTGAGGCCGCAACCGGCGAATCCGAAGGCGTTGATGATATTGACGTCGCCCGTCAAGAGAGTGACATATTTCACGTCTTCGAAAAAGATCGCATCGAACGCACCGGGGACCGCGCTTGACGCCGCGCCGATCTGGTAAGGTCCTTCCGTGCGGAACTGGAAGGTCCGGTTCTGCATGCTTGCATCGAGCGCATGCGTAAACTCGAGGCTCCATTTGCCACGATCGAACGAGAAACGGCGAGTGCCGAAGCCGCCATACCATTGCTCGGGAGCCGAACTGGCATAGACGCCGGACAGGCGCTCGAGTTGATCACGTCCTCCGAAACCTTCCTGCGCCACTGCAATACCGGCTGAGCCGGCAAACAAGGCGGTCGCCATTGCGATACTGAGTGTCTTGCACATTGTGTTGCTCCTTGCGTGCCAGAGAAGCGCGACAGGCGCTCTCTCACTGCAATGACGTGCGAGGGGGAGCGATTTCGACAGAGTTGCAGATCTTTTTTTCATGCTGCTTCTCGTGCGTACGATCCGGCGCCTGCACAAACGAGGAGAATGTTCGCATCCAGCTTCGGCTGATCCGCCACTACTCAGATTGTCCGGCCCGGAGACATGGGTCACATCTTGTACCTAAGACATAGGTAACAACCTCGAGCGCGACGAGGCTTGTCGATGGTCTGCAATGTTCTCTGTTCTAGGTCGATCTATCCAAGACCATAGCGCAAGAAGCTGACGAACCAAATCCCGTCATCGACTTCTTTCAGTCTGTCCGACCCTAATCGAGATTGCGCTTTTTCCTGCGCATCCCTTTGGCTGACCTGTAGCCTCTCGCGCAACGCCTCAGCTCTCCTCCCTCATTAACTCGTGTGCGGGGTCCGCCCCGCCAGACAAGTCTCCTCTGACATCGATGCGGCCAGAGAGACCCATCGCTGTGATTGACCAAATAGGCAATTGCCTATATTAAGCATACAACAACAACGCTGCAGGTCCCATGTCGCACGTATCACCGAACCAGGATCCATTTCGGGCCATTGCCGACCCGAACCGCCGCAAAATGCTGGATCTGATGTTGATTGAAGAGCGCACGGTCGGTTTCCTGGCCGACGAACTGGGCATCGCCCAACCGTCCGTTTCCCAACACATGCAGGTGCTGCGCCTCGCGGGTCTTGTCGACGCGCGCTCGGAAGGCAGGAGCACTTTCTATAATGTCCGCGCCGCAGAACTGCGAACCGTCGCGGATTGGATCACGAAGTACGAGGCGTTCTGGGGCAAGCGTCTCGACGCGCTCGAAGACCATCTTTCGCGGATGAAGAACTGAGGACTGTGCGCGATGAAAGACGTCGAGATCACCCGCAATCTGAGCTTCCCGCGCGAGATGATTTGGCAGGCCCTGACCGATAGTGCGCAGCTCGGCGCCTGGCTCATGCCGAATGACTTCCGGCCAGAGATTGGGCATCGATTCACCTTCCGGACGAAACCTGCCCCCGGTTTCGACGGCATAGTGCATTGTGAAGTGCTCGAACTGGTGCCGCCGGAGCGGCTCGTCATCAGCTGGAAGGGCGGTCCCCTCGACACGCGGGTGGCTTTCGAACTGGCGGAGACGAGTACAGGTACCCGGCTCACCTTGCGTCACACGGGCTTCGCCGGTCTTTCAAATGTTATACCGCGCATCGCACTTGGCTTCGGGTGGAAGGATCTGCTGGCCAGGAAACTGCCTCGACACCTTTCGATGCAGAAACCGCCATAGGGGTATATCATGGCGCTGACACCTGCGGAAATGGATGCCGCCGTCATTGCGAACCTTGCAGCTAGGACAGGCAAGGATATCAATCGCTGGATTGGACTTCTGGAAAACGCGCCGCCATTTGCCAAGCCCGCAGCCGCCGTGGCATGGCTGAAAGTCGAGCACGGCCTGGGGCAGGTCACGGCGCAGATCATCGTGCGCAAATGGAAAGACCGAGGACGGGCCGACCCCGAAGGAGATCCAGTCGTTGCTGTTCTAGGCGAATGCGCAGGCGTCCTGTTCCTGGAAATAGTTTCCGCTCTCGCGGCAGATGTGCCAAACCTGCAGATCATGCCGCGCAAGAACTATGTAGGCCTCGGCACGCCGATCCAGTTCGCCGTGGCCGCGCGGCCCAGATCCTCGGCGACGCTCCTTTGCTTGGGATTGGTCGCGCAGGACAAGGACCTGGCTCCACTGCCGGAGGCGCCGCGTCTTGGCGGAAGCGATCGGTTCAAGCTGCTTCTGGATATAGCTTCGGAAGATGATATCGAAACCGCTCTGGCCCATCTTCGCGCGGCTGCATCGGGCGAGAGAGTTCGCTAGCAAAGGAGGGCTCAGCGAAGGTTCCGCCTCGGCCGGCCCCCTCTCCGCCACCGTTTGCGACCAGCGTCAAACATTCTCTCAAAGAAATGCAGGCACGTGTCGAAATCGCTGTCCTTCGGGTGTCAAAGCATCAGAAGACGCCAACCCGGCGGCTTCGTGATCTCGAAAGGAGACTCCCCATGACAGCTCGTTCCCATCCGTTTTCAAGCTTCAGCGCGTCGCACTGGCTCACCCCGGCTGCCCTCGGCGGCATCGCCTGGAACGTCTTCGGCGTTGTCCAGTTCGTCGGCTCCGTTACCGCGACCGAAGCGAGCCTGATCGCCTCAGGTCTCACCCCCGATCAGGCCTCCGTGATGACAGGTTATCCCACCTGGATGACAGTGGCATTCGCCGTGGGCGTTTTCGCCGGTCTGGCCGGCAGCACCCTGCTACTGCTTCGGAGCACCGTGGCCAAGCCAGTCCTTCTGGCTTCTCTGGTCGCCTATGTTGCGCTCTGGATCGGCGATGCTCTTCATGGCGTTTTCGGCGCATTTGGTGCTTCGCAGGTCATAATCCTCACGATTGTCGTGGCCATCGCGGCAGCGCTGTTCGCCTTCAGCCGGCACCCGGCCGCCAAAGTCTGATCGACCGTTCAGGAAATGTGATATCTACATCCCAAGGAGATAAAGAAATGCAATTCATGCTCATTCTGAATGAAACAGCAGAGGATTTCGCGCAGCGCAATCATCCTGAGCACGCCCAGACCTATTGGGGCGGGTGGACCGCATTCATCGGTGCCATGGCGCAGGCCGGTGTCATCGTGAAAGGCGACGGTCTCCAGGGGCCGCACGCCGCCACGACGCTCAGGGTAAGGGACGGCAAGCGCGTGGTTGAGGACGGCCCGTTCGCGGACACCAAAGAGCAGCTCGGCGGGTACTTCGTGATCGAGGTACCCGATCTGGATGCTGCTTTGGACTGGGCCGAGCGAGCCCCATCAGCCCGGACCGCGTCAGTCGAGGTGCGACCGATCCTCAAGATGCCCGCCCCCGGGCCGACGCCGCCGGCGTGAGCGGGGCTGAACGCAATCCCGACATAACCCGGGCGGCCGAACGCGTCGCCCGGGAAAGCTATGGCAAGCTCGTCGCGATCCTCGCCCTGCGTGATCGGGACATCGCTTCAGCTGAGGACGCCCTTTCAGACGCCTTGGCGACGGCACTGCGAGTGTGGCCCGAGCAGGGTGTGCCCTCAAACCCCGAAGGTTGGCTGGTCACCGCGGCACGGAACACGCGCAAGAACGTGGCAAGGAATACGCGCGTTCGGCGCAATGCCGAACCGGAGATCCTGCGGCGGATCGAAGAAAAGGCGGAGACGGTGGCGCAGCAAATGCCCCTCTCCGACGAACGGCTTCGTTTAATGTTTGTCTGCGCCCACCCCGCGATTGACACTGCCGCGCGCACGCCACTCATCCTGCAGACCGTGCTCGGGATCGACGCAGCGCGGATCGCGCGCCTTTTCATCGTGCCTGCGGCAACCATGTCCCAGCGGCTGGTCCGGGCCAAGGCCCGCATCCGGGACTCGGGCCTCGCCTTCTCTCTGCCCGAGGCAGGAGAAATTGCGCCCCGGATCGATGCGGTGCTCGACGCGATCTACGCCGCCTTCGGCGCGGGCTGGGACGGGCTTGACACCACCGACGACCCCGCAGCGCTGACCGGCGAGGCGATCTGGCTTGCGCGACTGATCGTGCAGGAGATGCCAAACGAGCCCGAGCCGAAGGGGCTCCTGGCGCTGATGCTATACTGTGCCGCGCGCCGGTCAGCGCGGCGCGACGCGTATGGACGGTTCGTGCCGCTTGATGCCCAGGATGCTCGGCTCTGGGACCGCGACATGGTAATCGAGGCTGAGAGCTTGCTCGCTCGTGCAGCGCAGGCGGGGCGCTTCGGCCGATTCCAGTGCGAGGCGGCGATCCAGTCAGTGCATATCCAGCGCCCGATCACGGGCCGGCTCAACCTTGAAGCGTTACGCTTGCTCTACGATATGCTGGTCGCCCAGACAGGCAGCCTTGGTGCACAGATCGGTCGAGCTGTCATATGGGCAGAGGCGGGCGACACGCAGGCTGCGGCGGACGCACTTGACGCGCTACCTCCTGATCGCGTCGCGACCCATCAGCCTTGGTGGGTGGCGCGTGCCCGCGTGGCAGCACTCGCCGGAGACACGGTCCGGCAAAAAGACAGCTTGCGACGCGCGATTGACCTTGCCGAAGATGCTGCCGTGCGGACTTTCCTAATGGATCAATATGTTGAATTGGTCTGAGAATGGAGAAGGCGCAATGCCAGTCGCTTCCTCCTTGCCATTCCTGAGAATTGCCATACCAAATCACCTGCAAGAACTGGCAACTGATCCGGATGCGAAGCCGTCATGGCTGTGGCTGACTGTGCCGGCATGCGGAATGGCAGCCGGGAAGTCTAATGAATCAGAAATGGTTGCGCGGCATCGATGACTCGTTGCGGAACATCTCATCATTCAAGCAGGGTTCACCGCGCCTCTCCGCCGGGGTCGCTGCGTGGATTATCCAAACTCTCTTCGTCGACAAGATCGGGGTGACTGGTTTCATCCGGAACAGCGCTCGGTGGCTGTTCGCTCGTGCGGTTGTAGGGTCGCTCGACAGGCTCCGACAGGGTCGTGTCAGGAATGCGCGTCACGAAGAACAACAGGCCCGCCAGAACTGAGATGCCGATTGCCAGGCTGAATGTGATGATCGCCATCTTGTTGCGCATGGAAGCCTCCCTGTTGCCGACTGAACGCAACCATCCGTCAAGGCAAAGGTTCCTGCAGCCGTCGACCGAAACGCCCCGGCCCAGGCGGCTTCACAAGGAAAAACAGGCAGTCGGTTGAATTTTACGGATTTGATTAGCGCAACCGGCACAGGTCTTTGTCATTGTTGACGCTCGCTTCACAAGAAAGCGGGGTCCCGGTGAGAACAATCTTCGTCATCCTCATTGCATCCGTGCTCAGCATCCTGCTGTTGAAGGTTGCCGACAACTCGCTCGGTACGGGGGCGATCATCGGGACTGCCACCCCATCCAGCCGCACAACCTGATTCCTCTTGTAATCCGGACGCAGGAAGCGGCAATTGGTCTGCGTGTGAAAATTGCAAGCGCTGCGGAGTGGCAGACATCCATGCTGAGACAAGAGATACTGGAGAGCGCCCGTGGATATGTTGCGCAAGGCGGGCTGTTCGATGACCTCTCGAAACTGATTGCCCGACCATCGGTCAGTCAATCCGAGGGAAGACCGGAAACACTGCGCGCCTATCTTGAAGATGATATTGCCCCGATCCTCAACGGCATTGGCTTCGTTTGCGAAATCTTTGAAAACCCCCTTCCGCAAGGCGCTCCGATACTCGTGGCAAGGCGAATCGAGGACGCGTCCCATCCGACGGTCCTGATCTATGGACATGGGGATGTCTGCAACGGTGAAGCACAGCGTTGGCGAGAAGGGCTCGAACCCTTCAAGCTGGCCAGCGAGGGCGATCGGCTTTACGGTCGTGGCACGGCAGACAACAAGATCCAGCATCTCATCAACATCAAGGCCCTTGAAAAGATCGTCCAGACCCGCGGGCATCTCGGCTTCAACGTCAAGATCGTCATCGAGATGGGAGAGGAGACGGGCTCTCTGGGCTTGCGGGAATTTTTTGAAACCAACAAGGCCCTGCTATCGGCGGATGTCCTCATCGCCTCCGACGGCCCGCGCCTCGAGGCACGTACACCAACCATGTTCATGGGCTCGCGCGGTGGCCTCTCGTTCGACCTCGTGGTCCGGCTTCGGGATGGCGATCACCATTCGGGCAATTTCGGCGGGCTGCTCGCCGATCCCGTAATCATTCTATCCCACGCGATTGCGGCAATCGTCGACCGTCGCGGCTCGCTTTTGATCCCCGAATGGCGCCCAAACAGTCTGACCCCTGACATACAGGCCGCCCTCGCCGATTTGCCGGAACGACGCCACGACCGCGATTGGGGTGAAAAGGATCTGACGCCGTCAGAGCGGGTGTTCGGCTGGAATGCCATGACCGTCCTTGCCATCTCAGCAGGCAATATCGCGGCGCCCCAGAATGCAATTTCTGCCGAAGCACGAGCCACCTGCCAGCTGCGCTTCGTGGTCGGCACGGATATGGATGACATTCTGCCGTCTTTGCGCCGGCATCTCGACGCCGCCGGTTTCGGCATGGTCGACATCCGTCCCTCCCCGACCCAGGCGTTTCCTGCAACGCGCTTTTCGCCAGACCACCCATGGGTTCGCTTCGTGCAACAATCAATTGTCCGCAGCACCGGCAAGCAACCGCATCTCCTGCCCAACCTTGCCGGCTCCCTGCCGAATGATGTCTTCACCGATATCCTCGGTGTACCAACGATCTGGATACCCCATTCCCATGCCGAATGCGGCCAGCACGGCCCGAATGAACACGCACTGCTTTCCATCGCCGAAGAAGGCATACGGCTGATGACCGCACTTTTCCTCGATATAGGCGAACAGGGAAAAAGCCTGCTGGATAGATGAAGCCAGGAGCCGGCTGCAAGGGCCATCACCTGAGGAACTGGTCGAGAAAGGTCGGCGAAAGCCGGCTTTCCAGCTCTGCAGCCAGATCATCCAGGGCCCTGTCGACCGTCTGCCGGTAATTCTGCCCCCCACTCTTGATGCCGAAGCTCTCCAGGAGGTTTGCGCGATAGGCATCACTGCCGAACAATCCGTGGAGATAGGTCCCCATCACGCGTCCATCGGCTGAGATTGCTCCATCGCCGCGACCATCGACTTCCACCGAAGGCCGGCTGCAATCGGGACCCCTCGTAATGCCGAGGTGGATTTCATAGCCGCTGAGTCCAACATCATATTGCAGCGACCGTGCCACCGTATTGCGCACCGTCTTTTCCGGTGCCATTTCGGTTTCAACATCCAGCAGACCAAGCCCCTCGACGGATCTCTCGCCGCCTTCCAGCCCAAGCGGATCAGACACGCTCCGACCGAGCATCTGATACCCGCCACAGATACCGATGACACGCCCACCCCGTCGGACATGGGCTTTGATGTCCCGATCAAGTCCGCGCCGCTTCAATTCCTGAAGGTCGCCAATGGTCGATTTCGATCCCGGCAGAATGACGAGCGCTGCGTCGCTTGGAAAGAGATCGCCCTCCCGAAGAAAAGTGAGGTCCACCTCCTCCTCTGCGGCCAGCGGATCAAGGTCATCGAAGTTCGCAATGCGCGACAGGATCGGCACGACCACTTTCAGCGCACCGCTCCCACCCTTGACAAGACGCTCCAGCACGACACTGTCTTCGGCCGGCAGGCGTCCTGCCGCCTTGAGCCATGGCACGACCCCGAAGCACGGCCAGCCAGTAAAGCGCTCGATCGCCTTGATGCCCTCATCAAAGAGCGAAATGTCACCGCGGAACTTGTTGATGATGTAGCCGATGATCTGTCTGCGGTCGGTGTCATCCAGAATGGTATGCGTGCCGACAAGCGATGCTATCACCCCTCCCCGGTCGATATCGCCGACAAGAACAACGGGAACATCGGTCCGTGTCGCAAATCCCATATTGGCGATGTCGCCGGCTCTGAGATTGATTTCCGCCGGTGATCCAGCCCCCTCAACGATCACCAGATCACTGCTGGCCTGTACGCGGGAAAAACTGTCGAGCACTGCCTCCATCAATTGAGGCTTGAGCCTTTGATAGTCGCGGCCCTTTGCCTGCCCAAAGACCTTGCCCTGAACGATAACCTGACTGCCCGTCTCGCTCTGTGGCTTCAGCAATACGGGGTTCATGTGCACAGATGACGGAATGCGGGCCGCCATCGCCTGAAGCCATTGGGCGCGACCGATTTCACCTCCATCATCCGCCACCGCCGCATTGTTGGACATATTCTGCGGCTTGAATGGGGCAACCTTCAAACCACGATTGCGCGCCAGACGGCAAAGGCCGGCGACCAATATCGTCTTTCCGACATCCGAGCCGGTTCCCTGCAGCATGATCGCCTTCGTCACCACCCTATTGTTCCCTTTACGACACCCGGAAAAGCCCCGGATTTGACAGAGTTTTGCCCCAATTCATTCAAGTGTCGCGATGGGTTTGCGACATGGAAACAGCTCGCCGCAACCATACTGCAACGAATTGTCTTTTTGCGACAGAACATGACGGGCGACGTCGTGGTGCTGGACCGCATTGGTGTTTATGTGCCGTCAAAACAGCTGTTGGACACATCGCCAGACAACGGTCCACAAGAAAGTTCGAGGAAATACCGATGCTCTATATTCTCAAAGATGCCAAGGGGCTTGCCATCGCCTGGAACGGTCTCGTACCCGGTCACAAACAGGTCGCCAGATGGGAAATACGCCACCCGCTGGCGAGAGCTTTTCGCAAGGCAAAGTGAGCGAACCGCAAGCCTTGTAGATTGCGTGTAACACTGACTGTTGGCTGAAAAACAAACGCCCCGGGACGCAATACAAGATCCGGGGCGCAAACTGACTAAAACGCGTCAGCACCTGCTCCATAAAGGCCCAGACCTTACCGATTGGTTATGAGCGCACGCGATCTCAGAAGATTTTTCAATTATTTTTCCGAAGCGGTTCCGAATGACCGGACAGCGCAAAAATCGCCGCAGTCGGAACAGCGCATGCCTCAGAGAGACGCTCACGGATCGCCTTGTTTTGATCCAACCCCCACGCCCCAGATGGCGCGGCATCAAGCGCAGGAAAATGCTCCCTGATTTGCGTCATATTTAGACGCAACAATGGCTTGGCACAGCCACGCTGTCCTGTTCGAGGCGGCCATAAAGGTTGATTTCTCGACCGGAAACCGTACCCTAGCCGCGTTGGCATTTGGTCATGCGGGGCGTCGTCCCGCACTTAACGACAAGAACCAAACCGACATGCAGGGATTTTGATCCCTGCAAATTCGCCATTGGCCTGGATGGATCGGCAGTACCCGTCCATGCCCTGAAACCGAAAACTGCACGATGTTTAAGACTGGGAGGTCTTAGCTGATGAAGAAACTCCTTGCATCCACAATGCTCGCCGCAGGTCTCTACGCTGTCGCAGGCTCTGCTCAGGCAGCCGAATGCGGCGATGTATCCATTGCCGAAATGAATTGGGCATCTGCCGGCGTTGCCGCACATGTCGACAAGATCATCCTCGAAAGCGGCTATGGCTGCAGTGTGACCCTGGTCACCGGCGACACCATGCCGACTTTTGCTTCCATGAACGAAAAAGGCCAGCCCGACATGGCGCCGGAACTCTGGGTCAATGCGGTGCGCACGCCGCTTGATGAAGCCATTGCCGAAGGCCGGCTGATCCAGGCAGCGCCCCTCCTCTCGGATGGTGGTGTTGAAGGCTGGTGGATCCCGAAGTTCCTCGCTGACGCCAACCCCGAGATCAAGACCGTTCAGGATGCGCTTGCGCGTCCGGATCTGTTCCCCGCGCCGGAAGATGCCTCAAAGGGCGCCATCACCAACTGCCCGTCCGGCTGGAACTGCCAGGTGTCGACCGCCAACCTCTTCCGTGCGCTCGGTGCAGAAGAGAAAGGCTTTGAACTGATCGATACCGGTTCTGCTGCAGGCCTCGATGGCTCGATCGCCAATGCGTTCGAAAACCAGAAGGGTTGGCTCGGCTACTATTGGGCTCCGACATCGATCCTCGGCAAGTATGAAATGGTCAAGCTCTCCTTCGGCGTCGAGCACGACAAGGCCCAGTGGGATGCTTGTACAGCCGTTCCGGATTGCGCCGACCCTGCAGTGAACGCCTACCCTGTCTCCGACGTTTACACCGTTGTGACAAAGGAGTTTTCTGAAAAGGCTGGCGTTGCGATGGATTATGTGTCCACCCGCAAATGGGACAACCAGACGGTCGGAAAGGTTCTTGCCTGGATGGATGAAAATCAGGGCACCAATGAAGACGGCGCACGCCATTTCCTTCAGAACTACCCGGAAATGTGGACCTCCTGGGTAGCCCCGGAAGTCGCCGAAAAGATCAAGGCAGCGCTTTGATCTGAGAAACAGAGGCGGCGGGTATCAAAACCCGCCGCAATCTTTTCACGCGAGGCCTGCCGCAAACCAGCCATCAATCAGGTTGCCGACGTCGCGGACAGTCACGACCGTTCACGCGAAACGGTGATAGTCTCGACCTGGCAGCATGTGGAGCGGCACGAACGGCCTCGGATGAGCACCCGTTGACTGAAGTCCGCGCGACGTCGGGATGCAAGAATAAGGGGATCATGATGGCTTCAATGATATGCAGTTACCTGCCGGAACTGCTTTGCAAATTTCCTGCTATCGATACAAATTTGATGCGCGTGGTGCGCAAAACCATTGACGACAGCTTCAAGGGCTTTGTGCGCGCCTATGGCAATGTCATCGATACGATGGTGCAGCCGCTGCAATCGTTTCTGAACTGGCTGGAGGCGTTGTTCGTCGACAGTCCATGGATACTGGTGCTGATTGCCTTGGCGCTGGTGGTCTATCTCACCTCCCGCAACATCAAGATCGTGATTGGCGCGGTGCTCTCCATGATGCTGATCGGCCTCGTCGGGCTCTGGGAAGACACGATGGTGACCCTCGCCATTGTCACCGTCTGTACGCTCATCTCGATCGTGATTGGCATACCGATCGGCATTGTCATGGCCCGATCCAACCGTGTCCAATCCGTTGTAAATCCCGTACTCGACGTGATGCAGACGATGCCAAGCTTCGTTTACCTCATTCCGGTCGTCATGATTTTCGGGATCGGCAAGGTTCCAGGCCTGATCGCCGTTGTCATCTATGCGGTACCTCCGATCATCCGCCTGACCAATCTTGGCATTCGCCTTGTCGATCGCGAGGTGCTGGAAGCGGCCGACGCTTTCGGGTCTTCTGCGCGCCAGAAACTGGTGAATGTCCAGATCCCGCTGGCGCTCCCGACCATCATGGCGGGCATCAACCAGACCATCATGATGTCCCTCGCCATGGTCGTTGTCGCTTCCATGATCGGCGTCGGCGGGCTAGGCCGCAACGTGCTGCAGGCGATCAACAATCAGTTTTTCACCATCGGCTTCCTGAACGGCTTTGCACTCGTTGCCATCGCCATCATCTTTGACCGCGCAAGCCAGGCCTACGGCAAGCGGCTGCAAAAGCATACGGAGGTGGTCCATGGCTAGTCATGGCATCGAAATTCGCAACCTTTACAAGATTTTCGGACCGAACGGCCAGGACTATATCGAGCTTGTAAAGCAGGGGATGTCGAAATCCGACCTGAACGAGGTTCACGGCCATGTGCTGGGTCTGAAAGACATCAATGTCTCAATGCCGGCCGGGGGCATAACTGTCGTCATGGGCCTTTCGGGTTCAGGCAAATCGACCCTGATCCGCCATATCAACCGCCTGATTGAGCCCACCGCCGGCGAGGTGCTCTATGATGGCGTTGACGTCTGCAAGATGTCACCGCTCGAACTGCGCGAATTCAGACGCCACAAGACCGCGATGGTCTTCCAGAAGTTCGCCCTTCTGCCACACCGGACGGTGCTGGAAAACACCGTCTATGGTCTGGACATCCAGGGCATAAACCGGAGCGAAAGCACGAAGATCGGCATGGGCTGGATCGAGCGTGTCGGTCTCTCAGGCTTCGAAAACAGCTACCCGAACCAGTTGTCTGGCGGCATGCAGCAGCGCGTGGGGCTGGCCCGTGCGCTGACAAATGACGCCGACATCCTGCTCATGGATGAAGCCTATTCGGCACTCGATCCCCTGATCCGGGTGGACATGCAGACGGTGCTCCTCGACCTCCAGGAAGAACTGAAGAAGACGGTTGTTTTCATCACCCATGATCTGGATGAGGCTTTGCGCCTCGGCGACAAGATCGCCATTCTGCGGGATGGTGAGGTCGTCCAGCAGGGCACGGGACAGGACATCGTTCTGTCGCCGGCGGACGAATACATCTCCTCATTCGTCAAGGAAGTGAACCGGGGCCGCGTGATTCGTGTCGACACGATCATGTCGCCAATCCAGGGGTCGGCTGACGGCCTGCGGCTGCGCTTCGGAACCGTGCTGGAAGACGCCGCCCGCCAGATGACAGAGAAGAACGCATCCACCGCAATCGTTCTGGACAAAGCCGGCCAGCCGATCGGTCAGGTGGACCTGCACGCCATCATCTCCGCTATGGTCACCCCGCGCAGCCATGAAGATGAGGCACTCGATACGGACGCAGCCGCCTGAGGTCCAAAAAAACCTCACGGCCATCGCCTGGACGGCTCCGCTTTTGGCGGGGCCGTTGTCGCATTTGATGATTGAAGCGATATAAAGGGTTCTTTATATCAGTGAGCCTGAACGCCGATAAAGGACAAAATGATGGCCCAGCCCGCAAATCCCCTTGCCGACCTCCTCGCAGAGAAGGGCGTGCTGCTTGCCGATGGAGCAACGGGTACCAGTCTCTTTGCCATGGGCCTGACCGCCGGTGACGCACCGGAGCTCTGGAACGACGAGCATCCCGACCGCATCGTCAAATTGCATCAGGATTTCGTCGATGCCGGTGCCGACATCATCCTGACAAACACCTTCGGCGGCACCAGACACCGGCTCAAGCTGCACAATGCCGAAGGTCGTGTGCATGAACTGAACAGAAAAGCCGCCGAGATTGCCCGTTCCGTTGCCGACAAGGCGCCGCGGAAAGTCATCGTCGCCGGCTCTGTCGGACCAACCGGCGAATTGCTGATCCCACTCGGCGCGCTGACCTATGAGGATGCCGTTGCCGCCTTTGCAGAGCAAATGGAAGGCCTGAAAGCCGGCGGCGCAGATGTCGCCTGGATTGAAACAATGTCCTCACCGGACGAGATCCGCGCGGCCGCCGAGGCAGCCGTGAAGACCGGCATGCCATACACCTATACCGGTTCATTCGATACCGCGGGGCGTACGATGATGGGTCTCGAGCCCAAGGATATCCATTCGGTCGCCGCCGATATCGGAACTGGCCCGCTCGCGGTCGGAGCCAATTGTGGTGTCGGGGCATCTGACATCCTCGCGAGCCTGCTGGACATGACCGAGGCCGATCCGAATGCCACCGTTATCGTCAAGGGCAACTGCGGAATACCCGAATTCCGTGGAACGGAGATCTACTACTCCGGGACACCGCCCCTGATGGCCGACTACGCCCGGCTTGCTCGTGATGCCGGAGCGCGCATTATCGGCGGCTGTTGCGGCACCTCCTGCAATCATCTCGCCGCCATGCGCTCGGCTCTTGACGGACACACGCCTGGTCCGCGGCCAACCATCGAAACGATCGTTGAGCGTATTGGACCGCTGCGCAACAAGCTCGCCTCCGAATCCGGAGCCCAGGAAGGTGTACGTCGCAGCCGCAGGCGTGGCTGAGCGCCTGTGATCGGCCCAGCCGGCAAGCCTCGGGCAATCTCTGTTCTTTAGGTCCTGCGCATCAAATCGGCCGAACCAGGAGCAATAGGGTTTTGGGGCCAAAACCAGAGGGGTATCAGCATGTCCGCACAACAGTCACCTTTCCCGGACCGCGAGACTGTAGCTGCCAAGTTCTCCGGCATGAGTGAACAGGACAAGTCCTTCCTGAACCTCCTGATGGAGAATCCCGTCCAGGACGATGCCTTCCTTGAGGGCTTGCAACTCTACATCCACCAAGCCTCCGAAGCCCGCTTCCTCAACTCTCTGAAGCTTCAGCAGGCAGGCGAATGGACAGGCAACAACGCCCCTGCCCGTCTGCAGATCCGTCTCATGGAGGTCGCCCGATCAAGCCAGCATCCGGCCTATCAGGCCTTCCGCACCGGCCTGCAGAAATCAGGGGGGCTTGAGCGCGCCTATCCGAAGGCCTCGGTGTAACCGCTCATCGGAACGGAACGATCTCGCTCACCGAGATAATCGGTCCAATCGGAAACAGCCGGTCGCGTCGGTCAAGCTCAGGGCTGTAGAGGCTCGAAATCGTGCCATCGAGGTAAAGCGCATTCTTTGTCTTCAGCCTGTCACGGAACAGGAGTGCGAAGTCATAAAACCGCACCGGCACTCTCGAAATCACCAGATGCAGATGCCCATCCGCATCCACACCGACGCCATTGCGGATCTTGAAGCTGTCGCTGTCAGGCAGGAAACGGGGATGAATCTTTCCGTCAATGACGAGCATGGGGCCGGACTGTGTCGCAAAATCCGGCTGTAGTCCCGACCTCTGGAAAGCTCTCGTCTCCATCACCTGCGGGCGTCCGTCCTTCACGAGAAACACACCATTCGGCAGAAGGTGAAAATTGCCCCAGCCGCCTCTGATGATCAGTTTCGACCGTTCCTCACCGTTTTCGATCAGCAGTCCGACAGGAGAAAGATCACGGTGATACATTCCACCGTTCATGGCCAGTGTCAGCACACGCCGCTCGGCCCACAACTGCCGGGCCAGAGAATCAAATCCGCCAAACGGGCGTCCATTCGGGTCAGAATGATGAACCCGCACCGCAGATTTTGCCGGGTCGACTTCACAAGCAACGTAACGCGCGCCTTGTTCTGCAATAGGCCCACATTTGGCCGCAACCGCCGGATGCGCGCAAGAAATACCGAAAAAAACCAATAAATACAAAAACCCCGCATTCCTGAGGCCTTGGCGCGATCTCGGCGCGCCAAGGTGGTGGGGCACCAGGCACAGCATGTGTCTTAACAAATCCGTCACGTCATTAACCATTGATTAACCATTACAATTTGATCTTCCAATCAGGCAGCATGACGAAGGCTGCGGAGAAAGAGCAATGTTTTGGCTCGAACCCTTTATTGACAAGGATAAGAATATGCCAGTTGTGACATTTGCGAATACCAAAGGCGGCGCCGGAAAGACCACAGCAGTTCTCGTCATGGCATCAGAACTTGCCTCCCGTGGCAACCGCGTCACGATACTTGATGCCGATCAACATGGCTGGCTCGCGCGCTGGGCACTCCGGTCGCCGAGATTTCCGCAGCTTTCTGTCCATTCCGTGACCGACGAGACAATCGAGGCTGCAACCCTTCGAGCCAAGAAGCGTGGCGGCTACATCCTGATCGATCTTCCCCCGGCTCGTGATGCCGTGCTCGCTCGCGCCATTGGCCTTGCCGATCATGTCATCATCCCGGTTCAGGGCTGCGCCATGGATGCCCAGGGCGGCGCTGAGGTGCTTGACCTCCTTGCCGACCTCGACCGCAGTTGCGGGATCCGGATCGGACATTCGGTCCTGCTCACCCGTGTCAATGCCGCCATCCCCACCCGCGCACTCACAGCCGCCAGGGAGGCTCTCGCGGCCCGGGGCGTGCGGATGATGCAGACATCCCTGACGGAACGCGCCGCCTATCGCGATGTCTTCGATCACGGCGGCCTTCTGCACAATCTCGAGCCGGCCGATGTGTCAAATCTCGGCAAGGCTATTGAAAATGCTGCACAACTGACGGGCGAACTGTTGACACTGATGCCCCAGCGCATGCCGCGTCCGCAAGCCCGCAAGGTGACGGGCGAGATCGATCAACCTGCCAATGCGGCACCCGTCCGGAAGCTTGCCCGAGCTGCCTGAGTGGAAAATCAGGGCGGCATAAGCGCCGCCATGTGAAACCGCAATTGCGCCGGCCCGTACCGATAGGCCTGCCCCACCGGGCAGGCATTACGGGCCTTGCATGCAGAATTCATGCAGCCCGCATCCCCGGCTTTCGACGCAAGATAAATTCGGCAGGCCTCGACATCAAATCCCTCTTCTGACACGGCATTCGCGGGGCAGGTCGTAAGGCAGGGACGGCTCTCGCAGGATTGGCAGGGTGACGGCAATGTCGGCCTCTGTTCCGTGGGCAATTCCACATCAAAGGCCAGAGCCCCGCGATAACTGTGCCACAGACCGTAGACTGGATGAATGAGGATTCCGAGTGGCGAGGTTGACAAACCCTCCGCCTCCATCGCCCAGCGCTGAAATGGCTGATAGGGCGGCTCGGACGGAAAGTAAGCCTTCGCACCCAAGGCCGCGGCAATGGGTTCAAGAACGAATTGCGACCACCGATCCAACGGATGATCGACAGGACCCTGTTGCCGCTGCCATGTCTCGAAGCTCGGCCAGTTGGAGCCACCGACTGCACCGATCAGCACAACGCTCCTTGCCGCCTCACCGCCTGGTCCGAGCGGCGCATCCGGCCTGCCGGAACAGGCCACAATCCCACGACAGTACAGCCCGTGCGGAGAAAGCAGCCGCTCAAGCTCGTCCAGAGCGGAAGAAGGGCCGCTCATTGCGGCCCCTCGAATTTGTAATGCGGACGCCAGACCTCCTCCTGGATCATGTCCGCGACTGCTTTCGCTCCGCCTTGCTCCCTGGCTGCGGGAGCCCTTCAGGTGAAGGCGTCGGGCATGGAATCCTTGCGTTGCGCTATGAAGGCAAGCAGCGCCTCGTCAATGGTCGGATCAAGCGGCGGCGCTTCGTAATTGTCGAGCCAGTTGCGGCAAAGCGCATTGGCACGCTCCTCGATCCGCTTTGATCCCTCGATTTCCCATTGCTCGAACGAGTTGTTGTCGGCAAGCGCGGAGCGATAGAAGGCCGTCTGGAAATTCGCCTGCGTGTGCGCACAGCCAAGATAGTGGCTGCCGGGTCCCACTTCGCGGATCGCGTCCATCGCCTGACCGTCTTCCGTCAGGTCAACGCCCATTGCCATCTTCTGCATCATGCCGAGCTGGTCCTGGTCGATCATGAATTTTTCATAGGAGGAGACAAGCCCACCCTCCAGCCAGCCTGCGGCATGAAGCACGAAATTGGTGCCGGCAAGCAGCGTCGTATTCAGTGTATTGGCGCTCTCATGCGCCGCCTGCGCATCCGGAATCTTTGAGGCGCAGAGCGAGCCGCCGGTACGGAACGGCAGACCCAGACGCCGTGCCAGTTGCGCGGCTCCGTAAGAGACCAGTGACGGTTCAGGCGTGCCGAATGTCGGTGCGCCGGATTGCATCGAGATCGACGCCGCAAAGGTACCGAACAGAACAGGCGCTCCCGGACGCACCAGCTGGGTAAAGGCCGCACCGGCCAGCACTTCGGCGAGGATCTGCGTCAGCGTGCCGGCAACCGTCACCGGGCTCATGGCACCGGACAGAATGAATGGCGACAATACGCTGGCCTGATTATGCCGTGCATAGACCTTGGCTGCGCCAAGCATGGTCTCGTCGAACACCATAGGCGAGTTGGCATTGATCAGGTTGAGCATGACGCAGTTGTTTTCGACGAACTCTTCACCGAAGACGAGCTTGGCCATGGCAACCGAATCTTCCGCCCGCTCCGGTGCCGTGACCGAACCCATGAACGGCTTGTCGGAATATTTGATGTGGCTGTAGACCATGTCGAGGTGACGCTTGTTCACCGGGATATCGACCGGCTCGCACACGGTGCCTCCCGACGAATGGATCGAAGGCGCCATATAGGCGAGCTTCACGAAGTTCCGAAAATCCTCGATCGTTGCATAGCGGCGCGTCCCGTCAAGGTCCCGCACGAAGGGTGGTCCATAGACCGGCGCAAACACGGTCGCGTTCCCGCCAATATGCACGCTGCGTTCCGGATTGCGTGCATGCCATGTGAATTCCGACGGCGCCGTCTTCAAAAGCTCGCGGCAAAGGCCTTTTGGAAAATGCACCCGCTGGCCTTTGACATCCGCGCCAGCCTGCTTCCACATGTCCAGAGCTTCGGCATCATCGCGAAACTCGATCCCGACCTCTTCGAGCACGGTATCGGCGTTACGCTCGATGATGGAAAGCCCCTCTTCATCCAGCACTTCATAGACGCCGATCTTGCGCCGGATATAGGGCATGGATGGCCCTGCCCCGCCGCCGCTTCGTGAAGCGCGCCGAGCCGCTGCCCCACGACCTTCGCCGCGAGTTCTGCGTCCACCTCCGGATTGGGCTGCGTTATCGTCCATGATCTGTTTCCTCGTCTGTCGGCGCATTCTGCGCTGCTTTACTGATCTCTATGCTAATCCAATTCGCAAGTGAAACATTCCTTAATGCGCCAATGCCTAGCACCAGACAGACATGAAACCATTCTGTTCCCGTCGCATTTCACGACAAGGGCGTCGCATTCGAAAAGAGTTTTTCACGAAGTTGCGGTTTAATCGTCCCTGGACGTCCTTGAAGGACGCTTCACTGAATCGCGTAGAGACCCACGCAGAAAGCACCATCATGGCCGATGACGACATCATTCTCGAAGATCTGTCCGACGAAGAGCTTGTGCAGCAGATGCACGACGACCTCTATGACGGCCTGAAGGAGGAAATCGAAGAAGGAACCCGCATTCTCCTTGAACGCGGCTGGGCACCATACGATGTCCTGACCCAGGCGCTGGTCGAAGGCATGCGCATCGTTGGCATCGACTTCCGCGACGGTATCCTCTTCGTGCCGGAGGTTCTGCTCTCCGCCAATGCGATGAAGGCCGGAATGAACATACTGCGCCCTCTGCTCGCGGCGACCGGTGCTCCCAAGCAGGGCAAGATGGTCATCGGCACGGTCAAGGGCGACATCCACGACATTGGCAAGAACCTCGTCGGCATGATGATGGAAGGTGCCGGCTTCGACGTCGTCGACCTCGGCATCAACAATCCGGTCGAAAACTATCTGGAAGCGCTGGAGCGCGAAAAACCCGATATCCTGGGCATGTCGGCGCTGTTGACCACCACCATGCCCTACATGAAGGTCGTGATCGACACGATGAAGGAAAAAGGCATTCGAGACGACTATATCGTGCTCGTTGGCGGCGCCCCTTTGAACGAGGAATTCGGCAAGGCTGTCGGAGCAGACGCCTATTGCCGTGACGCAGCCGTTGCCGTTGAAACGGCCAAGGAATTCATCAGCCGCAAGCATAACAGCATGGGCGCACGCGCTTGATCTGCTGACGGCTCAAGAAGGCCAAGAAAAAACGCCGACCAGTTCTGACCGGTCGGCGTTCGTTGTTTAGGGAAAGAGGCTTAGTAGGTCGCTGCACTTTCGATATCCTGGCCTGCAGCCTGCGTCGCGTTTACGGCATTGGCTGTGTCCTCACCAACGCCGCGGATCGTATTGCCGCAGGCGCTGAGCGAAGCAACCGATGCAAGAAGAATGACGGTGAGCGAAAGCTTTCGTGCCAACATGATAAAATACCTCTGTCTTTGATCCTGGGATTGGAACTGCCATGGAACAACGCGACACCTTGCAAAAGGTTCACGTCATCGCCTGTGGTGCTATCGCGCGCGAAATTCTGGCCGTTAAGGAGTTGAATGGCCTTGATCACCTCACGCTCGACTGTCTTCCGGCGATCTGGCATGTCCATCCGCAGAAAATCGCCCCGGGACTGAGGGAAAAGATCGCCGAAGCGCGAGCAGCCGGCCACCGGAACATCTTTCTCGGCTATGCCGAATGCGGCACACAGGGAGAGGTTGATCGGATCTGCGCCGAAGAAGGCGTGAGCCGGATAAGCGGTCCGCACTGCTATGCCTTCTTCAGCGGTACGAAGAAGTTTCTCGCCGAATGCGAGAACGAGTTCACCGCCTTCTATCTGACAGACCTGATCACCCGCCAGTTCGAGGCCTTTGTCATCGAGCCCCTGAAACTCGACCACCACCCCGATCTGCGGGACATGGTGTTCGGCAACTACACCAAGCTCGTTTATCTCGCCCAGACAGAGGATGAAGAACTGAAACGAAAGGCCGAATGGGCAGCCGCCTATCTGAAGCTGGACTACGAATACCGGTTTACCGGCTATGGGGATTTGGAGAGCGAGTTGCTGGAAGCGGTCAAAGCCTAGGCCCTAACCGTGAGGTTGTTCCGGTCACCGCACCGAATTGGCGACACTTCGCCCCGCATCCTGTGTCGCGTCAACGACATTGCCGACATCCCTGCCCACGCCACGGATCGTGTTGCCACAGCCGGCCAATGTCACAAGCATTGCACCCACAAGTGCCAGACGTAGAACGTCAAACGCTTTCGAATTCGCCATCTTGCCTCTCCTTGACCGCGATGAATCGATTGTTGCCTGAGCCACAAAAGGGGAAAGAACGTGGCAGTTCCATGACGCAACGCGATGCTGCATTGCCGCAATTTCACCGGCTCTTCACCATCCTCACAAACTTGGTCGCTTGCCGTTGCTCGGTTTAATGCCGCTGCAATAAATCCATGCGTAATCTGCAGCCCGGTCGAACAACATTCAAACACGAATCAAGAACATGACCATCAGGGCGGAAATACTGGACTACGTCGTCGCAGACGAAACGGAAAAGCCTCATCCGGAGCATCTCTCGGATCTTCTGGTAAGGCTCTCTGCCAACAATACGGCCAAGATCACCATCCGCGATCTGGCAATCGCACTCCAGGACCGCTCCTTCGGCGCCTTCTTGCTGGTCTTCTCGCTTCCAAATCTGGTCCCCCTGCCGCCGGGCGCAACTCTCATCCTCGCGCTCCCTCTGATCTTCATAGCCTGGCAGATGTTTGCCTCTCCTGGCGGTCGCGTCTATTTCCCTCGCAAGATCGGTGATTACGGGGTCCAGCACGAGACATTCGAGCTCATTATAAAACGTCTGGTCCCGTGGTTGAGGCGGGCCGAAATGCTGGTGAGGCCGCGCTTCTGGATCTTCGGTTCGCGGTTCTCAGAGCGCCTGATCGGCCTTGCCGCGCTCATTCTGGCCGTCACTGTTTTCCTGCCGATCCCGCTTGGTAACTGGCCGCCGGCAGTGGCTCTTGCCGTACTCGGCTTTGCCCATTCCGAACGGGATGGTGCGGGCGTCGTGGTAGGCTGTCTGCTCGGTTTGTTGTCCGTCCTGCTCGCCTGCTTTGTAGTCTATACTGCCGGCGCAATCCTCGCGCTCGCTTTCACCTGACCGAACTTGGTGGAGAATGACAGATACAGCCTCCCAAACCCGGCCATCGACCGTCGTCCTGATGACGGCAGGTGGGCTCAACCCGACCCTTGTTGCAAATGCCCTTGCCGCAAGAGGACATGACCTCCATGTTCTGCTGGAAGAGCCGGAAGGTAAGCTGACCATTACCCGACGCCGCGCCCGCCGTCTGGGCTGGCTCTCAGCATTGGGCCAATTGGCAACCATGATCGCCGCGCGCCTGATGCGCCGTCTGACCAATCGCCGGATTGCAGAGCTTCTCCAAAAAATGAACCTGCCGCAGAAATGGGATCCGCGCATTACCCGTCATCAGGTCACGTCCATTAATGCGCCTGAGACAAGAGCCCTTGTCGACCAGCTGGCGCCGGGAGCGATCCTTCTGGTTTCAACCCGCCTGATGTCGAAGGGTCAACTTGCCGGAATGCCCTGCCCTGTTCTCAATCTCCATGCCGGGATCAATCCGGCCTATCGCGGCCAGATGGGTGGTTATTGGTCGCTGGTGGAAGGCGATCGCAAAAACTTCGGTGCAACGGTGCATCTGGTCGATCCGGGCACCGATACGGGTGAAACACTCTACGAGGTTCGTACAAGCCCCGCCCGCAGCGATTTCATCTCGACTTACCCACTGGTCTTGACAATCGCTGCTTTGGACATCACCTGTCGCGCGGTTGATGACGCGCTATCGCAAAAACTGACGCCTTCACCAGCGGAAGGTCCCTCATTCCTGCGTTTTCCTCCGACATTCTGGTCCTGGATTTACCACGGCGTCAGCAAGGGAATCTGGTAAAACGGACGGCGTCGCTTTTTGCGGCGGACGACGTCGTGAAAAGCGCAGTCTGTCAGAGAGGCGCCGTGCATTCTGGATCCAAAGGGAGCGAGTGGCATGGCAGACAAGATCGTCGTTTACTGGCGGGATATCCCGGCCCAGGTGATCGTCAAGCAGGGACGCAAATCGGCAAAGCGTGAGCTCTCTCTCCGCTTCACCGAAGCCATCGACATGGCTGCGATGCGCACCGGCGCTGCCGAAACCGACGCCTATCTTGCTGACTGGCGCAAGGCCGATCCGGTGCCTGTCGGCGACGATCTCGAAGCCGAAGCCGAAAGCGCTGCCGCCGAGATCGAGGCTAACTACGACAAGACCCGCCTCGTGGCCCTCGTCCATGCCGGAGGCCGCGACAATGGCTGAGCCCGTACTCGTCGATCCCGGCGCGCCGAAAAAAGGCAATGCCGCCCCGGCTGCCAAGGCCGCCACCGGTGCCTTCACCCCGGCCGGCGTCTCGCCCAATCGCCGCGCACGCCGTTCTTACACGATCCGCCTCTGGGCGGTGCGCAATTCGCGCTTCTTCGAATGGTTTTATCGCAACTTCGCCAATGCCTTCCTCTTCCTCCACCCCATCTGGAAGGCGCTCGGCTATAACCGCGTCGAAAAGCCGATCACCTTTGTCGAGCGCAATGTGAAGGGCCTGCTCTTCGACTGTCGCATGTGCGGCCAGTGCGTGCTGTCCTCGACCGGTATGTCCTGCCCGATGAACTGTCCGAAACAGCTGCGCAACGGCCCCTGCGGCGGCGTCCGCGCCAATGGCAATTGCGAGGTCGAGCCGGACATGCCCTGCGTCTGGGTCCAGGCCTGGAACGGCTCGCGCAACATGGTTGCGGGTGACGCGATCCTGAAGGTGCAGAAGCCGGTCAACCAGTCGCTGCGCGAGACATCCTCCTGGCTGCGCGTGACGGCGGAAGCCGCCGCCGAGCGGGAAAAACAGACGGCAAAGGAAGCCTGAGAGCATGGCCCAGATCGACGAAAATCCGCTCGGTGTCCACCTGCCGCTCGATCCCCTGCCCGGCCATTCCTCCCTCGGTCGCCTGGAGCGCGTGCTGCGCCGTGGCGAATTCGCCGTCACAGCGGAGTTGAACCCGCCCGACAGCGCCGACCCGGAAGACGTCTATGAGCGCGCCAAGGTCTTCGACGGCTGGGTCGATGGCATCAATGCGGTCGACGCCTCCGGTGCCAACTGCCACATGTCTTCGGTCGGCATCTGTGCGCTTCTGACCCGCATGGGCTACGCGCCGATCATGCAGATCGCCTGCCGCGACAAGAACCGCATCGCCATCCAGGGCGACGTCTTGGGTGCCGCCGCCATGGGGGTTGCCAACATGCTCTGCCTCACCGGCGACGGCGTGCAGGCCGGCGACCAGCCGGGAGCCAAGCCCGTCTTCGATCTCGACTGCATGTCGCTTCTGGAAACCGTGCGCACCATGCGCGACGAATCGAAGTTCCTCTCCGGCCGCAAGCTGACCACTCCGCCCAAGGTCTTCCTGGGTGCTGCGATCAATCCCTTCGCGCCCCCTTATGACTTCCGGCCCTATCGGCTCGGCAAGAAAATCGAGGCCGGTGCGCAATTCGTCCAGAGCCAGTATTGCTTCGACGTGCCGATGTTCCGCGACTACATGAAGAAGGTCCGCGACCTCGGCTTCCACGAGAAATGTTACATCCTCGTCGGCGTCGGCCCGCTCGCCTCCGCCAAGACCGCGAGATGGATCCGTTCCAACGTGCCCGGCATCCACATTCCCGATTCCGTCATCGCCCGCCTGGAAGGCGCGCAGGATCAGAAAAAGGAAGGCAAGCAGCTCTGCATCGACATCATCAACGAGGTGAAGGAGATCGAAGGTGTCGCCGGCGTGCATGTCATGGCTTATCGCCAGGAAGAATATGTCGCTGAAATCGTCCACGAATCCGGCATCCTGAAGGGCCGCAAGCCGTGGAAGCGCGAACATGGCCGCGCCGATGACATGGCCGCCCAGCGCATGCGCGAGATCGGCGCCGATCCGGTCCAGGACCAGCAGGAAATGGCCGCCAGGGCCGCCCACGCCCAGCCACACTGATGAACCGCCTTGCCTTGGTCCGGCATTTGCCGGCACATCCCATTCCCGCCGCGCGCGAGCCGGCACCGACCGGAGGACTGAAATGACCCGCACCATCGTCGCATCCGCCACCAAGGAAATCATCATCGGTTTCGACCAGCCCTTCTGCGTGATTGGCGAGCGCATCAACCCGACGGGTCGCAAGAAGCTCGCCGCCGAAATGCAGGCTGGCAATTTCGACACCGTAATCAAGGATGCGCTGGAGCAGGTCGCCGCTGGCGCCACCATGCTCGACGTCAATGCCGGTGTCACCTCCGTCAACCCGAACGAGACCGAACCGGGCCTGCTCGTCCAGACGCTCGAAATCGTGCAAGGGCTCGTCGACGTGCCGCTGGCGATCGACTCATCCGTCACCGCCGCCATCGAGGCCGGCCTCAAGGTCGCCAAGGGCCGCCCGCTGGTCAATTCCGTCACCGGCGAGGAAGAAAAGCTCGAGGCCATCCTGCCGCTCTGCGCCAAGTACAATGTCCCCGTCGTTGCCATCTCCAATGACGAGAGCGGCATTTCGCAGGACCCGGACGTGCGTTTCGCCGTCGCCAAGAAGATCGTCGAGCGCGCCATGGATTACGGCATCAAGCCTGAAGACATCGTCGTCGACCCGCTGGTCATGCCGATCGGCGCCATCGGTTCCGCCGGCCTGCAGGTCTTCGCCCTTGTCCGGCGGCTCCGCGAGGAGCTGAAGGTCAACACCACCTGCGGCCTCTCCAACATCTCCTTCGGCCTGCCTCATCGCCACGGCATCAATGCCGGCTTCATTCCGATGGTCATCGGTGCCGGCATGACGTCGGCCATCATGAACCCCTGCCGTCCGGCCGAAATGGAAGCCGTCCGCGCCGCCAATGTGCTGAATGGCACCGACGAGAATTGCTACAACTGGATCAAGACCTATCGCGACTACAAGCCCGCCGAAGGCAGCGGCCACGCAGCCCCCGCCGCCGCCCCGGCTTCTGCAGCATCCGGTGGCGGTCGTCGCGGCGGCCGCGCCGCGCGTGTCGGTGGTGGTGCGCCGACAGAGTAACATGAGAACCCCAACCGTTTTACATTTGCCTATACGAACGTGTAGTATGGAGAGATGAAGCGATCGATTTCCGGCTTTGATTGGGACAGCGGCAACTGGCCGAAATGTGCCAGGCATGGCCTGACGAAAGCGGAAATCGAGCAGATGTTCATGCGAACGCCTTCCGTCTACCCCGACCCCACGGTCGGCGAAGACCGAAAGCGTGCGATCGGAACCACTGCGGAAGGCCGCTATGTCTTCGTCGTCTTCACCTTGCGCGAGAGCGAGCTCGGAATTCTCATCCGACCGATCAGTGCGCGATACATGCACGAGCGGGAGATCAGGCGCTATGAGCAACGGTAAGGGTAAGCAGATGCCGGTCCTGCATTCCGATGAAGAGGCAGAGGCCTTCGTCGAAACTGCAGACCTCTCCGAATACGATCTGTCCGGCTTCAAGCCGGTCCAGTTCGAGTTCGAAAAGAAGTCGGCACAACTGAATATGAGACTGCCGGAAGCCCTGCTTTCGGCAATCAAGGCCAAGGCCCGGGAACGGGGTATTCCTTACACCCGGCTGATCCGGGAGGCCTTGGAAAAGACGATTGCCAAGTAAAACGGCCAAGGCCGGACAAGCATGACACCGGGGATCACCCTCGAAACCGAAAGACCAGAATGACAGACGCCACCGATCCCCTCGTCCTCTTCATGCCCTCCGGCAAGCGTGGCCGTTTCCCCGTCGGCACCACCGTGCTCGAAGCGGCCCGCTCGCTTGGCGTCTATGTCGAGAGCGTCTGCGGTGGGCGCGCCACTTGCGGGCGCTGCCAGGTCGAGGTGCAGGAAGGTCAGTTCGCCAAGCATGGCATCACCTCGTCGAACGACCACATCTCCCCCGTCGGGCCAAAGGAAAAGCGCTACGCCGAAGTCCGCACCATCCCCGAAGGCCGCCGCCTCTCCTGCTCGGCCACCATCCAGGGCGACCTCGTTGTTGATGTGCCGCCGGATACCGTCGTCAACGCCCAGGTCATCCGCAAGGCTGCCATCGACCGGCTGATTGCGCGCAATCCCGCCGTCCAGCTCTGTTATGTCGAGGTGGACGAGCCTGACATGCACAAGCCCTTGGGCGATCTCGATCGGCTGAACCTGATGCTGGAAAAGGACTGGGGCTTTCATGACATCCTGGTCGCCCAGCATCTGCTTCCCGATGTCCAGAAGATCCTGCGCAAGGGCAATTGGGCTGTCACCGCCGCCATCCACCGCGATCTGGACTCATCGCGCCCCAATCTGATCGCGCTCTGGCCCGGCCTGCACAACGAGGCCTATGGCATTGCCTGCGACATCGGCTCGACCACGATTGCCATGCATCTGGTGTCTCTGCTCTCCGGTCGCGTGGTCGCCTCCTCGGGTGCCGCCAATCCGCAAATCCGCTTCGGCGAAGACCTGATGAGCCGCGTCTCCTATGTGATGATGAACCCGGACGGGCGCGAGGCGATGACGAAAGCCGTGCGTCAGGCGATCAACGAATTGACGGCCAAGGTCTGCGCCGAAGCGGAGATCACGCCGGACAGCATTCTCGACGCCGTCTTTGTCGCCAATCCGATCATGCATCACCTCTTCCTCGGCATTGACCCCACCGAGCTTGGCCAGGCGCCCTTTGCGCTCGCCGTCTCCGGCGCCGTCCACACCTGGTCGCGCGAGATTGATCTGGCCATCAATCGCGGTGCGCGCGTCTATCTGCTGCCCTGCATCGCCGGCCATGTCGGGGCCGATGCCGCAGGCGCTACACTCTCGGAAGGTCCGCACCGCCAGGACAAGATGATGCTGATGGTCGATGTCGGCACCAATGCCGAGATCGTGCTTGGTAACCGGCAGCGCACCGTTGCCGCCTCCTCGCCCACCGGCCCTGCCTTCGAAGGCGCTGAAATCTCCTGCGGCCAGCGCGCCGCCCCCGGCGCCATCGAACGCGTCCGCATCGATCCGGAAACCCTCGAACCCCGCTTCAAGGTCATCGGCGTCGATCCGTGGTCGGATGAGGACGGTTTTGCCGAAGCCGCGGAAAAGACCGGCATCACCGGCATCTGCGGCTCGGCGATCATCGAAGTCGTCGCCGAAATGTATCTCTCCGGCGTCATCTCCGCCGATGGCGTCGTCGATGGCGCAATGGCGGCAAAAAGCCCCCGCATCCTCGAAAACGGCCGCACCTTCTCCTACCTCCTGCATGACGGCGCTCAGAAGATCACGGTCACGCAAAACGACGTGCGCGCCATCCAGCTCGCCAAGGCCGCGCTCTATGCCGGCATCAAGCTCCTGATGGAAAAGCTCGAGGTCGAAACCGTCGACACCATCCGCTTCGCCGGCGCCTTCGGCTCCTTCATCGATCCGAAATATGCGATGGTCTTGGGCCTCATCCCCGATTGCGACCTCGCCGAAGTCAAGGCCGTCGGCAATGCGGCGGGCACCGGCGCCCTCATGGCCCTCCTCAACCGCGACTACCGCCGCGAAATCGAGCAAACCGTCACCCGCATCGAAAAGATCGAAACGGCGCTCGAACCCAATTTCCAACAGCTTTTCATCGACGCCATGGCTCTGCCGAACAAGGTTGATCCGTTTCCGAAGCTCGCCAGCGTCGTGACGCTGCCGGAGCGGAAGGTTCTGGCCGAGGGGGATGGTGAAGGCGGCGGGCGCAGGAGGAGGAGGGGAAGGGAGTAGGTGGGTGGTGTGAAACGGTTCATTTGTTTGCCGTTGCCTCGCCGAGAGCAAGAGCAAGAGCTTTGTTGCTTACCGATAAGAATTAGGTGTAAACGGCAAATCCGACAATGTTTAATCGGGGGTAGGTACCGTTGCCGGAATACCGCCTGTAGTCTCCTCCGCAGTTACCGGAATTTCCGGGAACCTTACGACGCCTTTCATCTCGATCATGGCCACACGACAGCGGCGAGCAAATTCTTCGTCCGAAGTACCAGAGAGATACTGTGCGGCGGCGTACAATTGGTCGGTTGAAACTAATCCGTATGACATGGATGTGGCCGAGGTGATGCATTTCTCGGTAAACTGGGTCTCGCGCTCATCCGGCTTCGTTAGGCGATAGCCGTTTGCGAACAAAATCCCTTTAGCTGGCTGATTAACCTCTTCGCGCTGCAGGTCTTCGTGCAGGTTGGTTGATAGCTGGCGGAGCTTCTCGATGCTTACTGCCTTGTTGTCCTTGCCTTCAGCTTCACCAAGCAGGCGGCCTTCCGCGCTCTCGAAGACAGCGTCGAATTCCGATTTCCCGTCAACATATGGTTCTGCTTTGAAGCCCAACAACGTCAATGCGCTGATAATCGCCGCTTCCAACGGCTTACCCTTCTCGAAGAGCAGCGCTCGTAACTGCCCGACATCCTCCAACTGTCGAGTTAGTTCTTCTTTGGTGCGCTGAGCTTTCTCCAGTTCTGTCTCCGCCTGGAGCAACTGCTGGCGAAGCTCGATCTCCGGGGCAAGTGCGAACTCGGCAGCCGACGCCCATTCGGGCTGCGGCGTTTTCTCACCATCGCTGGCAATTGCATTTGAAAGCGCGACAATTTCCGCGATTAGGGATGCACTGAATTGCTCCCCTGCCGCCGACCAGACTTCGCCTTCTTCTTCATCCTCAGCGAAAAACTCTTCTGCGATAAAATTCATGTCCGGAAGTAGCAGAAGTGCGCCGGCGGAAATCTTGCCCTTAACGAATAGGCCGACAGGCTTTTGTCCGTGCTCAGTCTGGACACAAACGCCTTTTGCGTTGCTGTCCCAGACCACATTATAATTGGAGGCTTGCCCAAACAGCTTCCAGTAAGGTGCCAGCAAGTCCCGCGCGCCGGCTGCCAGCGTCATCGCGGTGCCCTGAGTGGCCGTCCAGCGTGGCGTAAAAGGTAAGCAATCATAGCTAGTGACTAGCTCGACATGTCGGGTAACCTTCTGATTGCGACCGGTACCAGACGTAGATCTAGTGCCGGTTGCCGCGTAAACCTCCACAGGTGGAGGGAGGAAGCCTATCAATAGTTTTCCTGCTTCAACCGCCTGGGTGATTTCCCGCCGCCAATGTGCGTTCGCCTCGCGCATATTGAACGATTTACGATCACTGAGGGACAGCTTTCCCATGTACTCGCCGTTATCGTACTCGTACCTTATGAAATCTGAGACGTCTGGCCTGAATAGAACGATATCCCAATCCAGAAGCGATTTCTTTTCAGTGAAAGCCGCAAAACCGATGTCGTCGCCTGCCAGATTAAAGCCAACAGTTAAGATCTTTCTAGGCATGCAACCACACCGTCCCGTTTATTACTCCAGATGTATCTTCGGCCAAAGACATGTTCAAGATCGGCGGTTGCGGTCGTCGCCGCAAATGTGACCTTTGAGGGTAAAATTCACTAGGGGTGCGTGATGCTGGGTTCATGGCAGTGAACCAAAATCCCAACCGACCCGGTTCACCCCAGTCACGCCCCGAAAGTCGTGAATTTATCAGTATGCTAATCTGCCAACACTGGCACTATCGTTCAGCGCCGGAAGTCGTCAAGCTTCGTCGCTCAACCACATCCCGCTTCCGGCCCCGGAATGCGCGGTAACACGCTTGACGATGCTGAGTGCGTACTTCCTTGCGTCCGCCGTTAACAAACCAACTTTAATCGCGGCCCCAAATCACCCCCCCTCACCCCAAAATCCCCGCCGCCTCATCCACCATCTTCGCCAGCGCCTCCGGCTTTGCGCCCCTTACCGGGCTGAAATACTTCACCTTCAAATCCTTGAAGCCGCAAAACGCCAAAATCTGCCGCCGCAGCACCTTCACCCAGCCATTGCCATAGATCCATTTGAGGAAGAAGGTCGGCGTATCCGAGGTGATCACCACCCGCGCCTTGCGACCCGCCAGAAGCGGCTTGGGCAGCGCCTTGCCTTCGACATATTCAAAGCCGAAACCGGGCATCAGCACGCGGTCGAACAGACCTTTCAGCTTGGCCGGTGCCGAGCCCCACCAGAGCGGATGCACGAGGACGAAGCGGTCGCACCAGGTGAGGCTCTCGGCGAATGCCGCAAGATCAGGCTCCCAGTCCATCCGCTGGTGATAGCCCTGGGCCAGATTGCCATCGAAATTAAGATCCTTCAGATGCACGATCCGCACCTCCGCCCCCATCGCCCGCGCCTTGGCCGCAATCGCATCAGCCATGGAGCCGCAAAGCGTTCCCTCGCCCGGATTGCCGTTGAGAACCAGAAGACGCGATGCTTCGCCACTTGTGGACAGGAAGGACATGAGCTTTCTCCAATAATTTGACCGCGGTCATTTTAATGGAAGATAAATTGACCGCGGTCAAGATATATGCACAGAAAAGATGACAACCGAAAGAAGGCCGATGAAACTCAGCCAGCCCCGCAGCCGCCAGACGCGCGAACAGATCCTTGCCGCAGCGAGCCGCCTCTTCGCGGCCAGGGGATTTGAAAACACCAGCATGGATCAGGTCGCGACCGAAGCCTCCGTGGCAAAGGCCAGCGTCTTTGCCCATTTCGGTGACAAGACGAACCTGCTGGCAGCCCTTGGCCTCGCCGAAATCGAGGCGCTGGCAAGACAGGGGCGCGAAAGCCTGACCACGGATGACGAGCTGACGCTTGAGGAGAAACTGAAGCGCCTGTTCGATCCCTGGCTTGCCTATTTCGGTCGCGAGCCGGATTTCGCCCGCCTTTATCTCAGCCAGGCGGGCCTGACGGCCGGCAGCTATACCGAGGCCTTCCTCGTCGTCTGTCGCGATCTCGAAGCCCAGGCCGCCGAGCTTTTCCTCAGCCGGCTACCGGATATCTCGCCCGAGCAGGCCCTGATGCTCAGCCGTGGTGCACAGGCACTTTTCCACGAAGCCGTGGTCTTCCGCATGACCGGCTGGCTGCCGGATCAACAATCCGCCCATGCCATGCTCCACGCCTTTCTCGCCACCTGGGTGGCCGGCGCGCGGCAAAAAGCCTGAGCCTCACGGAAAACCGCCTTGCCCTTGATGCATTGAATGGCAAAAACCCGGCCTCCGCAGCCGCCACCCGCCTCAAAGCCGCGCCACGAAGCGCCGCGCCGCATCCGCCAGCTCCACCGCCGGAAAACCTGAAAAACCGATCACCAGCCCCTTCCGGCGCGCCTCTCTGGCATAAAGAGGCGACAGCGCCCTTGGTCCGAAGCCGCTATCCAGAGCAAGCCGCGCCAGCGCGCGGTCATCGGCGTCATCCGGCAGTCCGGCCAGCAGATGCAGGCCCTGTTCCGGCTGGGTGACGGCAAACGGCCCGCCCTGCAGCGCCGCCACCAGCGCATCCCGCGCCGCTTTCACCCGTCGCCTGGCCCGCTTCACATGCGCAGAAAAATGCCCATCCCGCAAAAACTCCGTCAGCGCCTCTTCGGCAAGGGTCGAGGGGAAACGATCCGTTAGCCGGCGAATGGTCAGCATCCGCTCACACAGCTCGTCCGGTGCCACGAGATAGCCGATGCGAAAGCCCGGCAGCAGTGTCTTGGAGAATGTCCCGACATAGATCACCCGCCCCTGAGCATCGATCCCCTGCAGCGCGCTGAGCGGCGGCCCGGCAAAGCGGAACTCGCTGTCATAGTCATCCTCGATGATATAGGCGCCCGCGTCCTGCGCCCAGTCGATCAGCGAGAGCCGCCGTGCCATGGAAAGCGTCACGCCGAGAGGATATTGATGCGACGGCGTCACATAAACCGCCTTCGCATCGGGACGCAGCGCAATTCCGGCCTCGACATTGATCCCCTCGCCATCGACCGGAACCGGCGTCACCTCGAGCCCGGCAGCCTGGAAAAGCTCGCGCGCCGCAAGATAACAGGGGTCCTCGATCCAGACCGGATCACCCGGCGAAAGCAGCGTCCTGACCGCCAGATCAAGCCCCTGCTGCGTGCCCGCCGTCATGATGATCTGGTCCGGTCGGCAGAGGACACCGCGCGCCGTCTTCAGATAGGCGGCGATCTCGACCCGAAGCGCATGGCTGCCCGCTGGATCATTGTACTGAAAATGCCGCCGCGTCGGCTGCATCAGGCTGCGATTCATCAGCGTGCGAAAGATCCGAAGCGTCGTCTCGTCCGCGGTCGAACAGCCGAGCATGCCGGGCAGCGGCACCACATCATCGCCATCATCCCCCGGCTCGAGCACGCGTTCTGCGCCCTTGCCCGCCCGCATCTGCGCCTGCGCCGTCAGTTGCGGTCGGATCAGCGGCACCGCTTCCGCCACATAGGTCCCCGCTCCGACCCGCGCTTCGGCAAAGCCCTCGGCCACGAGCATGTCATAAGCGGCAACCGCTGCCCCGCGCGACATGCCAAAGCGCCTGGCAATATCGCGCGTGGTCGGCAGCTTGGCGCCGGGGCCAAGCTGGCCGGTCTCGATCATCTGGCGCAGCGCCCTGTAAAGGGCCACCCGCCTTGGCCCCTCCTTGGGCAGCACCGGTATCGCCGCCGACCAGTCCGAATTGGTTCGCAGTTTTTCCATGAATGTGGATCTTTGTTGGTCCAATTTCTGTCGCTATCCATGCGCCATCGCTGCATTGGAGGCAAGCATGAACGACAGACCCGATCCGCAATCCTTTCCCGTCACCCCGCGCAACCGGGCAAAGCGCCTGCATGAGCGCGCGGCCTATGACCGCGACGCCGTCTATGCCGTGCTGGATGCGGCCCTCCTCTGTCACGTCGCCTATGTCATCGACGGCCAGCCCTATTGCACGCCGACGATCCACTGGCGCGAGGGCGACTGGCTCTATTGGCATGGCTCATCCGCCAGCCGCATGCTGAAGAGCCAGAAGGCCGGCATCCCCGTCTGCCTCACTGTCGCCCATCTCGACGGCCTGGTGCTGGCCCGCTCCGGCTTCCACCATTCGGCCAATTACCGCTCCGCCATGTGCTTCGGTACGGCCCATATCATCGACGACCCGGAAGAAAAGGCAGAGGCCCTGAAAGCCGTCGTCGACCGCTTCTATCCGGGACGGACGAAGACCCTGCGCGATAACGATCCGCAGGAGGTGAAGGGCACGATGGTGATCGGCATGCAGATCGAGGAAGCCTCGGCAAAGACCCGCGCCGCCGGCGTCTCGGACGATCCAGCCGATGCAGACGCCCGCGTCTGGGCCGGCGTCATCCCGGTCGAAACGGTGATCGGGGAACCTCAGCTCTGCCCGAAGGTGCCGCACGGCGTCACCTTTCCCGATCACCTCACGCCCTATCACGCCGGTCGCCGCCTTGACGAGGCCTTGAGAGAAACACACCGTCTCTATGAGGCCGGAAGCGGGGATTGATCCCCGCCCCTAGCCGGAAATCCAGCTTTCCAGCTTCGCCCTCTGCGCATCGCTGAAGGGATGCGAGCGCCGCGTGGCGAGGCTGATATGCACGACAACGGTTTGCGCCGTCGCACAACAGACGCCGTTCTGGAACACCGCCTGCTCCATGGTCACCGAGGAGCGCCCGATCGCCTTGACCCGCGTGCCGATATCGACTGTCCCCGGCCACAGCACCTCGTTGATATAGTTGATGTCGAGCTTGGCAAGGACGAAGGAGCAATCGGGATCGAGGATCGGATCATCCACATTGTAGATCATCTCGACGCGGCCGGTCTCCATGAAGGTGGCGTAGACGGCATTGTTGACATGCCCCTGCCGGTCCGTGTCGCCATAGCGCAGCTTGTCATAGCTGCGGCTGGCGAAATCCTCGAGGCGTGGCAGCGCCCGCGCGGATGAAGTCTCTGTCGAAGTCATGCTGTCTCTGTCCGTTCTGCAAGTCTTTATGCGTTACGCCGCAAGTCCGATCAATTCGGAAAAGGCATAGCGCACGCTGTCGGCCACCGCCTGGATCGTATCACTCGTTTCCTTGCCCGTCAGCAACCGCACCTCGAAACTCCCCAGATCCGGCAGGCCCTGCTTGGCCCCCAGCGCCACCATGTCGTCGGTCAGATAGCTGCGCGGGAGCGGCGCGATCGCCAGATCCGCTATCACCGCCGCGCGCTGCGCCATGGTATGGGCCGACAGATAGGCGATGCGATAATTGCGCCGCTCCTTGTCGAGCCGCGCCAGCGCATCCGCCCGCCAGCAGCAGCCATCCTCCCAGATTGACACAGGCAGCGGATCGCGCAAATGCGCCGTGCCGCATTTCGCCCCGGCCCAGACAAGCTGTTCCTGGTGGATCACCTCGCCCTCATGGATGACGGCGCCGGGTGCGCAATTGATCAGCGTGAGGTCCAGCCGCTGCTCGGCCAGCCGCCGCCTGAGCGCCCCGGACGTATCGACCGTCAGATCCACCATGATCAGCGGATAGAGCTCGGCGAAACGCCTGAGGATCGATGGCATGAAGCGCTCGCCGATATCGTCCGGTGCGCCGAGCCTGACGACGCCCTTCATTTCCGGCATGCGGAAGCGCCCGACCGCCTCGTTGGACAGCGCCAGCATCCGCCGCGCATAAGGAAGCAGCGTCTCGCCGCTTTC
This sequence comes from Peteryoungia desertarenae, assembly GCF_005860795.2. Taxonomy (GTDB): domain Bacteria; phylum Pseudomonadota; class Alphaproteobacteria; order Rhizobiales; family Rhizobiaceae; genus Allorhizobium; species Allorhizobium desertarenae. The sequence goes on from NZ_CP058350.1 coordinate 2,822,010, forward strand.
CGTCAGTGTCACCGAACGCGCATCGCGCAGGAAAAGCGTGGCATTGAGCTGTTCTTCCAGCTTCTTGATCTGCATGGACACCGCAGACGGCGTGCGGAAAACCCGCTCGGCCGCCGTGGTGAAGCTGCCCGTTTCGGCAATCGCGATGAAGGTGCGCAACACATCATTGTCGAGCAGCGGCAGGGGCTGGCGAAGGGTCATGTTCATCGGCGCATCCTTCAGTAAAATTGATCCTAAGGACGATATCATCGCGTTTGATTGAATGTCAATTCACCGGCATGCTCCTGTTCACATCAGCAGAAAAGGAGTTCCCGCCCATGTCGCACAAGCCGCAAATGCCATCGCTGAACCTGATCAGCCCCGCCGCCCTGGCGGCAACTTTCGTCGCAACCCTGCGCGACCACATTCAGAGACGGCGCCGCAAGGCCGCCATTTCCGCAGCCTTTCGCGACATTGCCCGCCTGCCGCAGCGCGTCCAGCAGGACCTGATCTTCCGCGACCCGCGCCTCACTTCACCAATTCGAATGAATAACATCAGAAACATTCGTTTGATTGATGCAAACACCCGCGCGACAAAGAGAACCTCAGCCACGCCCCGATCTCTCCAACCCCAACCCCTCCAACAGATGAGAGGCTAGCCCCATGGCCACGACCACAGTTCCGTTTTCGCCGCTTTCGCTTCAGCAGAGGGCCGATATCGCCGCCTCCCCGGCTGGCGTCCGGCGCGCGACGGCGCTTGCCATGGCCGTCCGGATCGTGGAGGTTCTCGCGCTCTTCATCGTCACCCGCCTCGAATCCCTCGATGACGCGCTGGAGCGCCGCCGCAACGCCCGCGCGCTGGAAGCCCTGCCGATGGATCTGCGCAAGGATCTTGGCTGGCCTTCAGGCGACATGCGGTAGCATTGCGCCAGACCAGCCCATCAGCCGATGCAGGAACAGGCCGGATGTCGCAAATCGGCAGATAGACCCCCTTGCAAACATGGCCCGCCAGATGGCCAAAAACCCCTTGCTGATCAGTCCTGTCTTGAACAATCCCGGTTGCGGCATGCGAGCCCGCGTGTCGCAACCGGTCAAATTCCAAAAAAAGCGCAAGCTTTAGCGCGGGCGAATACTTCTCTGCCGCACAATTCCATGCCAATGTCGCTTTGAGAACATCCCCGCCGCCAATTCACGCAGAGCATGCGGCCAATTGGGGAAGCATCTCCACCACCGGCAACATATTGGGCAAAGCCATGAACAAGCAGCAGACAAAGAAGCGCACGCTCGTCTTCTTCCTCGTTCCGCATTTTACCCTTCTGCCCTTCTCCGGCGCCATCGAGACGCTGAGGATTGCCAATCGCATGCTGGGTTACGCCGCCTATGACTGGCGCCTTGCCTCTGTCGATGGCCAGAAGGTCTATTCCTCTTCAGGCATCGGCATCGAGGTGAATTCCTCGCTCGCCGACGAGCGCCGTTATCTCGGCGGCGAAAACCGGCCCAACATGGCGATCGTCTGTTCCGGCATCTATGTCGAGGAATATTCCAACAAGTCGGTCAATGCCTGGCTGCGCGAGGCCTATAACCGCAATGTCGCCGTCGGCTCGCTCTGTACAGGCGCCCATATCCTCGCCCAGGCGGGGCTGTTGAATGGCAAGCGCTGCGCCATTCACTGGGAGAACCTCCCCGGCTTTTCCGAAACCTTCCCCCAGGCCGAAGTCTATGCCGATCTCTACGAGGTCGACAGCAATCTCTATACCTGCGCCGGGGGTACTGCCTCGCTTGACATGATGCTGAACCTGATCGGCCAGGATTTCGGCGAAGGCCTCGTCAACCGCGTCTGCGAACAGCACCTGACAGACCGCGTCCGCTCGGCCAATGACCGCCAGCGCCTGCCCCTTCGCGCCCGTCTCGGCGTGCAGAATTCCAAGGTGCTGCAGATCATCGAGCTGATGGAGGCCAATCTCTCCGAGCCGCTCTCGCTTCTCGAAATCGCCGATGACGCAGGCCTCTCGCGCCGCCAGATCGAACGCCTCTTCAGACAGGAAATGGGCCGCTCGCCCGCCCGCTACTATCTCGAAATCCGGCTTGACCGCGCCCGCCACCTGCTGGTCCAGTCCTCCATGCCGGTCGTCGAAGTGGCGGTTGCCTGCGGCTTCGTCTCCGCCTCGCATTTCTCCAAATGCTACCGCGAAGTCTACAACCGCTCCCCCCAGCAGGAACGCGCCGAACGCAAGCTGACGGTCAGCACGAACCGCACCGGCGTGGTGGTGTAAGACGCTGGGTCCCTCTCCCCCTTGCGGGGGAGATGTCAAGAAGTGACAGAGGGGGGTACCGCGCGGCAGGACGGTTGCCGCACGCAGTTAAGCCCTCCCCCTTGTGGGGAGGGTTTGGGAGGGGCCTTCGCCAGTCGCCGCCACCCACTCTCCCCCCGTGTGGGGGAGATGTCACGAAGTGACAGAGGGGGGTGGAGGGACCAATTAACGTAGCAGTCTGCAAAGGTGTTGTCCGTTGAGTTTGGCCTGCTGGCCACAACGGACACGTCTCACATCTGCTTTCACCGGTATTCGCATAGCTATTGCCCTTGAGGACATAGGCCCGTGCCCGGCACTTAGGTCCCGCGATTTCGCGTGGAAGCCGGTACGGAAAATTGCAAGCTTGAGCAGGCAGCAACTTGTGCAAACCAACTAGTAGCCCCCATGGGGATCCGCCGTGCCAACTGCCTCAAGCGCCCTCCTCGCGGATGATTTGGCCGCTTTGAGCTTTCAGTTGTGAACTATGATGCTTCTCAATTGAAGATCGCAGTTTTATTGCATAGTTTACTGGGCAGGGGGAAGGTATGACTCAAAAACCAACATATGAAGAATACCTCGATGAATGTCTCAAAGAGCTTAATGTAGCCGACGCTCAGAAGGCGAGCAAAGCCTTCGAATTCAATATGCGCGCGGCGGCGCAGTCACTGCACTCAAGCTACGAACTAAAAACAATAATAGCGGCACTGAATAACGCAAAAACGTCATATGCACATGATCGGCCTGAGCTGCTTTTCTTTCCATCAGACGCTCCAGACAAAACTAATTTCCTAAGCAAATCCTTCGATAGCACTATCGATAAGCTCTACAGGCGGAATGTCCTTTTAACAAAAAATATCCCGCACCTCCCCCGGAAGGCGTCATCAAAGCGTCTGATGTTTACGAAAACATAGATGATCTTCTCCGTACCAGGATAGTATGCAAATACATGGACGGACCGGAGCATGTTTGTCAAACACTCGAAAAAGAGTGTGAGGCTGCTGGGATAGAACATAGGTACAAAGATGTTGGCACGGATGCCGGCTATTACGCATGGCATTTCTATTTCCGTTATCCTGCAGAGTTAATGCTCGGCGGCAATATCGAACATCGGAGACTATGGGTCGAGCTCCAATTTACAACTCAGTTGGCTGAGGTCATCACAATCCTTACACACCAGCTCTATGAAGAGCGACGCTCAGGAAGAAACCACGGGGTGGGATCAAAATGGAAGTGGGATGCAACCTCAAATAGGTTTCGTTCAGCCTACTTGGGCCATGGCTTGCATCTCCTCGAAGGGATAATTCAGGGCCTCAAGGATGATTTAGTAGCGCCTCCTAAACGGGATGAAGAGAAGCCCGAAGGAAACGATAAAGCCGTCGCTTTTGAAGCTGACGCACAAGATTTCGTAGAAGTGGACTAAACAATGCGGATCAGCTCACCACAACCGTCCGTTCTTCATCTGGTAACGCTCTTTAGGATGATCACCACTGGCGAGGTCCGCATTCCGGCTTTCCAACGAAACTTTGTTTGGACAGAAAAACAGATGATTGAGTTGCTGGAAAGCGTCAATGAGAGCTTTCCGATCGGAAGCATCCTACTCTGGAACGTTGACAAGAAGGTCCTAAAGATCGCCCCCAGCGGAACCAGCTCCTTCCCCTCGCTGGCGGAGGAGTTTCCGACGAATTACGTCCTCGACGGGATGCAGCGCCTTTCAACTCTTTATGGTGTCTTTCATCATGGTGTTACTACGGCTGACCCTAGATTCGATATTTGGTTTGATCTGAAGACAGGACTATTCTCACATCGGGGCGATACTGAACCATCGGAGACATCAATCCCACTTGCAGCTCTTTTCACCCCCCGAACTTTGTTAATTCATCAGGGTAAAATTGCATCGCTAAACAACTCCGATGCACTGCTGGACACGCTTCTGAATTTACAGGCGTCTTTCCAAGAATACATGGTGCCAGTGGTCACCATAAAAAGCCCCGACATAAACCGAGTGGTAGGCATCTTCGAGAAGATCAACTCAACCGGTACCCGTCTTGATCCTGTGGACTTCATGCGCGCGATCACATGGGCAGAAGATTTCGATCTAAATCATTATCTCGACGAGAGCTTGGCAGCCGTATCCGACGTGGGCGCTACGATAGGATCGGAGACGATGATCAAATGCGTAGGTCTAGTGCTCGGAATTGCGCCAACTACGGACGGCCTCTTACAGCTTCGTACGCAAGAGCCTGCAGAGCTAGCAAAAGCGTTTCACCGTGCCATCTCCGGCATCATTGAGGTTATGGCCTTTCTCGATCACCATCTCAATATCCAATCCACCGATCTTGTTCCCTACGAAGGCCAGATATTGCTGCTGTTTAAGGCGATAGGACTAGCTGAGGCAACAGCCCCTGACATCGATGCTTTGGTCCAATGGTTTTGGGCAGTTGGCTTCAACGAAGGTCTGCGAGGCAAACCCGATCACTATGTGGTTAGGGCTGTCGAGAATTGGAAGGGACTGATTGAGGGCGGGGTTCGAGGATTGGAGCCTCGCCTAAAACTTACGGCTACGGAACTGTTGGAGCGTCGAATTGTTGCGGGCGGCGCACTTTCGTCGACCTATGCCGCTATGTACGCTGCCAATGAAGCCAGGGACATACCGAACGGAGATTACATCCATCCTTCCGTGTACATGGCCAGCAACGACATGAGCGCGTTTCAACCTGTTTTTGCACGTGCGGAACTGGTTCAGGGTGGACTACCGCACACTATCTCCGCACGTCTGTTCGCCAACGTTGTACTATTCGGCAGCAACACTGCGCCCGATAATCTCCGTGAATGCATCATCGGAGCTGCAGAGCGTCACGATTGGGCGACACTCAGTTCGCAGTTCATTGATGAGGAGGCCGTACAAGCCTTGCGAGTCAACGATGCGGTGCGCTTCATGAACGCCAGGGTTCAGATCATGATTGCCCGAGCCCACGCACTCGTTGGCGCTTAGCACTGTAAATGACTTGAGTGTTGCCAGTTCTTCCAGTCCCTACAATGCAGAGCCACAAAAGGGAAACATCGTGTCCCCCTAGCCATCCCTCAAGCCCCGGCTTCTACGCCTTTTGAGCCATGGTGGGCGCCCCCTCCAGGACCGCCGCCCTCACCCCACCAGACTCCAGAAAAACCGCGCTGACACAAACATGAGAAACAGTGCAAAGCCCACTTCCAGCTGGCGTTTGCTCATGGCATGCGCCAGCCTTGCGCCATAGGGGGCAATGGTGAGCGTGATCGGGATGATGAGGGCAACGGCCACCCAGTTGACATAGCCGGTCGAAAGCAGCGGCAGACCTTCATTGCCCCATCCGGCCCAGATATAGCCGAACAGTGCGGGGATCGAGATCAGCACGCCGACGCCTGCGGATGTCGCCACCGCCTGGTGGATCGGGCGGCCATAAATGGTCATGAAGGTGTTGTTGAACACCCCGCCGCCAACCCCCATCAGCCCGGAGAGGAGCCCGATGACAAAGCCGGTCAGCGAGCGCCCCGGCTCGCCCGGCAGGTCCTTGCCCAGATGAAAACGGTTGGAGAGAAAGAGCATGCGCAGCGCCAGAATGAGCGCCATGGCCGCAAAGATGCCGCGCAGGGCCTCCGATGACGCATGGGAGGCAACGACGGCCGCCGCAATCGCCCCGAGAGGGACTGCGACCATCCAGCGCCTGAGGAGATCATGATCCACCGCGCCCTTGGCCCTGTGCGCCGCAAAGGAGCGCAGCGACGTCGGCACGATCACCGCCACCGATGTCCCGACCGACAGATGCATGGAAACCTCCGGCGACACGCCGTAAAGCCCGAAGACCTGATAGAAGACCGGAACGAGCACCGCCCCGCCGCCGATCCCGAAGACACCGGCAAGCAGCCCCGCCACGCCGCCCGCGACAATCAGCAGGCCCGCAAACAGCAGCAATTGGGAAAGATCGGGCACCATGCGCAAGCCTCTGCCGCCGCCGCGCGGCCACTCGTGAAGATCTCGCGCCCTGATAATCAAATGCCCGCAGTTTGCAAGGCTGACGCTGCGTAAACCGGTTCCCTCAAGGGAAATCCGAAGACCCGCCTATCGGCAGTTCCGCTTGTCGAGAAAGAGCGAGCAATCCTTCGCCGCCCGCTGCCCCTGGCTTCTCGGCGTCTGGTTTCCTTGCGGCGCGACCCGTTGCGGTTCAACCCTTTGCGGCTCGATCTGTTGCGGCGCCTGCGCCACCGCCTGTGCCGGAGCCACAACCGGCCCGGTGACGAAATCGCTCGCCACGCCCTCGTTCAGCGCGGTCGGATTGTCAAAACCGATGCCATCGACCACCGGCTGGCTCGTCTGCCCTTCGGCAATCGCCATCGCCCCTTGCTGGGTCACCAGATGCGGCTGGACACCCGCCGCCCGCTGGCCGGTCGCCCCGTTTGGTGGAAACACCGTACCGCCCGGCTGGATGCCGAGCCCCGCATCGATATTGATCCCCTCATCGGTCACGGCAAAGGCCGTCTGCGTTTCGCCGCCCATGTCCGGCTCAAGCGTCTCGGTGGTCAGATCGCGGATATAGCCGCCGGACGCAGCATTCGCCGTCTGCGTCCCCTGCTCGCCCTGCATGCCTTGCGTCGTGCGCATCGCGGTCATGGTCTGATAGCCCTGACCGTCCGCAAGCGGCTCATCCACCGCCGCCACATTCGCCGTTTCTGGCGCGGCATAGGCCGCATCCTGCGTCACCGGCCCCAGCAATTGCCGGTCCGCCGCCCCGACCCGCCCGACAAGCTGCCGGTCAGCGGAAGAGACACCGACATCGACCAGCGGAAAGCGCTGGCTGTCCATGCAGCCGGAGAGAAGCACCACCGGCAGAACCATAAGCGCCACGCGCTGCAGCAAGGAAGAAGACACCATACTCGTTTCACCTGTCTGCGACCGCCAGATCGGCCCATTTCGGCACAGGCTAGGCCTGCGCGCTTAACGCGACATGAACACGAGGTTACCCGCAATCGAGAGGGTTAACAAAAGCTGAAGGCCGGCGATTCCCATCGCCGGCCTTCTCAATTCGCACTCTGAACCAGGGCTTATGCCGCCCGGCGCGCTGCTTCCTGCACCACACCCTGGGCCACCTTCAGGCGGGCCAGCAGGTCGCGCAGATTGCGGCTTTCGATCGCCAGCGTCTGGCCCGCAGCCGAGGTTTCCTCGACCATGGCGGCATTCTGCTGGGTCATCTGGTCCATGTGGTTGACCGAGTGGTTGATCTCCTGCAGACCGGTCGCCTGTTCGCGCGCAGCCGTGGCGATCGTGTTCACACTGTCATTGACGCGGTTGACGAGCTTCTCGATCTCGACCAGCGCCTCACCCGTCGAACGGACAAGACCCACACCGGTGTCGACTTCGGCGGCAGACGCGCTGATCAGCGTCTTGATTTCCTTCGCGGCATTGGCCGAGCGCTGTGCAAGTTCGCGCACTTCCTGGGCAACAACCGCAAAGCCGCGACCGGCTTCACCTGCACGGGCCGCCTCAACACCGGCATTCAGCGCCAGGAGGTTCGTCTGGAAGGCAATCTCGTCAATGACGCCGATGATCTGGCTGATCTTCTGCGAAGACTGCTCGATCCGGCCCATGGCATCCACCGCGCTGCGGACGATTTCGCCCGAACGATTGGCGCTTGCCTTGGTTTCGGCCACCATGTCACGCGCCTCGCCGGCCCGCTCCGACGCGGTCTTGACGGTTGCGGTGATCTCTTCCAGCGCCGCTGCCGTTTCCTCCAGTGCGGCTGCCTGCTGCTCGGTGCGCCGCGACAGGTTGTTCGTCGCCTCGCTGATGCCGTTTGCATTTTCAGTCACGACCCGGCTGCTCTGGTTGATCGCGCCGACCACCTGGTTCAGCGACTGCACAGCCGTGTTGAAGTCGTGGCGCAGCTTTTCATATTCGGCGTCGAGCTGCCCGATCTGGACGGTCAGATCGCCCTCGGCCAGTCGCTCCAGTGCCGAACCGAGCGATGTAATCGCGTGGTTCTGCCGCTCGGCAGCCGTGCGCAGCGTCGATTCGTTGCGCATGCGCTCGCCATTCAGCGTCTCCTGCTGTTCCGCCTCGCGCTTGCGCATCTCGATGCGGTCACGGACGGAGTCGCGCAGCACCAGCAGAGCCTGGGCCATCCCGCCCACTTCATCCTTGCGCCCGGCGTCGACGATATCGGCATCCACGCGCTCATTGGCGATGTCGGCCATGGCGCCCCTCAGGCGATTCACCGGCTTTACAACGCTCGCCACGACCGCATAGGCACAGGCAAGGATGCCAAGCACGCTGATACCGATGATAATGCCATAGGTCGTCGCGGTCCGGTTGAACATGGCGGCCAGGTCATCGGAATAGACGCCGGTGCCGACAATCCAGCCCCAGGGCTCGAAACCGATGACGTGCGAGAACTTCTCGACCGGCTCGTCAAACCCCGGCTTGGGCCAGTAATAGTCGACAAAGCCTTCCTTGCCGGCCTTGACTGTCTCAACCATGTCGATGAACAGGAACTTGCCGTTAGGGTCCTTGCTCTGGCTGAGATTGGCGCCATTCAGCTCGGGCTTGATCGGATGCATGACCATGGCCGGCTGATTGTCGATGACGAAGTAGTAGCCGTCAGGATTATAACGCATCGCGCCGGTGACTTCCCTGGCGCGCGCCTGAGCTTCCTCGCGCGTCAGCGTGCCATCCTGCTCCAGCTTGTGATACTTCTCGAAAATGGAAATCGCCTGATCATTGATCTGCGCAAGTCCGGCGCGACGTTCGTTGGCCAGTTCCTCGTAGGAATTGAACAGGCTGAACGTCATCCCGGTGACAAGAACTGTCAGCGCAATCCCCACCAAGGCGTAAAGTCGAACAGATAGACTGAGATTCTTCATGGTGCATTGCTCCCTCGCATGGAAGGAGGTTGACGTTTGTTAATTCGAAAAGGGTAAATATGTCCCTGCTATTTTTGATCGGTGACAATTCACCCCCCAATTTTTAGGTATATTGTGACCGAAATTCCGTCATTCTGCATGGTTTCGTCTGCCGCACGGTGTCCTGCATGACCCATTTTTTTGGATTGCGTCAATTTTTGCTGGACCGGACAATCGGGAAGATGAAGCATGCAGCCATTCCTCCCCTTGCTTCGGACAACACCATGACAGAGACAACGACACCGACCGGCGACCTCACGCTCCGCACCCTTGCAATGCCGGCCGATGCCAATGCGGCTGGCGACATCTTCGGCGGATGGGTCATGGCACAGATGGACCTCGCCTGCGGGATACGCGCAGCCGAGCGCGCGCGCGGACGCGTCGTCACGGCCGCCGTGCAGGAAATGGCCTTTGCCATGCCGGTCAAGGTTGGAGACACGCTTTGCGTCTACACCGACATTGCCAAGGTCGGGCGGACGTCCATGACCTTGAAGGTGGAGACCTGGGCTCAACGCTATCTCACCCATGTCATGGAGAAAGTCACCGAAGCCACTTTCGTCATGGTCGCTCTCGACAAGGACGGCAAACCGACCCCCGTTGGTTCTGGCTGAGCCAAAGCGGGAGCACAGAGACAAAATTGTTTTCGGCACGGTATTTGATACAACATCGCCTTTAGTCTTTGCCATCAAAGAACAGGCGGGATCTTTTATTGATGACAACGCCCGTCTACAGCGATCCACCTTTTCAGCGTACCGTATTTATCTATGGCGCACTATCTCTGGCCGCCGTAGCCATGGGCCTGATTTGGGGCGCCATCTTTTATGCAGCAGGTCTGTGGCCAATACTGCCTGGCCTCTCTCTGGTGATTGCCGCGGGCTTGATCGGCCTTCTGGTGATCCAGCGAAAGCATTTGCACCAAAACAGGCTGCTCATGCTGCAACTGGGCTATCTTGCCCTGATCGTCTACTTCTGTCTCTACATAGACATACCCACACCGTCGGCACCACGCATCAGCCATCAGTTCCTCCTGGTTCTCGGGATCGCCGGATACATTGACTACATCCGGCAAAAATCTCTGGCCCAGGTGCTGATATTGCTCGCCTGCGGGATCAGTTTCGTCCTGTTTGTGGCTCTGCAAAACCCTCTTTCGGTCGAAAGCCCGATCCCTGATGAAATCCGTGCCATTGGCATCTGGTTCAACGCGATCACGGTCGTTCTGCTGATCGCGATTTGCATCTATGTCCTGCGGCGAGAGTTCGTCCGCGATGGCCAGATCCTCCGCGATCTGCAGATTGCCATGCGCCGCGATCAACTGACACTGGCGTTTCAGCCCCAGGTCAACGCCAAAGGTCGACTGATCGGGGCAGAAGTCCTCATGCGCTGGACCCACCCGACCCGAGGCCCCATTTCCCCGGCCATATTCATTGCGCTTGCGGAAGAAGGTGACCTCATGCCGGAGCTTGGCAGATGGGTTCTGCGCAAGGCCTGCGAAACCCTGGCAGCATGGCAAATCGACCCGGACTTGAAGCAGCTGGATCTCGCGATCAATGTGAGCGCAAGACAATTCGTTCAGCCTGATTTCGTAGCCCAGGTCAGCGGCATCGTGCGGGCAAGTGGAGCCAGTCCGAAGCGCATCAAGCTGGAGCTGACGGAAAGCGTCGCATTGTCCAGCCTCGAACTGGTGAAAAGCAGGATGCAATCGCTGGCCGACCTGGGCATCCGCTTCTCACTCGATGATTTCGGCACCGGCTATTCATCGCTGAACTACCTGAGAAACCTTCCCGTCCAGGAAATCAAGATCGATCGAAGCTTCACCAACGAGGCCCGGGAAGGCAGCCGCAGCGGCTCCCTGATCCGCAGCATCATACAGATCGGTCACGATCTCGAACTTGTCGTTCTGGCCGAGGGCGTCGAAACACACAGCCAGTTCGAATATCTGAAGGGCCTTGGCTGTCAGGAGTTTCAGGGGTTTTATTTCGGCGCCGCCCTTTCGCATGACGAATTCACGGCGAAAGCGCGTCTTGCTGCCCGCCCGGACTGTATATGGCCCCCGACAACGTGACGGGTTTCTAAACGGTAACGCCTTCGCCGGACGACGGAGCACTCAAGTGCTGGCCAGACGGGTTTGCTGCGGCAACATCCAGGCCGGAACGATGATCATCGCCAGCAAGACAGTGTTGGCCGGAATGTTGAAATACGCACCCGCAAGATAGGAGCAAGTGCTGTCGACGGCATACCAGGCGAACATCCCCTCCAGGAAAAGCCGCCGCGCCAGTGCGGGATCAACTGGAACAAGAAGCGTCGTCATGCGCCACATCACGACACCCCAGCCAACCATGACCCCTCCGCCGATGGCAGCCAGAAGTCTCGCGGCCTCATCGCCAACGGCCTGACCACCGTCAAAGGGCAAAAAGGCCAGATCGACAAGCCAGGTTGCTGGCAAGGCCGTTGCCGGATGGGCTCCGACTGCCACCAGCAGGCCGATGAGAATGACGACAATGCTCCCAAATTTCAGCAGGGATATTGCGCTGTGGATGGACATGGTTCTCTCCGCTCTTGTTTGCACGGCGCGATTTGTGTCCGGATCCGGCAGAGCTTCAATTACTTCGAAGGTAAGTGACAAGCTGGCTTGCGCTTGCGACAAGAGGAAAACGGGAGGGCAGAAATGTCACTTGATTTTGGCCGGCATCTGAAGGATTGGCGAGCGCGGCGGCGCATGTCTCAGCTGCAGCTCGCACTGGCTGCGGATGTCTCCGCCCGTCATGTTGCCTTTCTTGAAACCGGCCGGGCTCGCCCCAGCCGCAGCATGATCCTGCGACTCGGAGACGCTTTGGAAATTCCGCGAGCCGACCGCAATCTGATGCTGGATGCAGCAGGCTTCCGGCCTGCCTACACCGCACGTTCATCCGACACGCAAACCATGGCTCCGATCCGACAGGCAATTGCCCACATGATACGCGGCCACGCCCCCTATCCCGCCTTTGTCTTTGATCGCCATTGGACGGTCATGGATGCCAATGTCACCGGCGAGGCCATGCTTGCGCAGTTCGGCCTGACACGCGGCGACAGCTTCATCGACTACCTGCTTCAGCCTGGCAGGGGAGCATCCCTTGTCGAGAACTGGGCAGAGGTTGCAAGACATCTGCTTTTGCGCTTGAGGCTTGAGAGCGCTCATCTTGGGGGTGACGTCCTGCTGGACGAAGCAGCCAATCGCATCGCGGCGGATCCGGCGCTTTGTACTGCAATCCGACCGGATGGTGATATGCCGCCTGTTGTCCCCGTCCGTGTCCGCCTAGGAGAGGCAGTGTTTCCCATGTTTTCCGCGATAACTCATTTCGGAACAGCCGAAGACATCGCTCTGGCGGATACGAAGATCGAGCTGTTCTTCCCAGCCGATGAAGCAACTGAAAGACTGTTTCGGGACATGATGGCGTCACAGCAAAGCTGATGCGCAGCACGGCGCATCCCGCCCCTCATGCTCGAAAAACGAATGCGGCACCGGCGGCAATCAATGCGAAGCCAATCACATGATTGAGGGTGATGGCCTCCTTGAGCCAGAAAACCGAAAAACCGGAAAATACGATCAGAGTGATGACCTCCTGCATCGTTTTCAGTTGCGCCGCTGAATAGACCTCCGATCCGATGCGGTTGGCCGGCACAGCCAGACAATACTCAAAAAATGCAATCCCCCAGCTCGCCAACACTGCAAGGAACAAAGGGGAGGATTTGTATTTGAGGTGTCCATACCACGCGAATGTCATGAATATGTTTGATAGCGCCAGCAGGACGACCGGCCAGAAGGCGGCAGGGGAAAGCGTCGGCATGAGAGTGCGTTCCGTGTGAAAGTGGAAGGTCAATCGGCAGTAGTCAGAGCATTGATTCGCAAAATCGCAGCGATGAACCATGCGCGACCAGACCTTCGCTGAAAAGCCTTTCCACCGCGGGTCGCTGCAGGACACATAAGCTTGAGTGAGCGCTAAAGTACTCCTGGTATTGTCTCCGAATAACTATGTACACACCCCCTAATTTACGGGTATTTTTCGTTAAAATGCGCCAACCGTAATGTAACAGGCCGTTAATTGGCGCTGTGTTAGGCCATTATTGGCAACTTATTATATTAGGTGCATATTTGATGTGGTTTTCAGAAGAGACACGAGGTGCATTTCTAAGCATCGTCAAGCAGGCGCAGGCTGAGGATATATATACCGGTCAGCCATCCGCGATCGCCTTCAATCTTGTGGTATCGCTATGCGCCACATCCGTGACCTATCTGCATCATGGAATACTGGAGCCTGTCCTGATCTGGCAGGCGATCTTCCTGCTCATTCTGATCATCCGTGGTCTGTCGGTTCTTGCAGTCAGGAAGCTCCAGCTGGCGCAGAATAACCCACAGTTCACATTGTTCATTTTTGCCCTTGGCGCTGCATTGTCAGGCATCTCCTGGGCGGCACTTCCCTTCACCATCGACGGCTTTGCACCGCTGGGGATTGATGCCGGAATCTGTCTGATCATGGGGGGCATGGCCACGGGTTCAGTGGTCAAGCAGATCGGCTACACGCCTGTCTCGATGTTCTTTGCCGTTCCAATCCTGGCGTCCATGCAGTTCCAGCTGCTGAACGCTGGCACCCTCCCGGAGACTATTGTCGGCGCCGCATTGGCTGCCTTGATCTTCATTTTCATTCGCCAAAGCCTTTGGGTGGAGCATATCTTCGTCTCCAACCAGCTCGCACGTCACGATGCGACGGCGCTCGCGGACTCCCTCACCCGCGCCAACAGCGACATACTCAAGCAGAATCGCAGGCTGGAAGCACTCGCCAATCAATGCACGCTGACGGGCCTCGCCAATCGCGGCAACTTCAATAGCCGGCTTATGGCCGAGATCGCACGCGCAAAGGTTCTCAATGAACGGACCGCAATCCTCGTGCTGGACGTGGACCGTTTCAAGTCCATCAACGATACACTCGGCCACAGCGCCGGCGATACCGTCCTGTGCGAGATCGCCGCACGCCTCCGCAGCACGATTCGCGACAACAGTCTGATCGCCAGAATGGGCGGCGACGAGTTCGCCGTCATCGTGACCGGGCGCAACGCGGCAGAACGTGCGCGTGAGCATGGTGCCGCCATGATCGAGGCCGGACGCAATCCGATCGGTTATTCGGCGACCCGTTCGGTCGTTGGCGTTAGCATCGGCATGGCAGTGTTTCCGGATCACGGCTCGACTGCCGAAGAGCTCCTTGCTTCTGCGGATATGGCTCTCTATGACGCCAAATCCCATGGCCGGCGCCAATTGCGCGAATTTGCTCCCGATCTGCGGCGCAAGGCGGATTTCCAGCGCATGGTCGAGCAGGATCTCGAGGCCGCCATCGAAAGCGGTGAGGTCACCGCCTGGTTCCAGCCACAGGTCTGCCTGACGACGAATCGGCTGGTCGGTTTCGAAGCATTGGTGCGCTGGCAGCATCCAAGCCTTGGCTTTGTCTCTCCGCCCGACATTGTCAGCGCCGCCCATGCCGTCCACCTGGCCGACAAGCTGACACGCTCCATGGTCGACCATGCCTGCCGACTGTCTCTCAAGCTGGCATCGATTGGCCTGAGCAATCTGCCGGTTGCCGTCAACGTTTCTCCTCGCGAATTCGCACTCTATTCCGTCGCCGATATCCTCGACAGCGTCACAAGCCGCCACGGCGTATCGCCCTCCAGTATCGAGATCGAGATCACCGAAGAAGCCATCCTGGATCCCGATATCGCCGGCGCCCAGCTGAAGCAGATCGAAAGCGCCGGCTACAAGCTCGCCGTTGACGATTTCGGCATGGGGCACTCGTCCCTGGCCTACCTGATCGGACTTCGCATTGATCGGCTGAAGATCGACCGCTCCTTTGCCGACCAGGTCGCCAAGAGCGAGATCAACCAGAAACTCGTCAGTGCGCTTGTCAGCCTCGGCCACTCCCTCGACATCGAAGTGCTCATTGAAGGTGTTGAAACCCCGGAAGACGCCGCGACACTCGCCCGCCTCGGCTGCACGGTCGGCCAGGGCTATCTCTTTGCGCGCCCGATGGCAGAACCTGTTCTGATGGAGTGGCTGGTGAAGCACGAAGCCGAAAGCACACGCAAGCCGACGGGCAAGAGCAATCGCCTGACCGTGATTTGACCGCTGATCCGCTTGCGCCGGGACGTCTGTGATCGCCGGACGAAACCGGTCTCCAACTTCCAGACCAGGGAAGCGGAACCTTCGAGAGCCTCTATGGCGAACAAAGCGCTTTCCTGCGGCTGCAACAGGACTGATGGCCGACTGTCATGGTCGCGTCGCCCAAAAAGAATGCGATTGAGGCAGGACTCCAGACCCGGAAGTAAAGCAAAACCTCCCTTCGACCCCCAATTTTTTACTCATGATTAAGAAGATCCGCATATTCAGGTATCCAGAAACAAGGTTCGACCATGCGTAAGAGTTTTCTAAAGCGGGTATTGAAGGACAGGGGCGGTGTCGCCGGGGTCGAGTTCGCTCTTTTGGCTCCACTCTTCATCGTCATGTATGTGGGTGCGATTGAGGTGACGGCCTATATGACGGTTTTTCGTCGGGCCGAAATGGCAAACGATTCCATGGCGCAGATTCTTGCCAGTTCTGGCCAGGGAACCGCCGGCATCATGCATCATGTCTGGCAAGTGCCGTCACAGGTAAATCCGACATCTCATTACAACTGGAGCCACGGCAATGGCAAAGAATGGCGCAACCCATTTTATGTCTCCCAGATCGTGTTCAAGAATACAAACCCGACATGTAGCTCCAACTGCGACAAGACTGCAAAACGAGACTTTGTCTTCACGCTTGGAATGGGGAAATCATGTGAGACGGTTCCGCTTGATCCAGGAAAGGCGCCAAAGGCAGTCATAGAAGTGCCCAGCACACTGGTCGATCGCGAGCAGTCCGCCTTGGTCGTTGCCCATATTGCTCGGTACAAGCCGATAATCTCCGGCAAACTGTTCGGAACTCTTGGTGACGGCGCAATCGACATTCAGAAGATCGCCTATGCCGTCCGCCACAGCAGTGAACCGTTCAAGTATCCCGCAAATCTCAGCAGCTTCTACCAGTATTGCGACGGGCCACTATGAAGCGGAAAGGACTTGCCTTGGGGATAAGCCGTGACGTCTCTGGCGCAACAGCTATCGAATTCGCCATATTGGCACCGATTTTCCTGTCACTGGTGTTCGGAATATTTTGCCAGACGCTGGTCACATTGCAACTAAGCCACCTTGACTACGCAACCTATGAGGCTGCAACGGAGCTGCGTCTGCGCTCTGTGTCGGCAAGGAACATTGAAGACTTCAAGACTACAGTCGTATGCCCTGCTGCCAGCCCACTTCTCAGATGTGAGGACATTTCGGTTGGCGTGGATTCCAACCCGCAGGTTGCGCAGCTGAGCCATTGGCAAGGCAAGGAATTCATTGGAAAATTCTGTACCGGTACGGCGGGCAGTATTGTTGCCGTGTCGGTTCACTACACGGTGCGCGGCATGTTCAGCACCCTGTATTTCGGCGCGTCTACCAAAGAAAATGACGTGGTAACCCTTAGATCCCGCTACTTCGTGGTGCGCGAACCCACGGTCAGCGGCGAAGGCATAATTTGTTAAGCGGAGAAGAAGAATGGATCGAGTAAAACGCTGCGCACTTCGCTTTTGGCTCGCGAACGAGGGCAACATTTCGATCACGGCTGCGTTGATGATGGTCCCTGTTATAGGGATGGCAGGAGGGGCGGTAGACTACAGTTTCGCTTATGCCGCCAAGATGAACTTGGAGCGCGCCGCAGATGCAGCAGTGATTGCCGGCGTCGCCGATGCGAAAGCGAGGGCAAACACCGTCAAGAATGACGAACTCAAGGCACTCGTAGCCCAATCCGTCAAACAGGTCTTTCAGGGTGCACTTTCGGCCAAAATTGACGTCGGTGACATTGACTTCGATGTGTCATCCGATCTGAAGGGTGGCGTCCTGACGGCGTCCGTCAATTTCACCTATACGCAGAATACGATGTTCCTCGGGGTCCTCGGGATGAACTCCATCGGCCTTTCCGGTGGCGCCACGGCTAAGAGCTCGATCGGAAGCTATACGGACTTCAACATTCTCGTTGATGTTTCCAACTCGATGGGCGTCGGTGCAAGCCAGAGCGATATCGACTATCTGAACAAGAATAACATTGCCCACGGCAAGTCATGTGCTTTCGCTTGCCACTCTGACATTGATCGCATTCGAAAGATGCCGGTCAAGGTTCGCATCGACGTGGCCAGTGAAGCGATCAACCTCGCCCTCAAGACTGTCGACGAGCAAAAGCATCCTGACAGTATCGTCCGGTTCGGCCTCTATCGCTTCGCGTTGAGGTTCGAAGAAATCTTCAATGCCAGCCATCCAAGCTCAAGCGACACATCGTGGGTCCGGAACATGGTGACGCAAAACGTGCAGCTCACCAAGGACAATGGCACCCGCGCAGCTATGGCGAAAGGCGAACTGGCCAAACGATTGGCCCCCAGCGGCGACGGCAGCCTCCAGAACGATCCAAAGCGCTATGCCTTGATTATCACCGATGGCGTGCAGTGGGTCGACGACCACTGGTCTGATTACGATCCGAAGAAACCCTTTGCCCAGTGGAGTTCGGACAGGCGTGGACAGACACCACACGGCACTGCATGTGATGCCCTGAAGGATAAGGGCATCACCGTCTACGTTCTCTACACCACCTATATTCCGATTTATAACAAGTCGAGCACCGACGCACTGGCCGACCGGATTAAGGCAAACGTATTGCCTTACAACCAGGCAGAATTGCGTGCCTGCGCGTCGAGTCCCGATAAATTCTATGAAGCGACCGAAACAACCGAAATCAAGGCCGCCATGGAAGAAATCTTCTATAGGGTCGCCGTGCCTACCCATATCGCGGGCTAGACCTGAATCCGGATTCTGCGCCCGGTCGAGACAAGCAAACGCAGGTCTCTCGATCGTCCATATCGCTGCGTGGAACTCGTGCTGAGTTCCTATTTTGTTCTAAAAATTTGCCGTCCCGCCCTTCCCTTTCGGGACGCAATTCTCCATATTCCGGGCATGGCCAAGTCTCCCAGATCCTCCGCCCCCTCGACCGGTTTCGAGGAAGCCCCGCAGACCGCATTCGAAGGCGCGCCGCTCTCCGGCTCGGTTTCGGATTGGGTGAAGCAATTGGAGGCGGAGGCCGAAGCGTCCACGGTCGAGACCCAGCGCGAACTGGCCTCCAAGGCCGGCAAGCATCGGAAGAAAATCGAGGTGGAAGCCCGCCGCCACGCCGAAAAGGTGGCGCTGGAAAAGGCGAACCAGCCGGCAGCAGGCCGCAAGCCCGAACGGGCGTCCGAGCCCATGCGAGGCCCCCGCGGAGCGAAGTCGCAAAGCGACGACAGCGTGAGCGCAAAACAAGTCACCGCTAAACACACGACCTCGCAAAAGACCTCCCGCGGCGTCTCGATCGGCGCCTCCTCCGACCCCAAGACCCGCGCCGCCGCCGGCCTCAATCCGATTGCCGGCATGGATGTCTCATTGGAAGAGGCCGAATCGCTCGCCACCGGCGCCGTCACGGCGACAGTCGACGCCCTCTCCAAACTCATCGAAAGCGGCAATCCGCTGTTCAAGAACGGCGAGATCTGGGTGCCGCACCGGCCCGCCCGCCCGGAGAAATCCGAAGGCGGCGTGCCGATCCGCATGGCCTCCGACTACAAGCCCGCCGGCGACCAGCCAACCGCGATCAAGGACCTCGTCGAGGGCCTGAATTCCGGCGAGCGCTCCCAGGTCCTGCTCGGCGTCACCGGCTCGGGCAAGACCTTCACCATGGCCAAGGTGATCGAGGAAACCCAGCGCCCGGCCGTCATCCTCGCGCCGAACAAGACGCTCGCCGCCCAGCTCTATTCCGAGTTCAAGAACTTCTTCCCCGACAACGCGGTCGAATATTTCGTCTCCTATTACGACTATTACCAGCCGGAAGCCTATGTGCCGCGCTCGGATACCTTCATCGAGAAGGAGAGTTCGATCAACGAACAGATCGACCGCATGCGTCACGCCGCCACCCGCGCCATCCTCGAGCGCGACGACTGCATCATCGTCGCCTCCGTCTCCTGCATCTATGGTATCGGCTCGGTCGAAACCTACACCGCCATGACCTTCCAGATGTCGGTCGGCGACCGCATCGACCAGCGCCAGCTCCTGGCCGACCTCGTCGCCCAGCAATACAAGCGCCGGGAGATGGATTTTGTCCGCGGCTCCTTCCGGGTGCGCGGCGACACGATCGAAATCTTCCCCGCCCACCTGGAGGATGCCGCCTGGCGCATCACGCTCTTCGGCGACGAGATCGAGAGCATCACCGAATTCGATCCGCTCACCGGCCAGAAGACCGGCGAGATGAAGTCGGTGAAGATCTACGCCAACAGCCACTACGTGACGCCGCGCCCGACGCTGAACGGCGCCATCAAGGCGATCAAGGAGGAGCTCAGGCACCGCCTCGCCGAGCTCGAGAGCGCCGGCCGCCTGCTCGAAGCCCAGCGCCTCGAACAGCGGACGAAATATGATATCGAAATGCTCGAAGCCACCGGCTCCTGCGCCGGCATCGAGAACTATTCCCGCTATCTCACAGGTCGCAAGCCCGGCGAGCCGCCGCCGACGCTGTTCGAATACATCCCCGACAACGCCCTGATCTTCATCGACGAGAGCCACGTCACCATCCCGCAGATCGGCGGCATGTACAGGGGCGACTTCCGCCGCAAGGCAACGCTCGCCGAATACGGCTTCCGACTGCCCTCCTGCATGGACAACCGCCCCCTACGCTTCGAGGAATGGGACGCCATGCGCCCGCAAACGGTCGCCGTCTCCGCCACCCCCGGCAATTGGGAGATGGAAGCGGCCGGCGGCGTCTTTGCCGAACAGGTCATCCGCCCCACGGGCCTCATCGACCCGCCGGTCGAAATCCGCCCGGCCAAGACCCAGGTCGACGACGTGCTCGGCGAGATCCGCGACACGGCGCTGAAGGGCTACCGCACCCTCGTCACCGTGCTCACCAAGCGCATGGCCGAGGACCTCACCGAATACCTGCATGAACAGGGCGTCCGCGTCCGCTACATGCATTCCGACATCGACACGCTGGAGCGCATCGAGATCATCCGCGACCTCCGCTTGGGTGCTTTCGACGTTCTCGTCGGCATCAACCTTCTGCGCGAAGGCCTCGACATTCCCGAATGCGGCTTCGTCGCCATCCTCGATGCCGACAAGGAAGGTTTCCTGCGCTCGGAAACCTCGCTCATCCAGACCATCGGCCGTGCCGCGCGCAATGTCGACGGCAAGGTCATCCTCTATGCCGACCAGATCACCGGCTCCATGCAGCGCGCCATGGACGAGACCGCCCGCCGCCGCGAAAAGCAGATGGCCTACAATCTCGAACACGGCATCACGCCGGAATCGGTCAAGGCCCGCATTTCCGACATTCTCGACTCGGTCTACGAGCGCGACCACGTCCGCGCCGATATCTCCGGCGTCTCCGGCAAGGGTTTCGCCGATGGCGGCCACCTCGTCGGCAACAACCTCCAGGCCCATCTCAACGCGCTCGAAAAAGAGATGCGCGACGCCGCCGCCGACCTCGACTTCGAAACCGCCGCCCGCCTGCGCGACGAAATCAAACGCCTCAAGGCCGCCGAACTCGCCGCCATGGACGACCCGATCGCCAAGCAAGAGGCGTCGAGCGCCGAAGGCGCGAGAGGGAGCGCAAAGAATCAGGCGTCGAGTGCCGAAGGCACGAGAGGGAGTGGAAAGAATCAGGCGAAGGCGGTCGAGGGTGGCAAGGGCAGCTATTTCTCGAAACCCCAGCTGGACGACATGGGCGCCGACGGCGCCGTGCTGATGCCGAAATCGGGGGCGGAAAGCGCCTACTTCCGCAAAAACACCAGCGCGGATGCCCTGGACGGCGCAGCCGGACAGGACAGCGAATCCGCGCCACTGGGAAAAAGCTATTTTCGCAAAAATAGCTTGGACGAAATGACCGTCGGTCGCACCGAAAAACCGGTGACCGGCAAGCTGCCGGAGAAGCCCGCCGGGGTCCCCGCCAGCGACGACGACAGGAGGAGCTTGAGGGCGGGGCAGACAGACTCCGACCCCCGCCCCATCATCCGCGCCCGCTCCGGCGCCGGCTCCTACGAGGACCCGGTGGATGTGAAGCGCAAGACCCGCACCAAGGGCAAGACGGGACGACCGGGCCGATGACGAGAGGTTCCTGATCATGTCGGATATTGGCGTCTTTTCAGAATCCGACATCCTGCTCCTGATATTCATCGCCACCCTGCCCGGCACCGTGCTCGGCCTCATCCTCGGCACCCTCCTGTGGAAGAGCCGCCGCATCATCGGCGCCCTCACCGGCGCCCTCCTCGGCGCCCTCTTCGCCTTCCTCACCTGGGTCGCCTATTTCCAGTGGTTCCAGTGAATCTGGCCGTGCACGGCGATTGACGGGATGAAGACCATCCCCTCCCCCTTGTGGGGAGGGTTAGGGAGGGGCAGACTGCACCCCTCCTCGGTCACCACCAACGGACGCCATGCAAGAGCTTGCCACCCTTCGCTCCGATATCCTCAGTTACATGACCGCTGGCTGGCGCAGCCGTTCCCGCAGCGTGAGATGGCTGGTCCGGGCGGTGACGGTAGCGCTGGCGGTCGGGTTGGTGTGGGTGATAGTCCGAATGACATAACGTACGGCCACCCCAACTTCCCCCTTGCGGGGGAAATAGAAGCCAAGATTTACCGCCCGACACACCATCACCACTGCTGTGCATGAACCGACGCTGACATTTGCCCGTGACCCATCGAGATGGCCTGACCCCACCTCCCCCCATGCGGGGGAGGACGGAAAATCGAAGGCTTAGGCGCGCGCAAGCCGCCTAAACTTCAAATTTTCCAGGAGAGGGGCGCGGTTATGTTGGTACAATCCTCACCGAGCCCCTCTCTTGCGATTTCAGATGTTTAGGCCGCTTGCGCTGGCCTAATTCATCGAAATCGCTTTCTCCCCCGCCAAGGGGGAGATGGGCATCGCCGCACTCGGCCACCGCACCGACGTCTCCCACGCATGGGGGAGATGTTACAGAATACGAGAGTTCACCCGATCAGGACAAAGCCTTCTGCGATTTCTGGCAACTTCGTCAGGTCGGCAGCCTCAACGCGCTGCCGCATTCAGCGCCTGCCCGGCGCCCGCATGCATCTGGACAAGTTCGCGATGCACCGCCTCCTGAAAATCGAGGATTTCGGCCCGCGCTTCATCGTAAGACAGCCCCTGATGAAAAAGTTCGGTCTTGAGGTCGGCGCATAATGACCTCCAGAACGCGTTGGCTGGCGGACCGTTCAACCGGTCGAGCGCGCAAGCTGACCTGCGGACCAGGTCAGCCATGCGGGCCAGCGGAAAATGGGAAATGGAACCTGCACCGTGAGAAATCATGCCGTCTTGCTTCATGTCGGACGTCCCTTGTCAAAAGAGTGTTTCGCACTTCCAATAGGTTCATGGAGGAGCGTGCTTCTCTCAGGGCTCTGATAGCGCCAGACATCGTTGCTCCATGACATGCCAGTCATACTGGAGTGACAAAGCCTTTACGGTCTTTAACAACGGCCTACTCACTGGAGTATGCCATATTCCTAAATCGCGATAGAAAACTGTCAACATGAGTTTACAGTTTTTCCACCAAATAAATCACAAAATTGATTCATCGGCACCCGCTTCAATCATGAGGAGAGTTCTCCTGACGATTTGACCACAAGCGCTGTAGTCTACCTCCCCCCATGCGGGGGAGGACGGAAAATCGAAGGCTTAGGCGCGCGCAAGCCGCCCAAATTCCAGATTTTCCAGGAGAGGGGCGCAGTTCCCGTGGCACCATCCTCACCGAGCCCCCCTCTTGCGATTTCAGATGTTTAGGCCGCTTGCGCTGGCCTAACTCATCGAAATCGCTTTTTCCCACGCATGGGGGAGATCGGCGAAACGGTCACCACGCGCACCTTCCCTCTCCCCTTGAGGGAGAGGTTACAAAATCGAAGAGTTAGCCCGATCAGGGCTAAGCTTCTGATTTTGTTGGTGAGGGGGTGGTGAGGCGGGCAGGAATCTCCCCCTCACTGGGAATTTCTAGCACTTAGCCACAGGCTAAGATGCTGAAATTTCATTCTCTCCCTCCAGGGGAGAGAGAAGACCTGCGATCACACTTCCGTGATCGAAACCTCGCCTCTCAAAAAATCCCCTTAACCCTTACGGGTTAACGACGCAGTTTTGCTGCTTTTTGGGGGATGATCATTCCAAATTCCCCAATCTTTCCAATCACCATACCCCATTTTCATCCCCCTCCGTTTTTCCCGTTCTATCCTGTCCCCGTTCCGCCCTCGGATACACCGGACATTGCGAAGTCCGGCGAGGCGGGGCCGGTGCCGGGATGGAGGGCTGTCGCAGGTCCAAGATAACGGCGTCGCAACGGTCTCCCTCCCTTCGCCAGGAAGAAGGGACAACCGGCACGGATGGCCGGTTCTTGATCTTCCTGCCTGATCAGAAGGGGCGTGCCTGGGAGGCACACAAGGAGGCGTCCGGCGCAAATGCCGGATGACAAGACGGCGGGGAGCCTGAAGATCCGACAAGGATCAAAGGGCCTCCCCGGGACTGAGGGTCCGGCCGGGGGTGCACATCCGGCGGGAACCTCCCGGGCCAACCGGCCAGGGTATGGCGCCAATGCCATGACCCGACCCTCAAGCCCGGACGACGGTGGATCGAAAATGATCGTCCCGTCACCGCCGCCTCTGCAGCGAGACACTGCGATGATGAAGACACCGAACAGGGCGCCGGAAGGAGCCACATAAACTACTTAGATAGGTTGCTTCTGGCGCCCTGTCCGAGACGAAAGACAAAGGCCGACATGGCCGCAACCGGAGGGTAAAACCCGACCGGCGGCGAAGCTTTGCCCGATGAAAACAGGATGAAAGGATGACTGATGCCCGCACGCCAGACCCCGACCAGCGACACGCGCCCTCGCCCGCCCAGTCCGCGCCCCGCAGCAAAGACCCGCCCGAAGGCAGATCTCAAGAGCGCTGAGAAGAAGGCGCGCAAGACACGCGCCCAAAGCGATCCCGCGATGGAAAGCGGAATGGAGCTGCTCTTGCGTTCACTCATCCGGCACAACGGTGGCCCGCCCAATTGCGCATCTGCCGATTGCCGGCGCCATCGCCGCTGCATGAAGCCGATGCGACGCGTCACCGGGCGGACTGCGTCGAGCAGCCAGGAAACC
This sequence comes from Peteryoungia desertarenae, assembly GCF_005860795.2. Classification (GTDB taxonomy): domain Bacteria; phylum Pseudomonadota; class Alphaproteobacteria; order Rhizobiales; family Rhizobiaceae; genus Allorhizobium; species Allorhizobium desertarenae. The sequence continues at coordinate 2,846,488 of NZ_CP058350.1, forward strand.
TATTCGGTACCGCCCTGCATCGGAACAATGCGTTTCAGCGACATCGCCGCTGTTCATCAGGAGCTAGAAACCCCGCTTCGTAATCTCGCAAACAGCCCGCTCGTCCCTGTCCATGAATGGGAGATCGAGGATGCAGGTGAATTCTCGGCCAATGTGGACGTAATCGTCGACTACCTGTGCGCCATCGTGGACCGCGATGATCCCTTCTGTGGCGGAGACCTCAGGGCCTGGAAAGCACTCAGGCGCAAGGCCCGACTGGTCCTGAAGAAACGGATGGCCGAAGAGGCTTTGCGCAAGGAAGCCGCAATCGCCATCACGGGTGACGAGGTTTGACGAACGGTATCCCGCCAAAGACGGGTCGGGCGGCAAGAGCAGCCTTATTCCGCAGCCTTTGGCAGGTCTTCCCCCTCGGCGGGAACGACTTCGAGCTCGTAGGAATAGCCTTCCAGCATCGCATAGGCGCGTTCGATCGCCGCGATCTGGCCTTCGGCATTCTTGATCGCCTCGCTGATCGAGCCGGAGCGGGCCTTCAGCATCGACCCCAGCACATCGGCCTCAGGGCGACGCCCGATTCGGTCCAGATGCTTGCGCACCCGCGCACGATGGCGCTCCAGTTCGAGAATGTGGAAGCGCGCTTTCAGGATGTCGTCGGTGAGCTTTCGGCGCAGGCCCGCGACCGGATCGAAACTGCCCGGCTCCCGCTCATCGAGAATCATGTCGTTGATCAGGCCTTCCAGCACCATCAGACCCTTGAGGTCCATGGGTTCGGCGAGTTCCGGGTCATAGCCGGTATCGTCGAACACCTTGCGGCGCACCGGGTCCTTCAGGAGTTCGTAGCAGGCGCTGATCTTTGCGAACTGTTCGCTATCACCGCCACCATCGGGATGGGCATTCTTGGCGACCTTGCGATAGGCAGCCTTGATCGCAGCCTCATCCGCCTCACGCTGAACGCCGAGTATGTCATAGGGATCAATCACAGACGCACCCTGTTTTGCCATCGTTCAACCATCCCTACCCCCGACAGCTTCCCTAACGTCTTCCTTTGGCCGCATCAAGGCATCCGTAAGGGTTTCGTCAACCATGATTAACGCATGCGAGACATACAAAATCAAGAAGACCATGGGCATCGGGCTGGCAGGGATGGAGGGCTGTTTGTGTCGCAATGCTCACATTACCCCATTAATTCTTAAGGAATTCAGCCCCTTGCCGCTGCGATTGGCGCGTTTTTTGCCAGTATTAACCCTTGCAAAAGCGAGGAAATCCCCCTACCTCTACCAGTGTTCGGGTACTACTGATCCCGGAGACTGGACTGACTGTATCGACCGCCAGGGGCGGTTCTGGGGGCTTTCTCCCGCCTGTAGACGTCTTTTCCCCGATATCGCGACTTCTCGACGGTCCTTCCCTTTTCATTTCAAGGAAGGGCGAACCGCTTCCACACCCGGCGACCGGGCGTGGAAAAAACCGCAAAACACGGGAAAAGGAACGATCCCATGGCCACCAGAGGCACCGTAAAATTCTTCAACCAGGACAAGGGCTTTGGCTTCATCACGCCGGAAGGCGGCGCCAAGGACGTGTTCGTCCATATCTCCGCTCTGCAGGCTTCCGGCATGCAGACCCTGCAGGATGGCCAGCAGGTCACCTTCGACACCGAGCCGGACCGCATGGGCAAGGGCCCGAAGGCCGTCAACATTCAGGCTGCCTGATCCGACTTTTCGAATGGCGCTCCACCGGGGCGCCATTTTTGCTTTGGGCGCCGTTTTTCGGGCGCGCCCTATTCCGCCGCCGACGCAGTGTCCTGCGCCTGCACCTTCGGCCCGCCGGCAATGTCGACCGCTGCAAAGGCCTCGGCAATCACCGCCGGTTTTGCCCCAGGCTTCACCGCATCCGCCGACAGGATCTGCCGATAGCGCCGCGCCCCCGCATAGCCCTGGAACAACCCGACCATGTGCCGCGTCACGTGATTGAGGCGACCGCCTTCGGCCACCACTCGGCCCGCATAATCCATCATCTGCGCACACAGCGCCTGCCAGTCGAATGCCTTCTCCGGCTCGCCATAAATGACGTGGTCGACATCCGTCAGCAGCACCGCATTGTGATAGCTCGCCCGTCCCAGCATCACCCCGTCCATGACGGCAAGATGATCCTTCGCCTCGCAAAGCGTCGTGATCCCGCCATTGATCCCGATGAAGGTTGCCGGATGCACCCGCTTCATCGCATGCACCAGAGCGTAATCGAGCGGCGGGATTTCGCGGTTCTCACGCGGGCTCAGGCCCTTGAGCCACGCCTTGCGGGCATGGATCCAGATCGCATCCGCACCTGCCGCCACCATGCGGCCGAGAAAATCGGGGAGCACCGCCTCCGGCTCCTGATCGTCAACCCCGATCCGGCACTTGACGGTCACGGGAACGATCGAAACCGCCTTCATCGCCGAAACGCAATCTGCCACAACCTCCGGCGTCTGCATCAGACAGGCCCCGAATGTCCCGGACTGCACCCGGTCCGACGGACAGCCGACATTCAGATTGATCTCGTCATAGCCGTAATCGGCGGCAATCTTCACCGCCTCGACCAGCTTGGCCGGGTCCGACCCGCCAAGCTGCAGCGCCACCGGATGTTCTTCTTCCGAAAAGCCAAGCAGCTTTTCCCGTGGCCCATGAATGATCGCATCCGCCACCACCATCTCGGTGTAAAGCAAAGCCCGTGCCGACAACTTTCGATGGAAAAAACGGCAATGCCGATCCGTCCAGTCGATCATCGGCGCAACGGCGAAAACGGGAGCATTGAAATAATTGACGTTTTCTTTTTTCAAGCTCACCTGCAACACTTTCTTCATCGGCTCGTGCAAACGCGTCTCGCGCTGTTTTCGCAGATCTCGCACCGGATTTGGTTCAGTGGAGCGGATGCCCCGTAGCGGAACCAAGTCGGGAGACGGTTATGGACCAGGACAAGCCTGCGCAAGCAAAAGAATACCAGCGGCGCCTCAGGAGTGCGAGTCCGGGCATCCCTGATGGTGTCGCATATCATGCGACCGGAAATTTTGACAGACGCCCTGCGGCTGCAGTCTTGAACTTAGACTTCAAACGGCAACTCTCCGCGCCAGGCCGGTCGCCACAGCCGGAAATCAGATACCGGCGGCGAGATAGCCGCCATCGACATTGATGTCGGTACCGGACACGAAACGCGATTCGTCCGACGCAAGATAAAGAGCCGCTCCGGCCAGTTCCGCCACATTCCCGAAGCGGGCATAGGGAGTGCGGGCAAGCGCAGCCTGCTTGCGCGCCTCAGGCATACGTTCGCGGTTGAGATCGGTCATGAAGAAACCCGGCGAAATGGAATTGCAGCGCACCCCGTGGGGAGCCCATTCGGCGGCAAGGGATTTGGTGAGGCCGATGATGGCGTGCTTGGACATGGCATAGACCGTCGCCCGGGGCCAACCACGATGGGCCGACAGGGAAGCAATGTTGATGATCGAGCCAGATCCGCGCGCGATCATGTCGCGGCCAAAGGCAATGGAAGCAAAGGTCACGCTCTCGATATTGGTGCGCATCACGACGGCGAACTCCTCGCGGGTGAGATCGAGCGTGGGCTTGATCACCGTGGTGCCCTGGCAATTGACCAGAATATCGGGAGTGCCCGTTTTGCTTGTGACGCTTGCGACCATCTCATCCAGCGCGGTGGGTTCATTGACGTCGGCAGGATGCAGGATCGTCTGCTCAGACAGAACACGGGCCGCTTGATCGAGCTTCTCACGGCTGCGCGCCACGATCGCGAGCCTTGCGCCTTCGCGGTCCATGGCTTCGGCAAGAGCCAGTCCAATGCCGCCGCTGCCACCTATGATGACCGCCGTTTTTCCCTTCAGCCTCATTGCCCGCTCCTCCTCTGAAAACGAATTATGTATACACAAATCATTTTTCCAGAGCCAGTCACCGGATTTCCTATTTTGCGAGAGTGAGGAAGGAAATGCCCTCGGTGCGGAATTCGTCCTGGATGAGATCGACGCGGGCGATCACGCGGTCACTTGAGGATTGCAGATGCCATTTGAGGCTTCGAGACGCGTCTTCGAACCGACCAGCAAGGAGACGATCCAGTATTTCGCGGTGCTCTGGCAGAAAGGGTTCGGAGCGAAAGAGCTTGGGGGTCCAACGGTAAAGAAACTGGTGCGCAACAAGGAGCGACTGATGCTGGATGATGGCCTGCATCAACGTATTCTGGCCACAGAAACCCAGCAACTGCACGTGCAATTGGTGTTCAAGCGCATCAAGAACCTCGCCATCGATCGTCTCGGCCTTGGCAATCGCTGCGTCGAGGTCGGCGCTCATTGTGTCGAGAAGACCATCCGGCAGGTTGGGGATGGCCTTGAGCAAGGCTGCGGGCTCCAGTAGCCAGCGCATTTCGTAAAGCTCGCCAATATGGTCGGGAGTAAGCGCCGGCGCATACCAGCGGGCACCATCGTCCTTGCGCACCAGACCGCGCTGCTGCAGGCGACCGACAACATCACGGGCGACCGTGCGGCTGACGCCGTAGTGACTGGCGAGAGCCACTTCGCTCAGCCGCCAGCTGCCAAAGGAGATGCGCGCAATGATTTCGTTCTCCACCTCCTGATAGATGCGCTCCCAGCTGGCGCTCGAATCAACGGAGACGGCCGGCTCGGGAAGACCGGTATCGCGGGCGGACGCAAGCAGTTGCGCATTGGCCACCACCAGATAACCGCGCCCCGAAGACTTACAAAGGAGACCTTCGGCCTCAAGCGCGGCCAGGGCGTGTCGTGCCGGCGCCCGTGAAATCCCGAACTCCGAGGCTAACTGCGACTCCTGCAGCAGCGCGCCATCAGCCAGAGCCCCCTGCGCGATCCTTGCCGCTACGATGTCCCTGATCTGCGTGTGAAGGCGCGGCACCGGGCCGAGCGGATTTGCAGCTGAGCTGGCCATGGTTTCGATGACGCCTTACCCCCTTGGTGCGATCAGCATAGCAATCACATTGTCGAAGGACAACATCTCCACCCCTTGCATCGCAGGTCAAATAATGTCTATTGTGCACATAAGACATTAAGGAGACGTAACGTGGTAGGGCGACTGACCGGCAAAAGGGCACTGGTCACAGGTGCCGGACAAGGGATAGGCAGAGCGGTGGCGCTGGCCATGGCGGCAGAAGACGCGCAGGTTATCGCGACCAGCCGGTCGCCGGACAAGCTTGCCGACCTCGATCGGGCAGACGCGATATCCGTATCGGCCATGGACGTGACCGACGACACGGCGATCAAGAAGACCTTCGCCGAAGTCGGGCCGGTGGACATTCTCGTCAACTGTGCCGGCTGGGTGCACAGCGGTACGATTCTGGACTGTGACGATGCTGATTGGGCGCGCAGCCTGGATCAGAATGTCACCGCCTGCTTTCGGACGATGCGGGCCGCCCTACCAGGAATGCTTGCCCGCGGATCTGGCTCGATCGTCAATATTGCCTCAGTCGCGTCCTCGATCACCGGAGTGGCGAACCGCGCGGCCTATGGCGCATCCAAGGCGGCGCTGATCGGGCTGAGCAAGGCGGTGGCCCGCGACTTCATCGGCCAGGGCATCCGTTGCAACGTTCTTGCGCCTGGCACAACTGAATCGCCGTCGCTGAACGAACGCATCAACGCCACGCCGGATCCGGCAGCGACTCGGGCTGCCTTTATCGCGCGCCAGCCCATGGGTCGGCTGGGCACGCTCGAGGAAATGGCCGCTGCCTGCGTCTATCTCGCGAGCGATGAGAGTACATTCACGACAGGGACGGTGCTTGTCGTTGATGGGGGGCAGACACTGTGAGCGGCTTAAGTGAACGCAGCGCAAAGCGCGCAGGGATTGTCCAACTCGACCGCTTCATTCGTACGGTGCTCGACGCAGTCGGCGTCGACGCAGCTAGCCGTGACGCGGCCACTCGCGCCATGCTGCACGGATCCCGCCTGGGCGTCGACAGTCACGGGGTCCGTCTGCTTGACCACTATGTCTCGGTGTTCGAGGGTGGACGGGTCAACAAGGCGCCCCGCCCCACTTTCCGACGTACCTTTGCCGGCGTTGGCCGTCTCGACGCCGACAACGGCCATGGTGCACTCGGCGCCTATCTCGGCATGCAGCATGCAATCGCGCTTGCCGAAGAGGCGGGAATAGGCGCTGTTTCGGTTTGCAATTCCTCACATTTCGGGCCGGCAGGAGCATTTGCGCTGGAAGCGGCTGAGAAGGGCTATATCGGCATCACATTCTGCAACTCCGACAGTTTCGTACGGCTGCACGGGGGTGCCGAAAGATTTCACGGCACCAATCCGATTGCCATGGCGGTGCCGATAAGCCAGCAGGATCCATGGCTTTTCGACATGGCAACCAGCGCCATTCCCTACAACCGGGTGAAGCTCTATCAGAGCCTCGGCAAGCCCCTGCCCGAGGCCACCGCATCAGACGGTTACGGGCGCGACACGTCAGACGCGTCACTGGTTGAAATGCTGGCGCCGCTGGGCGGCGAGTTCGGTTTCAAGGGTGCGGGCCTGGCCGGCATGGTAGAGATTTTCTCGGCCGTGCTTTCCGGCATGAAACTCAGCCATGAAATCCTGCCGATGGGCGGAACAGACAAGCACACGCCCCGACAAATGGGAGCTTTTACCCTTGCCATCCGGCCCGATGCAGTTGTGGACCGGAAAATCTTCGATGAGGGCATGCGGCGCTATGTCGAGGCGCTCAGAAACTCGGCGGTGCGCGAAGGTGCAGAAGTCATGGCGCCAGGCGACCGTGAATGGACGGTGGCCCGGGAGCGGGACGTCGCAGGCGTGCCGATAGATCCGGATACGCAGGCGGCCTTTGAGCGTTTGGCGCAGAGGCATGCCGTAGAGTTACCCTGGAACGCGTGAGCACCAGGGCGAATGCAGGACGGTGAGCTGAGGAGAGCCGCCGCAGATCAACCCAGTATTCCACACAAGGGAGGAACAGCATGAGAAAGACCATACAGCTTGCCGCAATGCTCGTGGCAGCCACGACCCTTACCGGAATTGCAAGCGCGCATGCCCAGGAAAACCACACGCTGCGTTTCAACCACGTGCTCGGCCCGTCCGAGCCCTTCCACCAGGGCTTCCTCGCATGGGCCGAAGCCGTCAAGGAAAGAACCAATGGCGGGCTGACCATCGAGGTCTTCCCCTCAGCCCAGCTTGGCGTCGAAGAAGACATCATCGAGCAGATCCGCCAGGGCGCCAATATCGGGCAGAACACCGATGCCGCCCGCCTCGGCAATTACGTCAAGGAACTGGCCGTGGTGAACGGGCCCTATTTCGTCGATAGCAACGAGGAGGCCTTTGCCCTTGCTACCGCGCCCTCCATGGTCGAATGGCAGCAGAAACTGGCGGATGAACACGGCATCAAGGTGGTCTGCTTCGACTGGGTTCAGGGCGACCGGCACTTCTTCACCAACAAGGCGATCCGCTCACCCGAGGACTTGGCGGGCCTGCGTATCCGCACCCCACCTGCCCCGATCTGGCAGGAATCCATCCGCGCACTGGGCGCAGCACCGACCGCCATGGCCTTCGGCGACGTCTATCCGGGCCTGCAGCAGATGGCGATCGATGGTGCCGAACTCGTTTACCCCAACATAACGGCCGGCAACCTCTTCGAGGTGCTCGACTATGCCAATGAGACGGCACATATCAAGCTGATCAACTTCCAGGTGGTGAGCAACGAGTGGTTCAACAAGCTGCCCGCCGACTATCAAACCGCTCTGGTCGAAGAGTGCCGTACGGCCGGACAGAATACGTCGGCCACCATGGCCGAGGCCGCCAAGACAGCAAAGCAGACCCTGGTCGACAAAGGCATGACCATTGTCGATGACATCGACCTTGCCCCGTTCAAGCAAGCGGGCATGGCAGCCTATGACGCCTTGGGCCTCAGCGAGGCGCGCGCCAAGATCTACAGCGAAATCGGCAAGAAGTAATCCGGCCCATTTCACCGGCGAGGACGCGGACTCATGCAAAAGCTCTACCAAGGCTTCATCAGGCTAGAAGCCATCCTCGCCGGAGCTTTCCTGCTTGTCATGGTGGCGATGATCTTTACCGGAGGCGTGGCACGGCTCAGTCGCATGCCACTCAACTGGACCATAGACATCGCCACCTGCGCCTTCGCCTGGGCCGCATTCCTGTGCGCAGACATCGCCTGGCGCAAGGATCTCTTCATGTCGATCGACGCTCTGGTGACCCGCTTCTCGCCATCCTTCCAGCGCCTGATGATGCTGATAAACTATCTGCTGATCGCGGCCTTCCTCGTCTATCTGATCTATTCGGGCTTCCAACTGACCTGGACCAGCAGGGCGCGCAGCTTCCAGGGGATCCCCGGCGTCAGCTACAGCTGGGTCACGGCCAGCTTGCCAGTGGGTGCGACCCTGATGCTCATCACCACGATCATCAAGATGCGACGCGACCTCGGACCCAATGCAGCCAGTACCAAGGGGGCCAGACCATGATCCTCGTGGCCATAGCCTTTCTCGTGCTGCTGGCGATGGGCATGCCCGTGGCATTCGCCATCGGTATTTCGGGGGCCATCTTTTTCGTTCAGCACCCCGAACTGCCCTTTACCATTCCCGTACAGGTGACCGTCAGCCAGACGCAGAATTTTGCGCTGCTGGCCGTGCCACTCTTCATTCTCGCGGGCAATTTCATGAACCGCTCGGGCATTACCGAGCAGCTCCTCAATCTCGCCCTCGTGATGACAGGACGCCTCAAAGGCGGTCTGGCGCAGGTTTCGATTGCACTATCCGCCCTGATGGGCGGCGTCTCTGGCTCGGCCATCGCTGACGCCGCCATGCAATCACGCATGCTGGGCGAACCCATGATCAAGCGTGGCTTTTCGCCCGGCTTTACCGCCGGCGTGCTTTCCTTCGGAGCGATCCTGACCCCGATCATCCCGCCCGGCATCGGCATGATTCTGTACGGCTCCATCGGTCAGGTTTCGATCGGACGCATGTTTGCCGCCGGCATCGTTCCAGCACTGATGTTGTGGCTTGCGCTGACGGTGGCCGTCTGGATTACCGCCAATGCCCGCAACTATCAGCCGGAGCGGAAAAGCCGCGTCACGCTGAAAGAACTGGGCACGGCGCTCCGCGGCGGCATCTGGGCGCTGCTCTTCCCGGTCATCCTCTTGTTCGGGTTGCGCGCGGGCATTTTCACCCCGTCCGAAATCGGCGCCTTCGCCGTGCTCTATGCCATATTTGTCGGGGTCATCATTTACCGCCAGCTCAAGGTGAAAAGCTTTGCCGAAGCGATGGAAGGCAGTCTTGGCGACGTTGGCTCGGTGATGTTCCTGATCGCGCTTTCAGCCATCTTTTCCTATGGCATCGTGCTTGAACGCGTACCCGAGGCGATTGCCGGCGCAATCCTGGGGCTGACGGACAATCTCTCGCTGATCATGGTGCTGATCGCCATTTCGGTGCTGATTGCAGGGCTCGTCATCGACGCCACCGTGCTGATCATCATGCTCACCCCCATCTTTCTGCCGCTGATCCGCAGCTTGGACGGAGATCCAGTCCATTTCGGCATTGTTTTCATCATCGCCGCCACCATTGGCAATTTTACCCCGCCGGTCGGTGCTGCGATGTATACGGTCTGCTCGATCCTGAAAGTGCGCATCGGCGACTACACCCGCGAGTCGATCCCCTTCATGATCGCCGTGAGTTTGGTGGCCATCATCCTGGTCTTCGTACCCGCAGCAGCATTGTGGCTACCCAAACTGCTGTTCGGCTGACCCGTGGATGGGGCGCATGCAAATGGTGAGCGAGAGAGACGCGATCGGGCTGGCGTAGACCAGCCCGGGCGCCAGCCGCTGAAGATCAGGGCTGGTCTGCGCCAATCGCATCGAGAGCGGCGCGCGCAACCTCTTCGTCCTGCTCGCCCGAGCCGGAGCCGATGCCGATACCGCCGACGAGGACACCATTCATCCGGATTGGCAGACCGCCCTTCAAGCCCGTGACGGCGCCCTGGGTTGCACCAGAGAGAAGGAGCCGTGCCTGTTCGGGAATGGAGGCTGTCGCGCCATTGATCGAGGCTGCCGTCCGCGCCTTGGCAAGCGCGCTCTTCAGTGACAGGAAGCGAGCTCCGCGCATGCGAAACGACCCAAGCACCACGCCGCTCTGGTCAACAATGACGATGCATTGCGGCTGCCCCATGTCACCCGCCTTGGCAATCGCCGCATTCAACATGGCCATCACACCACGATCCGTCATCTGCGCAGATTCTTCAAAGAATTCGCTCATGCTATCCGCTCTCCCTGTTCACGAAACGCGACCACCAGACCGGTGCTGCCAACGGCTTTCAAATGGCCGGGTGACGCGCTGCCGCTTCATGCCACACACGATGGAAAGAAGCGACAGACAATTGCGTGTGCAAGCCGGCAGGGACCATCACCCGCCGCTGCCAGCGGGGCTTGTTTCGCGGGCGGCGAACCATTGCCGGATGATGATCGGCATCGCAAGGGCCACGCCGATCACCGTGACAAGCATTTCCGGAACGACCAGCAGGATGGCCGATATCACCAGGACAAAACGTTCGATCCGCCAGAGCGTGGTGAAAAGCCAGCCGGAAATGGCAGCCGACAGCAACCAGATGCCCGCAAGCAGACCAGCGACGGCAAGACCAAAAGCCTGCCAGGTGAAATCCTGTGTCACGATCAGCACCGAGGGCGAAAAGACGAAGACGAAGGGCACCAGCACCTTGCCCATGGACAGGCGGAAGGCCGTATTGCCGGCCTTAAAAGCATTCGCCCCGGCAATGCCCGAAGCCGCATAGGCTGCAAGCGCGACCGGCGGCGTGATATCGGCGAGCACTCCGTAATAGAAGACGAAGAAATGCGCGACGATCGGCTCGACGCCGAGAAGGCCGAGGATCGGTGCTGCAACCGCGACCATGATGATGTAATTGGCGGTGGTCGGAATGCCGGCACCCATCAGGATGCAGACGACGGCGGTGAGGATCAGCGTGAAGAGCAGCGTCATGGTCGGAACCGTCATCACTTCAAACGGCAGGACCGCGAGCGTGGCATGCAGATCCGTTGCCCAGCCCTGTGCCAGCCCCGTCACCATATAGGCGAGCTTGAAGCCGACACCGGTCAGCGTCACGATGCCGATCACCACCCCGACAAGGGCTGCGGCCACAGTCACGGAAAGCGACTGCTTCGCGCCCATGACGAAGCCTTCCCAGAGCCCGAGCAGCGCCACGCGGAAGCCATCGGCCAGACCATGGCGGGTGACCGACTGGATGACGAGAACCACGATACAGGCAACGATTGCCCAGAAGGCCGCAGCGAAGGGCGTCCGGCCCGACAGCAGAACGACGATCAGAAGGATCAGCGGCAACAGGCTCAACCAGCCTTCACGCAGAACCTTCATCACATTCGGCAGTTCCGCCGCACTAAGGCCGCGCAGGCCAAGGCGGCGTGCTTCGAGATGAACCTGAACAAGCACGCCGTAGAAATGCATGAAGGCCGGAACAAGCGCCGCCGTCAGGATCATCGTCAGCGGAATGCCGAGATATTCGATCATGAGAAAGGCAACGGCACCCATGACAGGTGGCGTGATCTGGCCACCGGTGGAGGCAGCTGCCTCCACGGCGGCTGCGAAGTGGCGGGGATACCCGATCCGCACCATGGCGGGAATGGTGAGCGCACCGGTCGTGACCGTATTGGCGATCGACGAGCCGGAAATCGAACCAAGCAAGGCTGACGACAGAACCGAGACCTTGGCAGGTCCACCGGAATAACGACCGGCAGCGGCGGAGGCGAGGTCAATGAACAGCTGCCCCAGGCCGATCTTCGTCGCCATCACGCCAAACAGCACGAAATGGAAGACATAGGTGGCAATGACGCCAAGCGCGGTGCCGTAAATCCCCTGCGATGTCAGATAGAGGTGATTGACGATATTCGTCCAGCTTGCGCCCGGGTGGACAAGCACGCCCGGCATGGAACGGCCGAAATAGGCATAGGCCATGAACAGGATGGCAATCACCGGGAGCGGCCAGCCCATCGAACGCCGCACAGCCTCAAGCAATGCGACAATCAGGACAGTACCCATGACGATGTCGATGGTCAGCGGATTGCCGACACGAAAGGCGAGTTGGTCATAGACCCAGGGCACATAAAAGGCCGCAGCCGCACCGGAAAGCGCGAAAAGCCAGTCAATGAGCGGCAAACCCAGCGGCGCATGCCAGCTTGGCGTCGTGATCCGACCGCTCAACGCCGAAAAGGACAGAAAGACCAGGAAGAGAGTGACGCCCAAATGGGCACCGGCATGGGTCGTTGCGCGGGGAATGCCGAAACCGGCCGTGTAGAAATGATAGGCCGAGAGCAGGAAAAGAATGGCACCGACCGCATAGGAGAGCTTTGGCGAGACCGTCCGGAAACGTGTCTCCGGATCAAAGCGTTGCTCGATGGCCTGCAGCTCTTCCGCCGAAAGCTGCGGTGTCTCGTTTGATGTCTCATGCTTCTGCATGCCGATATTCCCTGTCATTCGTAAACGAAAAATGGCGGGGCAGACTGGCCGCCCCGCCTTCCTGAGATCCGACGGGTCGGATTACTTCAGCAGACCAGCTTCGCGGTAGAAGCGCTCAGCGCCCGGATGGAGCGGGATGCCGACGCCCGATAGCGCGGTTTCCGGACGAATGACCTTGCCCTTGGCATGGCCGCTATCGAGCAGCTTGCGGGTATTTTCGTTCCACAGAGCCTTGGTGATGCCATAGATCAGGTCTTCGGGCTGATCCGCCGAGGTGATCCACTGTGCACCAACGGCGAGCGTCGAGACATCGGAGGCAACACCTTCATAGGTGCCGGCAGGAACGCGGTCTTCCGCGAAGAAGGGATACTTCTCGCGAATAGCCGCAGCGCCCTCACCTTCGATCGGAACAAGGGTGATCGGCATCTGGCTGGCCAGTTCGGCAATAGCACCGGCCGGGAAACCGCCAACGAAGAAGAAGGCATCCATCTGGCCGTCACGCATACGGTCGGCGGCCTGGTTTGGCTTCAGAAACTCGGCCTGGACATCCGATTCCGACAGGCCATAGCCTTCCAGAATGATGCGTGCGTCAACCAGGGTACCGGAGCCCGGCTCGTCGAGCGACACCTTCTTGCCCTTCAGATCGGCCACCGACGTGATTCCGGCATCGGCACGGGCAACGAGGTGGATCGATTCCGGATAGAGGTTGGCAATGGCGCGCAGCTTCTCAACCGGTGGCTTGCCTTCCCAGATCCCGGTGCCGGAATGGGCCCAATTGGCAACATCCGACTGAGCAAAACCCGACTCGAGCGTACCACCTGCAATCGCATTGACATTGGCAACCGAGCCATTCGACGACACGGCAGACGCAATCAGGCCAGGTACGCCGCAGCTTCCGCCCTCTTCGCAGGAGCGCGAGCCGGGAGGATTGGAGATGGCATTGGCCAGAAGGCCGCCGATCGGATAGTAGGTCCCGGCAGTGCCCCCTGTTCCAATGCGGAAGAAGTTGAGGTCCTGGGCGCTCGCAGCACCGCCCACCATGAATGCGAGCATTGTCGCAATTGTCAGCTTTCTGAACATTGTGTCTCCTCTGCTGTTGTCAGTTTTCTGGATTATGGTTCTGACATGTCAATTTGTGCCATTTTAGCAGGCACAAAGGAACCCCTTGAGACCACGCTCAGCGCGTAAACTCCTTGTTGCTGCACATTTTTTAGCTTTTTGCAGCCCTAAGTGCGTTAGCTGTCAATCCCTGCAACCCGCTCCAATGCCTCCCATGTATCATCCATGGCATAGGCACCAAGGAATGGCAGGTTGAGATGCCCGTAAAACGGCGAAAGTTGCCATTCGGCAGTTTCTTCATCGACGCCAGCAACCTGCTGAAGAAACATGACGGAGGCAAGACCGGTCCGATCTGCGCCGGACATGCAATGCACGAGCATGGGCTGCTCAGCCGTCTTGAGAATGGCGAGCAATTGTTGAACCTGTTGGGGCGGGAGCTCACGAAGCGCAGACATGCCAAAATTGACCAATGTGACGCCTCGACTTGCCGTGGCCTCGACCTCCTCATCATACCAGGGGGTACCAACATGCTCGCCCCGCAGGTTGATCACGGTGCGAATACCATAACGATCAATTTCTGCTCCCAGCCGTTCACCTGAAAGCTGTGCCGAGCGATAATACTGACCGGGAATGATTTCGTGGAAGTTTCCAAACAGAATAAGTTGGCCGATGTAGATTGCGACCGCAGCTATACCTAGACCGAATGCCATCGCGAAACGTGAAAGGAAATCTTTACGTAGTGCAAATCCCCTGTTCTCACCCGAAGATGGAGTCTGTCGCGAATATTTGATTTTCTCATTTTTGGACATCATACGCGCGCCTCGCCATTGTTCGTCGACGTTGTCGGCTCAATTCGAGGCTAAACAGTGGCAAAACGGATTACACCGATGCTTCGGCATGAATGGCGCGCGAAAGACCGGCTAGAGCAGCCCGAGCTCTGCGAGTTCTCGCTTCAGGGCTTCCGGCATGTCGGAGAGATCCTGACCGGAAGATGCAAGGTCACGCGGGGCAGCATCCGGATCAAGATAGCGCCAGCCCTGGAAGGGGCGCCTTGGCACCATTGCGGTATCGATCACCTCCGGCGCAAGAACAAGCTCGCAACGGGTGATCCCGTCCGCACCGGTCAGCGTTTTCAGGTCTAGAAGTTGCTGGCGAGCTGCGATCTGTCCCTTAATGATCCAGTAGAGAGAGCCGCCATCAAGGAGTTCGTCGCGACGCTTGGGCACCATGCGTGTGACATGGCTCGATTGCGCAGGCAAGCCCGCCGCCACGGCCAGTGCGGCGCGGTTTTCGACCCACTGGCGCAAATCCTCGACGGAATCTGCACCGACACAGAGCTTGATCAGATGGAGCGTCATCTGCCCGGAGATAGCCAGTTGGCCAGCTTCGTCAAGATCGGAAAAGCCGCCACCTGGACCGCTCCCCAGTTTCGATGGCAGAAAATCCGCTCAGCACTCCACGACATTGACGGCGAGACCGCCAAGCGATGTCTCCTTGTATTTCTCGCTCATGTCATTGCCCGTCTGGCGCATGGTTTCGATACAGGCATCAAGCGGCACGAAATGCTGCCCATCGCCCTTGATTGCGAGCGACGCAGCTGTGACTGCCTTGACTGCGCCCAGCGCATTGCGCTCGATACACGGGACTTGAACAAGACCGGCCACTGGGTCGCAAGTCATGCCGAGATGGTGTTCAAGGGCAATTTCGGCGGCATTTTCAATCTGCTCGGGGCTTCCGCCCATCACCGCAGCAAGACCGGCTGCGGCCATGGCGGATGCCGATCCGACTTCGCCCTGACAGCCAACCTCGGCCCCTGAAATGGAGGCATTGTGCTTGATGATGCCGCCAATCGCCGCCGCAGTCAGAAGATAATCGCGGATACCTTCCTGATCAGCATCGGGATGGAAATGCAGATAGTAGCGAATCGTCGCCGGCACGACCCCCGCCGCCCCATTTGTCGGCGATGTGACGACCCGTCCACCTGCCGCGTTTTCCTCATTGACCGCCATGGCATAGACGGAGAGCCAGTCATTGGCGAGAAGCGGGTTCTGCCGGTTGGAACGCCATTCCTCCTGCAGCTTATCGTGGATCGATTTGGCACGGCGCCTGACCTTCAGCCCGCCGGGCAACTGGCCCTCCTGCCTGAGACCCCGGTCAATGCAGCCGCTCATCGCTTCCCAGATTCGGTCAAGACCTGAATCCAGTTCCTCCCGGCTCATGACCGCTTCCTCATTTGCCCGCTTCATCTGCGCGATCGTGAGCCCGGACGCACGCGCCATATCCAGCATTTCGCTTGCGGACGCAAAGGGATATGGCACCTTTTGGCTCCCCTGGGACGACTTCTTCGCCTTCTGCATGGCGGCCAGTTCGGTGTCCGTGACAACAAAGCCACCGCCAATCGAATAGTAGATCGTTGTCAGCAGGACACGTCCATCACGATCAAGCGCTGTGAAACGCATCCCATTGGCATGACCGGACAGGGGAGTCTTCTTGTCATAGACAAGGTCATCCTTCGGGTTGAACTCATAAGCCGGATGACCGTGCGGTGTAACACGCCCTTTGCGAGCGACTTCGGCAATCATGTCGGCCATGCGATCGGGATCGACCGTGTCGGGCGCCTCCCCCATCAGGCCAATGATGACGGCATCCCCCGTACCATGGCCAATCCCGGTATAGGCGAGCGAACCATGCAGGCTCACTTTCAAACCGGCCACCTGTGCACCGACCGGACGTGGCCACAGATCGGACAGAATGAGTTCGAGGAAGCGGTTTGCCGCCGTCATCGGTCCCATGGTGTGAGAACTCGAAGGACCAACGCCGATCTTGAAGACGTCAAACACCGAAAGAAACATGCAATAGGATCCCCTGTACTATGTGCGGTCCGTCATAACCGGAACGATCCAGCAAGGGACCACGACTTTCTTTCAAGGTCTAGAGGATCGCCTCATGTTAGATGCGGTCGGGATCGACATATGCTGGTAAGGGCGCGACATGCCATGACAGGGCATTGGGAAACTGCGCGGACGTGTCCGACGGGATCAATCCGAAAGACCGCAGAGCCATAAACGGAAAAAGCGCGGCTTGGGACCGCGCTCTTCACCAAAACTGACCATGCTGACGTCAGAAACTTCCGAAAAGATAGGCAACACAAACAACGCCGCCAAATCCGATCAGAGCTCTGAAAGTGACGCCCCAGCACGACTTCTGGACACTTCCTTCCATGGAAACTCCGCTTGAGAACTCACATGTGTAAAAGCCGTCCCCCGACCGCTTTCTGGCACCTTACTATTAAAATACCGGCGCTATCGCAACCGCAAAAATGGCAAAAACATGACAGATTTTGCGGGCCTGCCATGCACCCAGCGAATAGCTATTAAGAAAAACATAGACTTAGACCGCAATACCCAGATGTGCCATTATGAGACAAATCACAGAAATGTCGAATTCGTGAAATGCGGTTAAGCATGAGGGTGGCTCTCGCCAGGCAGGCCGACGATGGGTACCCCACGCTTTGACCCGATGCCTCAAGCGGTCTAATCAGGATTCCAAAGGGGAATCATCGGATGAGCACGCTTGACTACATGGCCTTCGCCTTGTTCGCCTTTCTCTGGCTGGCCTATTCCATCATCATCAGCCGCGGCATGATCCTTGGGCGCACGAGCCTGACCATGGCCATGGCGGAACGGCGGCGGGAATGGATTTTGAACTCCATGTCTCGCGACCTGAAGATGATCGACACGCAGATCATGGCAGGCCTGCAGAACGGAACAGCCTTCTTTGCCTCAACGACCATCTTTGCGATCGGTGGGTCCTTCGCCTTGCTCGGTGCGACAGAGCAGGTCGATGCGATCCTCAACGACCTGCCCTTCATCGTGCCGGGTGGCCGGGTGATCTTTGAACTGAAGGTCTGCGGACTGATCGTGCTCTTTGGCTATTCATTCTTCAAATTCGGCTGGGCCTACCGCCTTTTCAACTACAGCACCATTCTCTTCGGCCGCATTCCGATGGGGGAAGAAACGCGCGCCGACCCCGAGCGGGCGCGCGATGCTGCGGAAATGGCGATCAGGATGAACATCATTGCCGGCAAACACTTCAATGCAGGCCTGCGGACACTTTTCTATTCCATCGGCTATCTGGGATGGTTTGCCGGACCTCACGTTTTTGCCGCTGCAACCGCCACGATCTTTGTTGTCCTGATACGGAGGCAGTTCTTTTCGGAGGCGAGGCTGGCCCTGCTGTCCGAATCACCGCCTTGAAATCGCCGCCTTTGGTCTTTCAGCCGAACGGGCCGGATATCCGACATTCGCTTATCAAGAAGACCGCAGGAAAGACCCGTGCCCATGTCCAGTGTCGAGCCACGCACTGCAGCATCCCCACCCATCCGCAAGCGGTTGCCGTCCCTGGACAGCTTGCGAGGCATAGCCCTGATTGCCATGGCAACCTATCATTTTGCCTGGGATCTGGAGATGTTTGGCTATCTTGAGCCAGGGACTTCGACAAGCGGCTGGCTCCGGATCTATGCCCGCGCCATTGCATCGAGTTTCCTGTTCCTTGCCGGTTTCAGCCTCGTTCTCGCCCATTATCCACAGCTCAATCTCAAGAATTTTGGCAGGCGCCTCGGCGTAATCCTCGCAGCGGCGCTGGTGATTACGGCTGCCACCTATATCGCAGTTCCCGATGCCTTCATCTTTTTCGGCATTCTCCATGCGATTGCACTTGGCAGCATCATCGGTCTTCTGTTCCTCAAGGTACCGCCGGTGCTGACGCTTGTCGTCGCGGCGGCGATGGTCGCATTGCCGACCTTCTATAGATCCGTGATCTTCGACATGCCGATCCTGTGGTTCGTCGGTCTATCGGAGACCTTGCCACGTTCAAATGACTATGTGCCAATCCTGCCATGGGCCGGCGCCCTGCTTGCCGGTGTCGCGGTTGCGCGTCTAATGGCTGCGCAAAACGGCTATGCCTGGTTGGCGCGCCTGCCCGACGGTCCGGCCTGGCTGCAATGGGGCGGACGCCATTCGCTCACTGTTTACATCATCCATCAGCCGATCCTGATCGCCGTGATCTACCTGGCGTCTTTCGTCATTCCACCGCCGTCACCCGATCTCTCTGGCAATTATCTGAAAAACTGCCAGCCGGCCTGCGAAGCTGGGGGCAGCAGCGTCAACTTCTGTCTGGCCTATTGCGGCTGCACGCTTGGCGAATTGCAGCAACAGAGCCTGCTGGAACCGCTCCAGTCTGGCGCAATCTTGCCGGGTGATGATCAGCGACTACAGAGTATTGCAGAAGTGTGTTCAGCAGCAGCCAGTGACGGGAGCTGACCATGAATGCCTATCGACTGAAGCCTTTGTCCTTTCCATGGCCACCGACCGCCTTTGGCCTCGGTGTCGTGCTTGCTTTCCTGCTGGGGCGTTTGACAGGCCCCCTGCCCGACCTGAGCCAGTTCGCCTATCCGCTGACAATCATCGGCATTGTCTTCGGCCTTGCCGGTGCCGCTTTGCATGGTTGGGCCGTGATGACGCTCGTGGATCACAATACGCCAATCCTGCATAGCGGCTGCACCAGACGGCTGGTGACAACCGGCCCCTATGCTATCAGCCGCAATCCGATCTATCTCGGCTATCTTTTGCTCACGGTTGCCGTTGGACTGATCACCGGCATTTCCTGGTTCCTGATCGCCGCAGCCATCGGCTTTGCCATCACCACCGGTTTTGCCATTCCCTGTGAGGAAAAGCACCTTCTGGCGCGTTTCGGGATCGAATTCGAAAATTACTGCAAGCGAGCGAGACGCTGGATCTGAACGGCATCGCAAGGTCTTCCGCCCTGCCCGCTTCTTTGGCGTCAGGTACCGACGCCGATCTCGACCAGACGGGTCAGACAGGCTTCCTCGGCATTGTCGAGTTCAGTGAGGGTCTCGTCGATGTCCCGGCGCTTCTGGCGCAATTCCTCGCGCTTTTCATCAATGCGCTTCATCATCAGCTTGAGCTGGCCGACTTCCCCGGGCGGCTCCTTGTAGACATGGATGATTTCGCGAATTTCGGCAACGGTAAAGCCAATGCGCCGGCCACGGAGGATTTCCTGCAACAGCCTGCGATCGGCCGCACGATACAGTCGGGTACGACCGCGACGCTCCGGATGAAGCAGGCCTTCATCCTCGTAAAAGCGAAGTGTCCGGGTCGAGACTCCGAACTCGCGCGTCAGTTCTGTAATGCTATAATACTTCTTCACAGCCGTTCCGAATCCCCCCTCAATCACGGACCAGCATATTTTCTTTTACGTAAAAGTCAATTTTCAGGAACCGACGCCGATCCGGAACCACCAGGTGGCAAGACCGAGAAAGGCGAAGAAGCCGGTAATGTCCGTGACTGTGGTGACGAACACCGCCGAGGAAACGGCGGGATCCGCCCCCAGCCGATCGAGCAGGATCGGGATCAGAATCCCGGCCACGGCGGCAGCGAACATGTTGATCAGCATGGCGGTGGCGATGATGCCGCCAATATTGACATCCTGGAACCAGAGCCCCGCTACAAGGCCGATCAGGATGCCGAACACCATCCCGTTCAACAATCCGACACCCGCTTCACGCCGGACAACCCGCCATGCATTGTGGATATCGAGGTTTCGGGTCGCAAGCGCTCGTACCGTGACCGTCATGGTCTGAGATCCGGCATTGCCTCCCATGCCGGCCACGATTGGCATCAGCACGGCCAGCGCCACGATTTCTTCAATGGTTGCCTCGAACAGCGAGATGACGGAGGCCGCAAGGATTGCGGTCAGAAGATTGACGAACAGCCAGGGCACGCGGGAGCGGGACGTTTCTGTGACCGTGTCCGACAGTTCTTCGTCACCGACGCCGCCGAGGCGCATCAGATCCTCTTCCGCCTCTTCCTGGATGACGTCGACAACGTCATCAATGGTCAGCACACCGACCAGCCTTCCCCCCTCATCGACGACAGCCGCCGACAGAAGGTCATACTGCTCGAATTCCTGGGCGGCCTCCTCCTGGTCCATCACCGCCGGGATCGGATGATTGGTCTCGCGCATGATCGCTTCGATCTTGACCTGGCGCTTGGTGCGCAGGATGCGGTCGAGGTCGACGGCGCCAAGCAGCCTGAATGTCGGGTCAATGACAAAGATCTGGGAAAAACTCTCGGGCAGATCCTCCTCGTCGCGCATGTAGTCGATCGTCTGGCCGACCGTCCAGAACGGCGGAACGGCAACGAATTCCGTCTGCATCCGCCGACCAGCCGAGCTTTCCGGATAATCCAGCGCACGGCGCAGACGGACACGCTCGGTAAAGGGAAGCTGGGCAAGGATTTCGTCCTGATCGGCCTGATCGAGATCTTCCAGAATGTAGACCGCGTCATCCGAATCCAGCTCGCCGATGGCCGCCGCAATCTGCGCATTGGGAAGGTTCTCGACGATCTGCAGACGGATAGCCTCGTCGACCTCGGTCAGAGCCGTGAGGTCGAAATCGTCACCCAGCAGACGAACAAGCGCAATCCGCTGATCCGCCTGGATCGCCTCGATCAGGTCGCCAAGCTCCGATTCGTGCAGCCGGGCAACCCGCTGTCTGAGGAATAGAAGGTCACGATCGGCAATCGCTGCACCGACAAGCATAAGGAAGTCGGAGCGAACGGAACCGTCTTCCGCATAGATGCTCTCGGGCATCTCCTCGATCGGCGGACGGTTGCGGATCTCGTCTTCGGTCTCCGTCATCTCAGCCACCTCTATCGTTCACTGGCGTGTCGCTTGATTGCTTGCCGTGGAGAATGGCCACTGAAAGTGCTTTGTCAACAACTGCATAGCCACTCTTTGTCCCACGCAGCAGAATCGGGGAAAGGTTTCGCTTGTGCATCGGACCGGACCGCCTGATATCATCCGAGTGAAGCCCGAACTGACGAGTATGACCGTGTCGACACTGACAATCCGCCGCTATCCGGACGCCGCCCTGGCGACCCCATGCCTTCCGGTAAGCTCATTTGATGAAGATCTGAAGTCGCTGGTGGATGCGCTTTACCACACGATGAAGGCGGCGCCTGGAGTCGGTATCACTGCGGCCCACTGCGGACTAGCCTACCGCATAGTCGTCATCGAACTTGATGAACTTGGCGGCCGGTGCGATTACATCAACCCCGAACTGATTTGGAGTTCGCCGGAACAGGCTGAATTCACCGAAGGCAGTGTCTCTATGCCTGGGGTCACGGAGACGGTGACAAGACCCCGACACGTCCGGATCCGCTATCAGGATCTCTCTGGCCATACCCATGAAGAGAGCCTCACCGGCTTTCCAGCTATCTGCATGCAGCATGAAATAGACCAACTCGATGGCATCTTCTGGCTTCAAAGACTTTCGCGTCTGAAGCGTGAGCGCCTGATCAAGAAGTGGCAGAAGCTCAATCGCTGACACCACTCGCGCGAACAATGTGCCGAGACGCGCGTTAAGCAGGATCACCCATTAAAGGAGATCCCCATGGCCAAAGGCGAGGCAAAGACACAGTTTTCGCGCGAAGACGATTATCGCGACTATGACCAGCGCGACATTACAGATGGCTGGCCCTATGACGATGGCGCGGGAGCTGGCGCCAAACCCGTCGAGAATCGCAGCTATGGAGAAACAGCCAGCAATTTCGACAGGGAACGCAACGAGGGCTTCCGTATCAATGAGGTGGACGCAAAGGGAGCCGAGCCGCAGCCGGCAACGCCCGTTTTGCCGACAACAGACAGGCGCGAGGACGACGATCAGCTTGAATCCGACATCATGGACGCTCTGGCGCTGGAGGACGATGTCACCCTAGCAGCCATCGACCTCCATGTAGACGGGCATCGCGTGACGCTACGGGGATCAGTCGACACGGCAGAGGATCGCAGACGCATAGAGTTGAAGACACTCGGCGTCGCCGGTGTCTCCCAGGTGGTGAATCATATCACCACGATTGGCATCGACAGCCACATTCCTCGTGACGCAGACTGACGTGCTAGCACCGGATTTTTCAGTAAAAACAGTGGGGAAACAAAAAACCCGGCCAGAGGCCGGGTTCTTTTGGTGCGGTCGAGAAGACTCGAACTTCCACGGGTTGCCCCACAGCGACCTCAACGCTGCGCGTCTACCAATTCCGCCACGACCGCATCGTGGTAGGCGCCGAATTGCTTCGGCGGGGCTGCATGTAGCAAAAGCATTCGGGGTCCACAAGCCCGTCATGACAGATTTTTGATAAAACCATCAAGGCCGGGGAAAAGCCTGGGGATTGAAAAGCCGCAGCTGCCTTGAACTTCAGAGGTTTTCTTGCCAAGTAAGGGAAAAATCTAGCTTTTTCCGCAAGGGCAGAAATCCATGCACCGCACCGAACTCGATCATTCCATGCTGCCGAAACCGGGCTCGCCTCCGGTTCGCTGGCGAATTAGCGATGGTCTCGTTCCCTATTCGGACGCTGTTGCAGAGATGGAGCGCGAAGTCGCAGCGATCGCTGACGGAACGGCTGGCGAACTGGTCTGGCTGCTGGAGCATCCGCCCCTTTACACCGCAGGAACGAGCGCCGACCCTAAGGATCTGATCGCGCCCGACCGCTTCCCCGTCTTTGCGACGGGGCGTGGAGGCGAATACACCTATCACGGGCCCGGTCAGCGGGTCGCCTATGTGATGCTGGACCTGAAGAGGCGCCGGCAGGATGTGCGCGCCTATGTGGCAGCTCTTGAGGAAGTGATCATCCAGACACTGGAGAAAATGAACATCCGGGGGGAACGACGCGAAGACCGCGTAGGCGTCTGGGTGCAGCGCCCTGACAAACCAAGGTTACCGAATGGGGGCCTGAGCGAGGACAAGATCGCGGCGCTGGGGATCAGATTGCGGCGCTGGGTGAGCTTTCACGGCCTGTCAATCAATGTGGACCCGGACCTGGATCACTTCACCGGCATCGTTCCCTGCGGAATCAGCGCCTATGGTGTGACCAGCCTTGTTGATCTCGGCCAGCTCGTCATGATGCCCGATGTGGACATCCGACTGCGCGAAGCCTTCGAAGAAGTCTTCGGCGACACCATCAATGACGCCTGAAATCCTGCCGACGGCTAGAGCCGCTCATTTTTAAATGGAAACAGTTCTGCCGGAGCAGGTTTTTGTCGGGGCCGCGACGATCGGCGAGGCGCATACGCTGGTGTATGAGCGAGATGATCGCCGCTGATCCCGGCGGAAAGATGCCCGGCCCTTCGGGTTGGCTGGAACGGGCCGCCTGATCGCCCGGCTGGCTTGGCCGTATGCGTTGGCTACGACGCGCGCCAGCCGGGCGACCATCCGACTCCGTTTCAGCCAACAGAACTGATTCCATTTAGAAATGAAGGGCTCTAGGCCTCACAATTCCCGCACCAGCGGGCTGTCGGAAGCCTCACCATTCTGTTCGAGGCTCTGTACGAAATCCTTCTCATAGCGGTCGAGCTGCTGCGCCAATTGCTTGATCAAGCGGCCTGTCTCCATGTGACTGTCGGTCAGGCGCTTCAATTGGACGCGCATAGCCTCAAGCGGGAAGGTGTCATTCTCGACGTACGGTCCCTGTCCATAACCGGTCATCAGCCACATGGGCGAGACACCAAGGATACCGGCCACCTCCAGCAGACGTGTGGGACGCGGCTCGGAGCGATCAGCCTCCCATGCAAGCAGCGACTCGCGCTTGACGCCAACGCGGTTTGCAAGATCACCCACCGAGACGCCTGCAGCATCGCGAGCCGCCGACAAACGCCCGCCGAGTGTGTCGTCACTCGCGTCCACAAGCCGTTTTCTCCGGTCAATACCGCCCATGCGTCCCTCTCCTCGTCTGGGAATTGGCCCGGGCTCCGAACAGATCGGCGAAACCCGCCCTTCTTCTTGATCCTTCTGGACAACATAGGTGATCCCGACCGGTGACACCACCCTCCGGGTTTCAAATCGGACTTTCCGAATCACTCGGGACATGATTCTGATGGTCGCTTGCAGCCGACGACAGGCTCGATCACCACCACAAGCATCTGAGCCATCCATGCAGAACCAGCCGAAACAAGAGACTGCCGTCGCAGGCATGGCGCTGATGGCCGGTTGCATGCTGGTCCTGCCGGTAATGGATGCCATCGCGAAATATATGGCTAATGTCGAAGGAATGTCGCCCGGTCAGGTGACCTTTTATCGCTTCTTCTTTCAACTCGCCTGTACCCTGCCCTTGCTTTTGCTCCTGCAGGGCAGTCGAGCCGTCAAAGCAAGGCGGCCCTGGCTAAACTTGCTGCGCGGTGTGCTCCACGGTGCTGCCAGCTTGATGTTCTTCACCGCTGTGAAATACATGCCCCTCGCCGACGTTTTCGCCATTTACTTCGTCGAGCCCTTCATTCTGACGGCCCTTTCCGCCCTGTTTCTCGGCGAACGGGTCGGCTGGCGTCGCTGGCTTGCCATTGCCATCGGCTTCGGCGGTGCAATGATCGTCATCCAACCGAGTTACGAGATATTCGGATTTAAGGCATTGCTCCCCGTCGCCTGCGCCTTCCTGTTTGCGCTCTACATGTTCTTGAACCGGGCAATCGGTGACGCCGACAGCCCCATGACCATGCAGACATTTGCCGGTATTGGCGGCACTTTGTTCATGGGGCTTGCCCTTGGCATCGGGAACTCCGTCGGAAGCGAGGATTTCACCCTGTCATTGCCGGCTTCGGCGAGCGCTTGGCTGCTTCTGATCCTTCTCGGCTCAATTTCCGGATATATCCATCTTCTGGTGGTCAAAGCCTTCCGGATGGCGCCCCTCTCCGTCCTTGCCCCATTCCAGTATTTCGAAATCATTGCCGCCGTTTTCCTCGGCTATGTTCTGTTCAATGATTTCCCGACTCCATCCAAATGGGTGGGTATCCTGATCATAGTCGGATCAGGTCTCTTCATTCTCTGGCGCGAGCAGCAAAGGTCAAAAACAGGTTCCGGCTCGGCGAGCAAAGACTGAACCAGGCGAATGCAGCAACAGCATTACGGAGCGACGATGGGCGGAAGAACGCGATTTCTACAAAAGTAATCGCTGGAATATCGAGATTGCTCAAATGCAACGCGTCATGGTGATGTAATGTTCAGACAATTCCGATAGGTCCGGCGGGCTACCAGCCCGACATCGGAGACCTATCTTGGAATCATACCAGGCAGCTATCTTTCTGTTGGCGATCAACCTAGGGTTGCTCTGGCTGCTGATGGCTTTTCCACTGGGACTGAAAACGCTGCGCGTGTCCTGCAGGCTGGGTGTTCGTCCGGAAGAGATATGGCGTTTGATGCGGCCGTCCGGCGCCATGACCGAGTGGCACCCGTCCATTCTGTCAGCAACCCCGATCAAGGACAGTCCGGACAAGATAGAATTCTCCTTCCGCCAACCCGATCGTTACGGCGAGCCTTCGCGTCGGGTCATGGCCGTTGACCGTATGGCCGTGACGGCAAGCGGTATCTACACCTGCGACCTGCGCGTAATTTCTGACAGCACGCTGGACAGCAATTTCTGGGCCGGCTACCGCGAAAGCCGACGAGTCGAACCCTGCCTGGGGGGCGCTCGGGTCACCTTCGAACAAACGGACAGCTATCGGGGACTTGCCTTCTATCTCTTCAGGCGGCTGGCGCTGCAACGTGAATTGCGCGCGCTTGAGGATCACGTGACAGGTCGGAAAGGATCGGATCGTCTCGCGCTTGAACACCCTCTGTTCCAGATGTTCCTCGCCTTGGTTTCGACCCTGATGCTATGGCCATTCTTCGGCCTCACCCTCCAGGGACTGATGCTGTCGTCCTTCCTGACACTGGTGATAGCACTTCACGAAGTCGGCCATATGATCGCCTATCGTGCCTTTGGCCATCGTCAGACACGGATGATCTTCGTACCACTGCTCGGCGGGATAGCGATTGGTGGGCGGCCCTACCACAGCCGGTTCGAAGTTGCGACCTGCGCCCTGATGGGGCCCGGCTTTTCAGCCTTTCTTGTCCCGATCCTCATCTCGCTTCATGACAGCATGAACCGGACAGGTCTTGGCCTCGATACCGGCAAACCGCTCCTCGTGTTCCTGCTGATCCTCGGCGCCTTCAACCTCCTCAACCTTATGCCGATGTATCGTTTTGACGGCGGACAGATCCTGCGTCAGGTTTTCGACAGCCAGCGTATGCTGGCGCTCGGCAGTTTCGGGATAACCGCCGCAATCGCGGCGACAGGATGGCATATCGGCCTTCCGCCGCTCGCCCTGCTGGGCGCCCTTGCCGTCTTTACCCTGCTGAGCCTCATTCGCACGAACCCCTTGCGTCCACGGGAAGAGCTGATCGCCATGAGCCCGGCAGAACGCCTTGTTGCGGGCTTTGGCCTCTATGCCGCTGTGATGATGCATGCGCTCGCCATCGCTTATGCCTGCGGACGCCTGTTTGGCTGAGCCGCACGTCTGCCTAAGCTGCCTTGACACGGACTGGGCAATCGGTTCGATAGCCTAATGAAGAAGAACAGTGCGCCCCTCCCCCTTGGCTATTCGCCGCTCCCCCCAGGCACCATTGCAAATGTCGTGACCTGTCTTGAAATGACAGCAAGACCGACAGAATCGAGCAGACATCAGCCAGAGGCACCCGGCACATTGTGCCGACTGCGGGCGGAAGACCTTACGCTCTACCGCTCGATATTCCGCGCTGTCGGCGAAGACTGGCTGTGGATGTCACGTCTCGTGATGAGCGACGAAGACCTTTCAGCGATCCTTGCCGACGACCGCGTCGAAGCCTATGCGGTCATGGACGGCGAAGGACCTGTCGGACTGCTGGAACTGGACTTTCGTGAAACAGGAACCTGCGAACTCGCCTTCTTCGGCTTGGTGCCGGATGCGATTGGCAAGGGAGCCGGTCGCTGGCTGATGAACCAGGCTCTAGAGCGCGCCTGGAGCGCACCCGTCCACCGTTTCTGGGTCCACACCTGCAGCTTCGATCACCCGGCGGCGCTTGGCTTCTACCAGCGCTCGGGCTTCCGCCCCTATGCCTCTTTTGTCGAGGTGATCGAGGACCCCAGATTGTCCGGCAAGATGCGGCGTGACGCTGCCCGGCATGTGCCACTCATTGCGCCTTGAACACCTGAAATCTCACACATTGACAAAAATGTGAAGCAGGTACTTGAGCCTTGCACATTCGTCATGCCACAGTCCCGCAACACACGTGAGTCAGGGAGACGAATATGGATGTTCGCGCCGCTGTTGCCGTGCAGGCCGGCAAACCGCTGGAAATCATGACCGTTCAATTGGAAGGCCCGCGCGCGGGTGAAGTTCTGATTGAAGTAAAGGCGACAGGTATTTGTCATACCGATGATTTTACCCTTTCAGGCGCAGATCCTGAGGGGCTGTTTCCAGCCATTCTCGGACACGAAGGCGCGGGTATCGTTGTCGATGTGGGCCCGGGTGTGACGTCAGTCAAAAAGGGCGACCATGTCATTCCGCTCTACACGCCCGAATGCCGTGAGTGCTACTCCTGCCTCAGCCGTAAGACCAATCTCTGCACCGCGATCCGCGCAACGCAGGGCCAGGGACTGATGCCCGACGGCACTTCGCGTTTCTCCATCGGCAAGGACAAGATCTTTCATTACATGGGCTGCTCGACCTTCGCGAACTTTACGGTTCTGCCGGAGATCGCCGTTGCCAAGGTCAATCCGGATGCCCCCTTCGACAAGATCTGCTATATCGGCTGCGGTGTGACGACCGGCATTGGCGCCGTCATCAACACGGCCAAGGTCGAGATCGGCGCGACGGCCATCGTCTTCGGCCTCGGCGGCATTGGTCTGAACGTGTTGCAGGGCCTACGCCTTGCCGGTGCCGATATGATCATCGGCGTCGACATCAACCCCGCACGCAAGGAATGGGGCGAGAAATTCGGCATGACGCATTTCGTCAATCCGACCGAAGTCGAGGGCGATCTGGTGCCCTATCTCGTCAACATGACGAAGCGCCATGGCGACACGATTGGCGGCGCCGACTACACCTTCGACTGCACCGGCAACACGAAGGTCATGCGTCAGGCACTGGAATCGGCCCATCGCGGCTGGGGCAAGTCGGTCATCATCGGCGTCGCCGGTGCCGGCCAGGAAATCTCCACCCGTCCCTTCCAGCTGGTGACCGGCCGCAACTGGATGGGCACGGCTTTCGGCGGTGCACGCGGCCGCACCGACGTGCCGAAGATCGTCGACTGGTACATGCAGGGCAAGATCCAGATCGACCCGATGATCACCCACACCATGCCGCTTGAGGGCATCAACAAAGGCTTCGACATGATGCACAAGGGTGAATCGATCCGCGGGGTCGTGGTCTATTGACCATGGCTGCGGCCTACACGGTCGATGTGCGGAGGATGGAAGACTTCTCCGCCGCCGATCTCTACGACATGCTGAAGCTGCGCGTTGACGTCTTCGTCGTCGAGCAGCACTGCCCCTATCCGGAACTCGACGGCAACGACAAGGACTGCCTGCATCTGCGGCTGCTGATGGATGGCGAATTGTTGGCCTGTGCACGGCTCTGGCGTTCGACGCCGGAGCATCATCCCCGGATCGGACGCGTGGCGGTCTCGCCAAACCATCGGGGCAAGCGGCTCGGCGAGGCCCTGATGCGCGAGGCGATTGCGGAGGTGGAGAAGCGCCATCCCGGCGAACCGATCGAGATCTCGGCGCAGAGCCATCTGCAGAAATTCTATGGATCGCTGGGCTTCGAGGTGATCTCGGAGGAGTACCTGGAAGATGGGATTCCGCATGTGGATATGCTGCGGCGAGTATGAACTTTCAGAGCAGCTGAACATGCGCCACAATGTCTGCGGGGACATCATTGCCGGTAGATGCATTTGTGGCTACAATTCTGTTTGAATGGGATGACGACAAGAACGCGATGAATATCGCCAAGCATGGTCTGAGTTTTGATCGGGCCTGCCGGGTATTTGACGACGTGGTACTCACCATCCAAGACGATCGCCGCGACTATGGCGAGACACGCTTCAACACGATCGGTATGATCGATGGCATTGTTATCATCGTCGTAACCCACACGGACAGAAATGGTCGGATCCGGTTGATTTCAGCCAGACCAGCCAAACGAAGGGAAAGGGAGCGTTATGCAGAAGCGCTTCGACAAAGAACTCAGCCTTGAGGAACTCGCGAGCCTTGACGATGACGCCATCGACACCAGCGACATACCGGAACTCGACGAACACTTCTGGCAGAATGCCGTGATCGTCGAGCCGGAAGGCACGGAGCAGATCACGCTCCGAGTCAAGAAGTCCGTGCTTCAGGTCTTTCGTTCAACAGGCAAGGGCTACCAGACCCGGATGAATGCCGTGCTCGAATCCTATGCCCGTAGCCTGAAGAAGTAGCAGCATGCCCGAAATCTATGTCGATGCCGATGCCTGTCCGGTGAAGCCGGAGATCCTGAAAGTCGCCGAGCGGCATGATCTGCCGGTGACTTTCGTCGCCAATTCCGGCCTTCGTCCCTCGCGCGATCCGATGGTCAAGAATGTCATCGTCTCCGGCGCCTTCGATGCAGCCGACGACTGGATTGCCGAGCGCTGCGGCGAAGGCGATATCGTCGTCACCGCCGATGTGCCGCTGGCCGGTCGATGCGTGGCCGCCGGTGCGCTGGTTACCGGACCGACGGGACGCATCTTCGACACGGCCAATATCGGCATGGCAACCGCCATGCGCGACCTCGGCCAGCATCTGCGCGAGACTGGCGAGAGCAAGGGTTATAATGCCGCCTTTTCGCCGCGCGACCGTTCCGCTTTCCTCGAAACACTCGACAGGCTCTGCCGTCGCATCAAGAAGTGAGCCATCGCGCTCCCACAGACAGGATCGATCCATGAAAGTCATCTCCCAGAACACGGCCTTTGGCGGCATGCAGGGGGTCTTTGCCCATGACAGCGAAACAACCAAATGCGAAATGACCTTCGCCGTCTTCGTGCCGCCCCAGGCGATCACCGAGAAGCGTCCGGTGCTCTGGTATCTCTCAGGCCTGACCTGCACCCATGCCAATGTCATGGAAAAGGGCGAATATCGACGTATGGCCGCCGAGCTCGGCCTGATCGTGGTGTGCCCGGATGTCAGCCCGCGCGGCAATGACGTGCCGGATGAACTCACCAACTGGAAAATGGGCAAGGGTGCGGGCATGTATCTGAATGCCACGGAAAAGCCTTGGGCCGAGTACTACCAGATGTATTCCTACATCACGGAAGAGCTTCCCGGCCTGATCGCCGAACAGTTCCGCGCCGACATGAGCCGCCAGGGCATTTTCGGCCATTCCATGGGCGGCCATGGCGCGATGACGATCGCGCTGAAAAACCCTGAGCGCTTCAAGAGCTGCTCGGCCTTCGCCCCGATCGTCAATCCGCTCACCGCCGACTGGACGCAGGATGCGTTTGAAAAATATCTCGGCGCGGATCGTGCCAAGTGGCGCGAATACGATGCCTGCGCGCTGGTCGAGGACGGCGCCCGCTTCCCGGAATTCCTTGTTGATCAGGGCAAGGCCGACAGCTTCCTGGAGATGGGCCTCGCGCCCTGGAAGTTCGAGGAGGCGGTGAAGGGTAAGGATATCGGCCTGACGCTGCGCATGCATGAGCGCTATGACCATTCCTACTACTTCATCTCGACCTTCATGGAGGATCATTTGAAGTGGCATGCGGAGCGGCTGGGGTGACTTGATCGACAAACGTCGTCATGCTCGGGCTTGTCCCGAGCATCCGCTACCGTTGGGTGGATTGCGATGTCAGTAGATCCTCGGGACAAGCCCGAGGATGACGACCGTCAAGCCTGAAAAGGCTCACCCCGGCCGATAGACGAACCGCTCGAAATCCGCTGGTTTCGCATGGCCTGAAACGTCAAAACAGAACATGCCGGCAAAGGCACCTGTAAACGAGCCGTGCTCGCCGAAGCCGCCCTCGTCGGAGACCACACCGGCATCGAGCACCGGGCCGATGGCCTGCCACGCACCTTCGCCCGCCACACGCCAGAAGAACTGCAGGTCGTTGTCGGTGATCTCCATGGCGAGATCCACGGCGCCATCGGGGATCGACTGGCCCATGCCGATCGGGAACTCCAGCTTGCCCGAAGGATAGTCGCCCGGGCAGGACAGGATGATCAGCGAGCGGCCGAGCGTTTCATCGGTGGAGATGCCGAGCGCGTGGAACTTGTAGCGGTTATAGTAATGCGTCAGGCCTGCGACCTGCTGATAGGTATCGGGCGCAAATTCAAGCCGCGTTTCGGCGCGGAAACGGTGATGCTCCTGGCGGCGGGCGACCAGCGACTGCTCGAACCAGGAGCCGATGCTTTCGCGACCGAAAAGGCGCAAGCGCCCTGCCCGTTTGGTCAGGGTGAACAGGCGCTCCGGCTGCGGCGTGCGCAGCCACTGGAATTCGGATGGTAAGTCGGAGCTATCGAAGGCCCTGACGATCTCGACCGGTTCCTCGCGCTTGATGGCACCATGGGGCGCCGGCACCTCGACGGATGGCACGACGCCGCCCTGCTCGAGATAGAGCCAGCCATCCTCCTTCCAGACGCATTTCTGCAGGCCCGTTTCGCGTCCGAGTGTGCAGCGGCGCTTGGGCGGCATGGGGCGGCCGCAGAGATGGGTGTGGTAGACCTGGCCATCCGGCGTCTCGACATATTGCCCGTGGCCGGCGCGTTGCAGCACGGCTTCGGGATTGTCTTTCGAGGTGATGAGATGCGTGTTGGGATGCATCTCGTAGGGGCCGTCGATCGAGCGGGAGCGCGCCATGGTCACGACATGGTCGTAGCCGGTGCCGCCCTCGGCGGTCGTCAGGTAATACCAGTCCTTGCGCTTGAAGAGATGCGGGCCTTCAACGAGCCCTTGTTTGCTGCCCTCGAAGATGTTCTTGATCGGGCCGGTGAGTTTTTGCGTCTTCGGGTCCCATTCCTGCAACAGGATGCCGTCGAACTTGGCATGGCCGATGGTGTTGCGCGCCTCGGGGCGATGGTTCCACTGCATGTTCAAGAACCACTTGCGCCCATCATCGTCATGGAAGAGCGAGGGATCGAAGCCGGAGGAATTGACGTGGATCGGATCGGACCACGGGCCTTCGATCGCGGGCGCCGTGACCATGTAGTTGTGCGCGTCCTTGAAGGAACCTTCGAAGCGTTTGACGTCGGTATAGACGAGCCAGAACAGCCCGTCAGCATAGGAGAGGCAAGGCGCCCAGACGCCACCGCTGTCGGGATTGCCGCGCATGTCGAGCTGGCTGGCGCGGTTGAGCGGACGGGTGACGAGGTCCCAGTTCACGAGGTCGCGCGAATGATGGATCTGCACACCCGGATACCATTCGAAGGTGGAGGTGGCGATGTAGTAATCCTCGCCCACGCGGCAGATCGAGGGATCCGGATTGAAGCCCGGCAGGATGGGGTTGATGATCATGGCGTGTTTCCTCCTGCCTGATGGCTTATTTTACGTGAACGATGCCCCTCATCCCCCTGCCGGGACCTTCTCCCCGCAGACGGGGAGAAGGCGGAGACGGTCACCGCAGTGCCCACCTCCCCCTTGAGGGGGGAGGTCGCCGTGAGTTTGGAGTTTGGCAGATGAAGCCGGACTCCTGCACGTCACCCCACCCCGGAGCTTCGCTTCGACCCTCCCCCTCAAGGGGAAGGTTTTCGTTACTTCTTCTTCCGTGGCGGGCCCTTGCGTTCGGCGGACGCAGCCCAGATGTTGATGTCGGCGTCCTTGGCGAAGACGTCGATTTCGGCGAGTTCTTCCGCTGTGAAATCGGGCGTTTCGATCGCCTTGACGCAATCCTCGACCTGGGAGGGCTTCGACGCGCCGATCAGCGCCGTGGTAATGCGCTTGCCGCGCAGCACCCAGGCGAGCGCCATCTGCGCCAGAGGCTGGCCGCGCTTTTCGGCGATCTTGTTGAGACCCCGAATGTTTTCGAGATTGCGCTCGTTGAGAAAGCCCGGATCGAGCGACTTGTCCTGCGCCGCGCGGGTGCCCTCAGGGATACCGCTCAGGTATTTCGACGTCAGCATGCCCTGGGCGAGCGGCGAGAAGACGATCGACCCGACGCCGAGCTCTTCCAGCGTGTCGATCAACCCGTCTTCCTCGATCCAGCGATTGATCATCGAATAGCTGGGCTGATGGATGAGAAGCGGAGTGCCAAGGCTTTTGAGGATCTCGTAGGCCTCGCGGGTGCGCTTCGAATTGTAGGAGGAAATCCCGACATATTGCGCCCTGCCGGTGCGCACGATGTGGTCGAGCGCGCCGCAGGTTTCTTCGAGCGGTGTGTCCGGATCGAAGCGGTGGGAATAGAAAATATCGACATAGTCGAGGCCCATGCGCTTCAGGCTCTGGTCGCAGGAAGCGATCAAGTATTTGCGGCTGCCCCATTCGCCGTAGGGACCCGGCCACATATTATAGCCGGCCTTGGACGAGATGATTAGCTCGTCGCGATAGCCACGGAAATCCGTGCGCAGGATTTCGCCGAAGGCTTCCTCGGCGGTGCCAGCCGGCGGGCCGTAATTGTTGGCGAGGTCGAAATGGGTGATGCCAAGGTCGAAGGCCTTCTGACAGATCGCCCGCTTGGTGGCATGCGGCGTGTCCTGGCCGAAATTGTGCCAGAGCCCCAGCGAGATTGCCGGCAGCTTGAGCCCGCTCTTGCCGCAGCGATTATAGGTCATCCGCTCATAGCGGTTTTCGGCGGGGGTATAGGTCATGGATGGTTCTCTCCCAGAAGGTCTTGTCTTTGAGTCTGCCCCTCATCCCCCTGCCGGGACCTTCTCCCCGCAAGCGGGGAGAAGGGGCAACACGCCGGCCCCACCGGCCTTCTCCCCGTTTACGGGGAGAAGGTGGCGGCAGCCGGATGAGGGGCTAAGACACAGACCTTATCTAAGCAGAGCCTGCGCTTCGTCGATACCCAGAGCCGCCGGTTGGGTGCAAGTTGTCGACAGGGTTACGAATTCGCCCGTCTCGCCCGATTTCAGGATCGAAACCATGACATCGACGCCGTGCAGGGTGCGATCCAGCGAGCAGCGGGCATCGCGGCCTTCGAGAATGGCAACCGCCATGTCGGCGAGACCGGCGGTGCGGTAGTTGGCGCGCGGCCCTTGCGGGCTTTCCTGGTTGTTGATGCCGAAGGGATGATCCCAGGCTGCGAGCGGCTGGATGTCCTTGTTGCGCCCGGAGGCCTCGACCACGCCGCCGAAGAAGTTCGGATCCGGCACATAGAGCGAGCCCTCGGTGCCGTAGAGCTCCATATTCGCATGGCGGTGGCTCCAGACATCCCAGCTGGCCGACAGCGTAATCGTCGCGCCGTTCTGGAATTCCAGAAGCGCGTGGATGTTGGTGGGGGTCTTGACCGGGATCACCTCGCCATGGCGCGGCTGGCTGGTGATCGTGCGGGTCTCGTTGGCCATCGAGGTCAGCGCCGCGACACGCTTCACCGGTCCGATCAGGTTGATCAGGTTGGCAATGTAATAGGGACCGAGATCGAGAACGGGACCGCCGCCGGGCAGGAAGAAGAAGTCCGGGTTCGGATGCCACATCTCCATGCCCGGGCTCATGACATGGCAGGTGCCGGAGGTAACGCGACCAATGCCGCCCTTGTCGATATAGGCACGCGCCAGCTGATGCGCACCGCCCAGAAAGGTGTCGGGCGCGCAGCCGACGGACAGGCCCTTGGCCTTGGCAATGGCGCGCAGGTCTTCGCCCTGTTCGAGCGACAGGACCAGCGGCTTTTCCGAATAGACATGTTTGCCGGCTTCGAGGATGCGCTTGGAGACCGGGTAATGCGCGTCCGGGATCGTCAGGTTGACGACAATGTCGACCTCGCCATTGGCGAGAAGTTCGTCGATCGTCTGCGCCTTGACGCCGTATTCCTCGGCGCGCAGCTGGGCCGCATTCATGTTGAGGTCGGCGCAGGCAACGACCTTCAGGCCGCGAAACAGCGGCGCCAGCGAGAAGTAAGTGGTGGAGATATTGCCGCATCCGATGATGCCGACGCCGAGTTCGCGTGCCATGGAAATGTCCTGCTTGCTGCCAGTGGTTCAATAGGTGTTGAAGGAAGCGATCGAACGGGTGATCAGCCGGTCGATGTCCTTGGGATTGTCGTGTTCGACGACGAAATGCTGGACGCGGGTGCCCTTCAGCGCCGCAACCAGGCCCTTCCAGTCGACGGTGCCATGGCCGACATCGGCCCAGCCGTCTTCGTCGGTATTCTCGCCAGCCGGTGCGATGTCCTTCACGTGGACGGCGCTGATGCGCTTGCCGTAGCTTTCGATCCAGGCGAAGGGATCGGCCTTGCCGCGGATGACCCAGGCGATATCGGCTTCCCAGTCGAGCTCGGGACCGCCGGCGAAGATCTGTTCCTGCGGGGTCGATCCGTCGGACAAGGCCGCGAATTCGAAGTCGTGATTGTGCCAGCCGAAGACCAGGCCGGCATCGCGCAGCGGCTTGCCGGCAGTCTGCAGGCGCTGGCCGAAGGCAAACCAGCCGGAGGCATCCGTGGGACGCTGATCGGGCATCAGATAAGGGCAGTAGACCGCCTCAATGCCGAGCGTTTTGGCGATCTTGATGACCCGGGCCGGATCGTTCTCGATCATGTCGAGGCCGAAATGGGCGGTCGGCATGGTCAAGCCGTTCTGGTCGAGCTCCTTGCGGAAGGCATCGAGTTCGCCATCGGCAAGCGAAGCATAGAGAGCACCGTAACCCTCGACCTCACCGTAACCGGCGGCCTGGAGCTTCGGGTAGATGCCGCTGAAGGGCTGGAAATTGCGGGCGCTGTAAAGCTGGAAGCCGAGCGTCGTCATGGGGTAGTCTCCTCCTCGTGTTTCCCTGGATCGGGCGCCCAGGGTCTTGTCTGTGTCCCCCGTCAGTCCACCGACTGGCAGGTGTAGAGATCGTAGATGCGGAACTCCGGCAGCTCGCCTGCCGGCAGAGCAGTCTGCGGCGTGAAGATGATGCGGCGGCTCTCGCCGGCTGACAGGTCGAAGGCATTGTCCGAATAACGACCAGGGGTCGCGCTTTCGAGCATGACAAAGAGGGCAAGACCATGGGCCTTGACCGTGATCTCAAAAGAACCGTCGACGGTCGGGGCGACCGTGGTCTCAAGCCGTGATGGCTCGAGTGCGAGCGCCTTGTAGGTGCCGTGGACGTAATGTCCCTCCCCGCTCATGCCGTTGGAGGCGATGAAGCTCCAGGCGAACAGACCGTCTGCGGGGATCTCGCTGGCATCGAGCGTCACCAGAACATCGGCGGCATCCGGTCCGCAATCGCCCTGTACGCTTTTCAGTGGAATGCGGTCCCCCGACAGCGTCAGCAGGAAGAGATTGGCGTCGATCGTCATGGTATCGAGCGTGTCGTTGACCATCGACAGCGCGATGGTTGCGCCGTCTTCGGACGGAATGGCAGCAACGGCGACCGGCTGGAAAAAGCGGCGCACCATGTAATGCATGGCCTTCCAGCTGCCGCCGTAATCGAGGCTGGACCAGGAGGCGACCGGCCAGGTGTCATTGAGTTGCCAGTAGATCGTGCCCATGCAATGGGGTTTCAGCGAGCGCCAGTATTCGACGGCAGTCTTGATCGCGAGCCCCTGCTGGATCTGGCTCAGATAGACGAAATTGGCGAAGTCCTTGGGGAAGCGGAAATAGCGGAACATGGTGCCCGCGATGCGCTCGTTGCCGCCGGCATTCTTCTGATGCAGCTCGATGACAGGCGAGGCAATGTTCATGTCGCCCTTGTCGGCAAATGTCTCAATGACCGGCAGCGAGGTATAGGACTGGAAACCGAATTCCGAGCAGAAGCGTGGCTTGACCGTTCGGTAATTGTCGAAACTCTTGTTTTCGTGCCATACCGACCAGTAATGCATGTCGCCCGAGCCGTCGGCGTGC
Source organism: Peteryoungia desertarenae (assembly GCF_005860795.2). GTDB lineage: Bacteria > Pseudomonadota > Alphaproteobacteria > Rhizobiales > Rhizobiaceae > Allorhizobium > Allorhizobium desertarenae. Next base: position 2,883,879 of record NZ_CP058350.1, read on the forward strand.
CAGGCGTCACCATAGTCGAGATAGCCGGAGGCCGGGCTGGACGGCCACCAGATTCCTTGCGGGAATGCGCGTTTGACGCCCTGCTCGATGGTGCGGTTGAGCCGGTCATAGGCGACGAGATAGCGGTCACGATTGGCAATCGATTCCGGAAACCAGGTGAGCGCGCCGACCAGCTCGTTGTCGCCGCACCACAGGACGATCGAGGCGTGGCTCGACAGCCGCCGCACCTGATAATCGACCTCCTGGGCGACATTGTCGAGGAAGTCCTCGCTGCACGGGTAAAGGTTGCAGGCGAACATGAAGTCCTGCCAGACCATCAGGCCCAGCCGGTCGCAGAGATCATAGAACCAGTCCGCTTCGTAAAATCCGCCACCCCAGACACGGATCATGTTCATATGCGCGGCAACCGCCGAATTCAGAAGATCGGTGGTCTTCTCCTGCGAGGAGCGCGAAAACAATGCATCCGCCGGGATCCAGTTGGCGCCACGGCAGAAGATCTCGCGGCCATTGACCTTGAGCGCAAAGCGGCTGCCGGCCTCATCCGGATCGGTCAGAAGTTCGACGGTACGCAGACCGATCTGACGGGTGACGGTCTCGGTCGGCAGATCGACAGTCAGCGTATAGAGCGCCTGCTCGCCGGACCCCGCCGGCCACCAGAGGCGCGGGTTTTCGATCTCGAAAACATGCACCACCCTCGTATCGCCAGCTGAAATGCCGACGTCGAGGCGCACACGCTCGGTATCGAGGGTGAAATGCAAAGGCACCACGGCAGGCTCACCCGAATGAATGGTCGCGGTAACCTTGAGTTCGACGCGACCATCGGCATGGTGGGCCTGCTCTGTCTCGACATGCTCGATCCGGGCGGGATCGAGCCTCTTGAGCGACAGCGTGCCGTAGAGCCCGAGCGGCGCAATCGCGATATTCCAGTCCCAGCCGAAATGGCATTGCGGCTTGCGCAGCATGTTGCCATGCGGAAGCGGCGAATTACCCTTGTGATAGGGCACGTAAAAAGGCTGACGTGCCTGTCGCTCGGCCCCGGCAATCAGGCTCGACTGAAAATGAATGCGGATCAGGTTTTCCCCGGGCACCAGCACATGGTCGACGGCCGACCGATAACGTCGGAAGCAGTTGTCGGCGCTCAGAACCGCGACATCGTTGATGAAGACGATGGCGACGGTGTCGAGCTGGTCAATGTCGAGATACCAGTCGCCGCCGGGATCGGAAACGATGAAGCGCCGTTCGACGATCCAGTCCTGCTCGGCCACCCATTGGACCTCGCGCTCATTCATTCCGTAGTAAGGGTCCGGAATGATACCTTCCCTCGCCAGCGCCGAGTGAACGTCGCCGGGAAGCTCGATCAGGCCATGGTGGTCACCATCGCCGCTTGCAAGCGTCCATTCGCCCTGGAGGTCGATGTCGCCGCCTCTGACATTGTCATGCATGGCACGGGTCCTGGAGAAAAAAGCCGCCCCAGCCGGTGGCCGGGGCGTCAGGCGGGGAGAATTCTAGATGCGCTCTTCGGTCGACTGGTCGAAAAGCGATGCGACCGACATGTCGAAGCCGAGCTTCACCTGGCTGCCGGGATTGTACCGCCGGGTGCCGCCGATCCGCACCGAAAGCGTATGGCCAGCATGCTTGAGCCAGAGCAGGTTGTCGGCCCCCATCGGCTCTTCTATGTCGACAACGGCATCATGGGCTTCCCTGCCCGCAGACATGTCATCGACCTTGATGTGCTCCGGCCTGACGCCGAGAACGACCTTGCGTCCGGCGACGAGCGGCTCACCGGCTTCATAGCCATCGAGCGAAAACGGAACGCCGTGCGTCACAAAGAGGATCTTGCCATCCTGTTCGACAAGTTCGCCACGCAGGAAATTCATCGAGGGCGAGCCGATGAAGCCAGCCACGAACAGGTTGTTCGGACGGTTGTAGATCGTATTCGGATCGGCAAGCTGCTGGATGACACCGCTTTTCATGATCGCGATACGGTCGGCAAGTGTCAGTGCCTCGATCTGGTCATGCGTGACATAGATCATCGTATTCTTCAGATTGTGATGCAGTCGCTTGATCTCGACGCGCAGCTCGGAGCGCAGCTTGGCGTCGAGGTTTGACAGCGGCTCGTCAAACAGGAAGACATCCACATCGCGCACCAGAGCCCGGCCGATGGCCACGCGCTGGCGCTGTCCGCCCGACAGTTCGGCCGGCTTGCGCTTGAGCAAAGGGCCGATCTGCAGGATTTCGGCCGCCCTCGCGACGCGCTTGTCGATCTCGGCGCGCGGCATGCGGGCCACCTGCAGACCGAAAGAGAGGTTCTTTTCCACCGTCATCTGCGGATAGAGCGCATAGGACTGAAACACCATGCCGATGCCACGATCCTTGGGCTCTTCCCAGGTGACATTGCGATCCTTGATGAAGATCTGTCCGTCGGTCGGTTCCAAAAGGCCGGCAATGCAATTGAGCAGCGTCGATTTCCCGCAGCCGGACGAGCCGAGCAGAACCAGAAACTCGCCATCGACAATGTCGAGATTGAGGTTCTTGAGAACGCTGACTGCGCCGAAGCTCAAGGAAAGATCTTTGATGGAGACACTGTGCTGCATGACATTAACCCTTGACTGCGCCGGCGGCGATCCCGCGGACGAACAGGCGTCCGGACAGGAAATAGACGATGAGGGGAACCGCCCCGGTCAGAAGCGTTGCTGCCATGTTGACATTGTATTCCTTCACGCCCTGAACGGAATTGACGATATTGTTGAGCTGAACGGTCATCGGATAGTGTTCGGGACGGGTGTAGACCACACCGAACAGGAAGTCGTTCCAGATGCCGGTAACCTGCAGGATGATTGCGACCACGAAGATCGGCAGCGACATGGGCAGCATGATGCGGAAATAGATCTGCCAGAAGCCAGCCCCGTCTATGCGCGCGGCCTTGAACAGTTCTTCCGGCAATGACACGAAATAATTGCGGAACAACAGCGTCAGGATCGGCATGCCGAAGATAGTATGCACGATGACCAAGCCGCTGAGGCTGCCATAAAGCCCCATTTCACGCAGCAGGATGACCAGCGGATAGAGCATCACCTGATAGGGTATGAAGGCACCGAAAATCAGGATCGTGAAGAAGACTTCGGAACCCTTGAACTTCCAGTTCACCAGCGCATAGCCGTTGATCGAGGCAATCAGGATCGAAAGCACCACGGAGGGCACCAGGATCTGCACCGAGTTCCAGAAGCCACGCGAAAGCCCGTCGCAATTGAGCCCGGTGCAGGCCGTGGCCCAGGCCTTGACCCAGGGTTCAAAGGTGATTTCGACCGGCGGCGCAAAGATGTTGCCGAGCCGGATTTCGGGCATCCCCTTGAGAGAAGTGACAACCATCACCCAGAGCGGCAGCAGGTAGTAGAGGCTTACAAGCGCCAGAATGCCGTAAAGAATGATGTTGCGGCGCGACAGGATGCGTTTCGGTTTCGCCCCGCGCGGGCCGGTCATGACGTGATCAACCATGTTTGCGCCTCCCGCCGAATTCCAGATAGGCCCAGGGGATGAGCACAATCAGCACTGTCAGCAGCATCATCGTCGAGGCAGCAAAGCCCTGGGCGAGATTCTGCGCCTGGAACATATAGTCATAGACGTATTTTGCCGGCACTTCAGACGCATTTCCGGGACCACCGGAGGTCTGGGCGACCACGAGGTCGTAGAGCTTGACGATGCCGGCAGCAATGAGAACCAGCGCCGTGATGAAGACCGGACGCATCATCGGGATGATGATGAAGATATAGGTCCGCCATTTGGGAATCCCGTCAACCCGCGACGCCTTCCAGATGTCTTCGTCGATGCCCCGCAATCCAGCCAGCATGATGCACATGACAAAGCCCGTACCTTGCCACAGGCCCGCGATCAGAATGCCGTAGATGACGATATCGGGGTCATAAAGCGGATTGAATTCAAAACTCGTCCAACCAAGGCTGCGCACGATCGACTGGATGCCAAAGTCGGGATTGAGGATCCACTGCCAGACCAGACCGGTGACGATAAAGGACAGGGCGAAGGGGTAGAGCAGAATGGTTCGGAACGCGTCTTCATAGCGGATCTTCTGGTCAAGCAGAACGGCCAGCAGGAAACCGATGACAATGGTAAAGACCAGCGACAACACACCATAGATCATGATGTTTTCGATGGATACGAGCCAGCGACTGGTCCGCCAGAGGCGTTCATACTGATCAAAACCGACGAAATTGGTCCGCGGCAAAAGCTTCGAATTGGTGAAAGAATATAAAACGGTCCAGAGCGTTCCGCCGACAAAGACGACGAGTGCTGTAAAGATCATGGGCAAAGCCGCGATCTTGCCGTTGAGATTGCGAAACAGCCTGTTTGGCCGCTTGACGCGCGACATGGCAAAACCTCCCCTGTATGCGCGGGATTGCCCGGGCTGACGACCCGGACAATCCGTTTGATTGCGTACCGATCAGGCACCGCTCTTCAGATTTTCGACCCACTTCTTGTGGGCTTCTTCCGGCGACATGTCGGACTTCCAGAACTCGACCATCAGGTCTTCGTTCTGCTTGACGACGTCCGGGGACCAGACCATGTCACCCGTCGGCACGAGATTGCCATCGGCAAGGATCTTCAGGCCCTTCTTCATGCAGTCATTGGCTGCACTCAGATCAACGTCGCCACGGATCGGCAGCGAACCCTTCTTCAGGTTGAAGGCGACCTGCACTTCCTTGGAGACCATCAGAGCCGCCAGTTCCTTCTGAGCCTTTTCCTTTTCCGGATCGTTCAGCTTGGGGAAGTAGAAGGCGTCGCCACCGGTCGACAGATATTCGTTGACACCGAGGCCCGGCAGGCAGGTGTAGTCCTGACCGGCGACCTTGCCGGCGACGGCAAATTCGCCCTGCGCCCAGTCACCCATCAACTGACCGCCGGCCTGGCCGGTGATCACGAGGTTGGTGGCCTGGTTCCAGTCCTGGACGGTCGACTTGGCAGCGAGCTTGCGGGCATCGGCGGCGGCGGCGAAGACCTTGGCCATTTCCGGACCGGCAGCTGCGTCCATGTCCTTTTCGATATTGACCTTCTTCCAGACGTCCATGCCGGCAACAGCAACCGTCATTGCGCCGAAGGCAAGGTTGGATTGCCAGGGCTGATTGCCGAGCGCCAGCGGAATCTTGCCGGCTTTTTCGAGAGCCGGCGCTGCGGCGACGAACTCGTCCCAATTGGTCGGAACCGGAACGCCGGCATCGGCAAAGGCCTGGTTCGAGAGCCACAGCCACTCCGGCGAGTGAATATTGACCGGCGCGCAATAGATCCGGCCATCGACCGTGCAGGCTTCCAGAAGCGACGGCGGGAAGATCTTTTCTTTCCACCCTTCGGCTTCAGCAACATCGGTCAAATCGAGCATCAGGCCCGCCTCGACCAGTTCCAGCGCCTGCTGGCCGTGGTTGAACTGTGTGGCACCCATCGGATCGCCACCGGTGATGCGGCTGATCATGATGGGACGAGCCGTACCACCGCCACCGGCGATCGCACCATCGACCCATTTGTTGCCGGTCGCATCGAACGCCTTGGCCAGCTCGGCAACCGCTGCCGCCTCGCCACCAGACGTCCACCAATGCGTTACTTCAAGCTCCGTTGCGTTTGCAGACGCAAACGGCAGCGCGACGGTTGCCGCCAAAGCGGCTGCAAAACTACGAAAATTCATGAGTCTCCTCCCTCACTGAAACGTTGCCGGAAAAATCTAGTCCAAAACCTAGGGCTTGCGCAACCGATACGGCTCAAAATATTCTTTAAATCGATTAATTCCCGTTATGGTTGCATTCAGTTTCCACGTTTAAAGCGTTTTCGAATTCCCCTGATACCGCATCGCGGCATCCAAATTCAGGGGGTTTTGTCGTCATTTAGGTTGACTTCAGCCAAATTGTGCTGCCCAGCAACAAATATTTGTCGAAAGCCTGGGATTCTCCTGCGCTCTGCGCGAGAATAATCGCAAAGGTTGCATTCGATCACGCCTATTGCCAAAAAAACTCTCGACAAAGAAGCTGTATCGTTACAGATTTTGCCTCTTGGGAGGTTGGGACTTCTCGGTTGCTGACTGTTTGCAGGGATGGAAAAGGCAACTATAAGAAGGCCCTAAGGATGTGCAGGGGAGACCATGGTGGATCAGCTTGAAGGCGACTTGGCAACGCCCGTGACGCCGAGAGAACGACCGACCTTGAAGACAATTGCCTTCATGACGGGCCTTGGAATAACCACCGTATCCCGCGCCTTGAAGGATGCCCCTGACATTGGGGCAGAGACAAAACAACGGGTGCGGATGGTCGCTCGCCAATTGGGTTACCAGCCCAATCGAGCTGGCGTTCGCCTCAGAACCGGCAAGACAAATGTTATTGCCCTCGTGTTGGGCATCGATGAAGAAATTCTGGGATTTTCCAGCCAGATGATCGTCGGCATTTCCGAAGTATTGTCCGGCACGCCTTACCACATTGTCGTGACGCCGCATGCCCATAGCAAGGACCCCATGGTGCCGGTGCGCTATATCCTGGAGACGGGCTCAGCTGATGGCGTGATCATCTCTCGGATAGAGCCACAGGACAGCAGGGTGAAGCTTCTGTATGAGCAGAACATGCCCTTTGCCACCCATGGCCGGACCGACATGGGAATAGACCACCCCTATCACGACTTCAACAATGAGAGCTTCGCCTATGGCGCCGTCCAACGACTCGTGCGTGATCGCGGTCGCCGTCGAATTGCCCTGCTGGCCCCGCCCAGCAAGATGACCTATTACGCCCATACCCGCAGCGGCTTCCTGCAGGGTTTGAAGGATTTCGGGGCTGAAGAAGTCCCCCTGCCCGTCAACATCGATGCACCAATCCAGGAAATCCGGCAAAAGATTGAAGATATCATGCGCGGCAAGAATGCGCCGGATGGCCTTATCTCCTCCTCAGGCAGTGCAACGATTGCCGTGCATGCGGCGGCAGAGGCAGTTGGCAAGCCAATCGGCAAGGCCTTCGATCTTGTATCCAAGCAAGGGTTGCCACTTCTAAGCTGGATCAACTCCGACATAATCACGGCAGAGGAAGATGTACGCAACGCCGGTCGTGAACTGGCAAAGGCAATCATCGCGAGGATCGATGGTGTGGATGCGAGCCTGTTGCAAAGCCTCAGTGAACCGCACTGGCACACGGCATGACCTCAGGCCAGGAGTCTTCGTTCGTTCCATAACACCCGAGCCACTGGTCAGCGCGGCTCAAAACTTCCCTGGCATTCGAGAAGAAACGCGTGGCGGAGATGTCGTTCCGCTTCGGCAGGCGAAATTGCATCAAGCCCTGAAAGAATAAGGGCAACAAGCCCGTCATGAAGAGCACTGAGCCGCAGGGCCGTCGCGGCAGGGTCCGGCTGGTGCCAGTTCTTGCCATGACACCCTACCGTCAGCACGGCGGTTAGAGCGCCCTTCATTCGCGATGACAGGCCTCCTTGTGAAGCTATTGGGTCGTGGGCCTTTCGAAATCGTGCTGAGGCTTGCGACCTATGGCAGCCTTCGCAGAACATAGGCGCAGGAAAGTGCCAGACCCTGTCACAGCGGGGGGGAGCCGGGAAACATCGTCCGACATGCAACACCATCAGGCGAAGGATGGCGCATCTCCGTCATTCCAGACCACGACCGAGTTGCGACCACCAACTTTTGCAGTATGAAGCGCGGCGTCGGCGCGTTTCAGCAACTCATCGGGTGAAACCTGCATGGCACCATGAGCAACACCTATGCTCACGGTCACCGACACGATCTCGTCCGCGAGGATGAACATCTGTTCTGCCACGCTTTCACGGATCGTGTTTCCGAGCGCTTCTGCCCGCGCGACATCACAGTCAGGCACATAGGCGGCAAATTCCGCACCTGCCAAACGACCTACGAGCGCGTTTTGCGGCAGTTCGCGTGAAATGAGCGAGGCGCATGTCTTCAAGACCATATCGCCACCCGAATGTCCGAAGCGGTCGTTGATCCGTTTGACATGATCCACGTCGACATAGAGGAAAGCGCCCTCTCCGCGCACTTTCGTCGATAATGTCTCTAACAGAGAAAGGAAACTGCCGCGGTTGGCCAGCCCCGTCAGCCTATCGGTCGCCGCCGCCCAATGCGCCTCACGCTGCAGCCGTTCCTTGGACAAGACTTGCAATGAAACACTCGCAGCTAGGGCGTTGGTAAAGAGGACAAGCAACAGAACCTTGTACCAAAGAGGCGCGGTCTCACCGGTCAGCGCAGCCGGTGGGAGAGGCTGGACCACTGCAGCCAGCGTGCCCGCGATCATCGTCACGGTCGATAGTGTGAACCACCGAAGCAGCAAAGGACGACTCGGCAGATACTCATTGCCGCCGCCGGTAAGATGCTCCCAGACCATCAGAGCAGAATAGCCGCTTGCAAATGCCAGACCGACGACGAAACGAAGATTACCGTCAAGCTGCAGCGCAGGCACCGAAAAGCTCAGCAGAACCCAGAGCGCAGGCCCAACGGCAGCCAGTCGAATGTAGATGCTGCGTCCGTCAAAAAGACGCAAGCCCTGCCATGCCAGCGCCATGCCGAGAAGCATGAGCCCCTGCGCGACCGAGACAGTCAAGAAATGATAGCCCCCATGATGAAAGGCGCCCAAGAATGCGTCCGCGCCACCACTACCCATCGCGGATGCGAGAATTGCGTAATCGTGACGCTGGGGCTCTGCCCACCAGCTCCGCAAATATACGACACAAAGCACGGAAAGGGTGGCAAACCCGCCAAGCAGAATTGTGGGGACGTTAACGGACAACATCGAAGGGCGCCTGAAATCGAAAGACTTTATTAATTGCCTCCCGACGCTAAGGTCGAGATGTTAACTGCCACTCAATCGAATCGATCGCATTTTATCCGTTGAACCGAATTCCCAGGCCAAACGTTGCTGGCCAATCACAATGGCACTGAAATGCCGTCTTTTCCAACAACGAGCGGTCCAGACCAAACAGGCTGGAGCGCTTCTATCCAGTCTTTTTCGCCAAAGTTTGGATCATCGGCAGGAATCAGGTGATTCAAGACAAGGCAGCCAACCCTGGCATCCGCAGCAACACGACCGGCCTCGGCAGCGAAACTGTGTGACGCGACCAGATGCTCGTAAAGACGAGCGCCATTGCCCGTCCGACGGACGATGCCTTCGATGCCTTCAGGCAACATCGCCTCATGCACAAGAACATCCGCCCCGGTCGCGAACTCGGCAAGCGGCGCGAAATAGGCCGTATCGGCTGAAAACACGATGGTCTTGCCATTCCCACCGAACTTGAGCGCAAAGCAATCCGTGACGGGCGGGTGATCGACACGAAGCGCGTCCACTCGCAACCCGTCACCATCGAGGACGAGCCCCGGACCGTATTCCACGATCGTCACCAGCTGCGCCAGATCTGGCCGCCCCTCGTCATCGATTCGGATCTGGATGTCGAATGCCATCGATTGCAGGAAGCCCTGCCAGAGCGCCTGTGTGCCGCAAGGGCCATACACGGTGACCTGGTGGGCAAGGCCGGTGGTCCAGGCGGTATGGAGAAGCGGACCAAGCTCCAGAACATGGTCAGAATGCAGATGCGTGATGAAAATCAGGTCCAGCTCCTTGAGCAGCATACCGGTCTCGACAAGAGCCCGAGAGACGCCCAGACCGCAATCAATGACGATCCGCCGACCGGAAAGCGTCAGCAGGCTTGATGTCGGATTGGGTCCGCCTGGCCGAATTGCCGGACCACCCTTGGTCCCCAGAAGTGTCAGCATGTCTGTCATGAAAAGGCTCCCAACAAAAACGAGGCCCGACATCACCGGATATCGGACCTCGACCCCTCTGCACGTCTTCTGACGAACTCAGAACTGGCCGGCCCAGGGGCCGTGATGAATGTCCTTGCCGTCGAGGCGGTCGAAGCCATGCGCTCCGAAGAAATCGCGCTGCGCCTGGATGAGGTTCGCCGTGCCGCGACCGCGACGATAGGTGTCGAAATAGGAGAGCGCCGACGACAGCGCCGGAACCGGAAGGCCCGACAGCGCTGCATGCGCGACGACCCGACGCAGCGCACCATCGGTTTCCTTGACCATCTCGGCGAAGGCAGGAGTTACCACGAGGTTGGCAACGTTCGGATCCTTGGTGAAGGCCGAGGTTATCTCGTCGAGGAACTGCGAACGGATGATGCAGCCAGCGCGCCAGATCTTGGCAATTGTCGGCATTGGGAGCGACCAGTTGAATTCGGCAGACGCCGCAGACATGACCGCAAAGCCCTGAGCATAGGCCGCGATCTTGGCGGCGAGCAGCGCGTTCTCGAGATCGGCGATGAAAGCGGCCTTGTCCTTCGGCGCCTCGGCCAGTGCGGGCAGGCCGAAAAGCTTTTCGGCCGCAATACGCTCTTCGCGCAGCGAGGACAGCACGCGACCGGCAACGGCGGCCTCGATGCCGGATGCGGCAACCGCGAGGTTTTGCGCCTCGATGGCCGACCACTTGCCGGTGCCCTTCTGACCAGCGGCATCGACGATCATGTCAACCATCGGCTTGCCGGTTTCCGGATCGGTCGCCTTCAGCACCTTTTCGGTGATCTCGATCAGGTAGGAATTCAGTCGGCCCTTGTTCCACTGGCCGAAGATCTCGCCGATTTCGGCAGCCGACATCTTCAGACCATCGCGCAAGATGCCGTAGATCTCTGCGATCATCTGCATGTCGGCATATTCGATGCCATTGTGGATCGTCTTGACGAAGTGACCGGCGCCATCGGTGCCGAGCCAGGCAACGCAGGGCTCACCGTTGAATTTGGCAGCGATCGAAGTGAGGACGGGTTCGACGCGCTTCCAGCTTTCCTCGGTGCCGCCGACCATGATCGACGGACCGTGACGGGCACCTTCCTCGCCACCGGACACACCCATGCCGATAAAGGTCACGTCGGTTCCGGCGAGCCGCTCGAAACGCGCAACCGTATCGCGGAAATTGGCATTGCCTGCGTCGATCATGATGTCGTTCTTCGCGAGATGCGGCATAAGGGCTGCCATCTGCTGATCAACGGCGTCACCGGCCTTGATCATGATGATGATCGGACGCGGCGGACGGATGGCGGCGACGAACTCTTCGATCGTATGGCAACCGATGATCTGGCCGGCCAGATCGCCAGCCTCTGCGAGGAATTCGTCCGTGCGCGCCGGCGTGCGGTTGAAAACCGCGATGCGATTGCCCTTTTCGGCAATATTGAGCGCCAGATTGGAGCCCATGACGCCAAGACCGATCAGTCCGATTTCCGCTTGCTGCACGATAAAGCCTCCACATGCAAATCGATTAAAGAGGCTCGTTTTCGCATCCTCACCCAAAGGCGGCAAGGTCAAAACTTGATCAATTGGTCAACAAAAAAACGGCTCAGCGCTCCGGGCGGTCGTCGTCTTCGCTGATGGCCCGCCAGGCGGCACCATCGAGATCCTCATACTGGCCGCTCTTCAGCGACCAGAGAAAGGCAACCAGCCCAAGGCCACCGAGAAAAAGCGCGATCGGGATCAGGTAGATCAGCATATTCATGCGGCAAACCTCGCTTTCGAGGGCGATACGACAGCGCTGCCGCTGTCAGCAAGCGTGTCGGTGGCAATGGTCAGGCGGTTGAGTCGCAGGGCATTGACCACCACGATGATGGAAGAGGTCGACATGGCAACCGCGGCAATCAGGGGCGTCGCATAGCCCAGAAGAGCGATCGGGACCGCAATCACATTGTAGCCAATCGCGAGAGCGAAGTTTTCCTTGATCAGACGCCCGGCCCGTTGCGAGGCTTCAATGGCAAAGGGAACCGCATCCAACCCGTCGCGCATGAAGACGAAGTCGGCAGCCTGGCGCCCGACATCAGCAGCAGTCGCCGGTGCCATCGACACATGGGCAGCGGTCAAGGCCGGCGCATCATTGATCCCGTCGCCGACCATCAGAAGCTTGGCCCCCTCTGTCTCCGCCTCTGCACAGAAGCCGGCTTTCTCCTTGGGTGACAGGTCCGCCTTCCAGTTGGCTATGCCGAGCTTGCCCGCAATCGCCGACACGACCGGCGCACGGTCGCCCGAGAGGATGCCGAGGGTAAAACCGCGCCGCTTCACATCGGCAATGGCCGCGACAGCATGCGGACGCAACATATCTTCGAAGCGGTAAGCAGCAATTTCGACCATGTTCTTCGAAAGAACGACCTCCGAATAGGCGCTGTCTGCACGGCCACTGCCCTGCCCTTCACAGGCGAAGCGCCGATTGCCCAATCGGTAGACGTCCTCACCCTTGTGAGCGACGATGCCCGAACCGGGGATCTCTTTAACCCCGTCAAAGACGGTGACCGGTCCCGCCTGTGCCCTTGCCAGCGCCTGTGACAACGGATGTCGGGAATGGACCGCAAGCCCTGCAGCAAGCGCCATGGTGTTCGGATCCATGGCATGATCGGCCACAAGCTTCGGTCGCCCGAGTGTCAGGGTGCCCGTCTTGTCGAAGGCGATCATATCGATTTCAGCAAGGCGCTCCATCGCCGAGCCATCCTTGACCATGATGCCCGCCTTGAAAAGCCGCCCGGCGGCAACAACCTGTACGACGGGCACGGCAAGACCAAGCGCACAGGGGCAAGTGATGATCAGGACCGCAATGGCGACCATCATCGCATGCTTCCAGTCGCCATCATAAAAACCCCAGGCGAAGAAGGCCGAGATCGCCAGGAGATGCACGACCGGCGAGTAGTACTGGGCCGCGCGATCGGCAATGCGGCGATATCGGGCGCGTCCGCCTTCGGCCGCTTCCATCAGGTTGATGATTTCGGAGAGGAACGAGTTGCGGGCCGTAGCCGTCGCCTCGATCGTCAGCGATCCCGTCAGACTGAGTGTGCCGGCCTGCACGAGATCGCCCGGTTTCACCGGAACCGGCGCGCTTTCGCCATTGACGATCGACATGTCGATATCGCTTCCGCCGCCAATCACCCGCCCGTCGACCGGGATGCGGTCGCCGGCTGCAATGGCGATTTGATCACCGACCGATATCTCGTCAATTGCCCGGTACTCGCGTGATCCATCAATGCCGACCACCATGGCGCCGCGAGGATTGAGCCGCGCAAGACCGCTGATGGCAGAACGCGCACGATCACGCATGACATGGTCAAGGGTGCGGCCAATCAGCAGGAAAAACAGGAGCGATGCGGTCGCGTCGAAATAGGCGTGCTCGCCATGGTTCATCGTTTCCCAGAGCGAGGCGAAATAGGAAAGCGTGATCCCGATCGCAATTGGCACATCCATATTGGTCCGACCATGCCGTATTGCATTCCAGGCCGACTGGTAGAAAAACCGCCCGGCATAAATCAAAGCCGGCGCACAGATCATCGCGGAAATCCAGTGAAACAGATCCCGCGTTGCCGCATCCGCACCCGACCAGACGGAAACGGAGAGAAGCATGATATTGGTCGCAGCAAAGCCGGAAACGGCGACGGCACGGATCAACTGGTTGCGCAAAGTATCCGACGCCTGCTCGGCAGCGGTGAAGAGATGAGAGTCGTATCCGGTCGCGGCAATGGCACGCGGCAGATCAACAGGATCGCTCTCGACGCCGTCAACCGTTTCGCGCCAGACGACCGACACGCGCTTGGTCGACAGATTGACGCGCGCACGCTCCACCTGTGGCAGCGCGCGCAGGGCCTGTTCGACCGTCGTAATGCAGGTGCCGCAATGAACGGCCGGAACCGCAAGATCGGTCTGCATCAGGCCGGGACCGACACTGCGGCTTGAAATCACCAGTTCCTCGGCCGAAGGTAGCTTGTGCGGCGCGCGCTCAAGGTCCAGTGCACCTTCCGTTCCGGCGGCGCAGCAACTCATGACTTATTCTCCCGCCACAAAAATGCGTTCGGCTTCGTGCATGATGGTTTGGCCATCGCGGCTGGCGATCAATTCGACAATCCAGCCACCGTCCAGAATCTCCTTGCTGGCAACAAAGCGCCCGTCACCCGCTGGCAGCAGGGTCAGCATGAAATTCTGCTTCTCTCCGACCGGGCGCTTGAAATGCGCGGTCACCACATCCGCTTCGACCACCTGCTGATCCGGCATGGTCAGATGATAGACGACCCCTCGCCGATCGACTGTCAACTCGCCCTCAATCCCTGTCGCCAGCATGGCGCGGATCGCGGCTGTCTTGCCGTTGAATTCCTGGCTCGCAACATAGGTGTTCTTCACCACGAGCCCGCTCCAGGTCGAACTGGCCAGATAGGCCATGGTGAAGTTCACCGTGATGATCGTTCCGAAGAAGGCGAGCATGCTGGCCAGCATATGCCATCCCGTAAAGGTGAAACCGGTCTTTGTTTGCGTGTTCATCTGCTGGCTCCCGGAGCGTTGAAGACTGAAACATATTCGTCGCGTTCATCGCTCTGTGTATCTTCGGCGATGAAGCGGATTTCCTCGGATGCCCAGGCGACCTTGTCGCCAGGAAGGGTCACGAAAACCTTGAGGGTCGTGGCCTCGTCGGGCTCGGCGGACACGGTGAAGGACTTGCCCGGCGCCTCCGAGACGCCATTGATCTTCATCGTCGCTTCCGGCAACCAGTCCAGCGTGATCTGGATGTCGCGGGGCTGAGGGATCATGTTGAGGATGCGGATCGTATAGCCATTGCGGATCGAGCCGTCGGACTCAAGCACATATTGCGGATTGCGATCATGCAGGACGTTCAGCTCGAGGCGATCGCGGCTCAGCAGAGCAACGAAGAGGGCTACACCAACAGCCAGCCAGACCGCCATATACATCAGCGTCCTTGGGCGGAAGATCACCTTCCAGTCGAAATGGCGCACCTTGTCGCTGAACGAGCCGTCAGGCTTGCGCACCCGCGTCGGGTCAATGGCACTCGCACCATTATTTGTGGCGAGAGCCATATTCGATTGGTATTCCTCAAGCGTCGAATAGGCGATAAGACCACGGGGCTTGCCGATCTTGTCCATGACATTATCGCAGGCATCAATGCAAAGCGCGCAGGTAATGCACTCAAGCTGCTGACCATCACGAATATCAATGCCCATGGGACAGACGACAACGCAGGCATTGCAGTCAACACAATCGCCCACTGACTGTCCCGCTGCCACCGCCTTTTTGGCGTGACGCGTGCGCGGCTCTCCCCGCCAGTCATTATAGGTGACGACCAGCGATTTCTCATCCAGCATCGCAGCCTGGATACGCGGCCAAGGGCACATATAAATGCAGACCTGCTCCCGCATCAGCCCGCCAAAGACGTAGGTCGTGGCAGTGAGGATCGCGACCGTTATATAGGCAACAGGCGCTGCATTACCTGTCACGAAATCCCAGGCGAGCGTCGGCGCGTCGGCAAAATAGAATATCCAGGCGCCGCCCGTCAGCACGGCAATGAGCAACCAGATCGCATGTTTGGAAACCCGCTTGGTGATCTTGTCGAAGCCCCAGGGCGCACCTTCCAGCTTGATCCGCGCATTGCGGTCTCCTTCAATCGCCCGTTCGACCACCAGAAAGAGGTCGACCCAGACCGTCTGGGGACAGGTATAGCCGCACCAGGCGCGACCGACGGCAGAGGTGAGCAGAAAGAGACCAAAGCCGGCCATAACCAACAGGCCAGCAACGAAAAAGAATTCCTGCGGCCAGATTTCGATGAAGAAGAAATAAAAGCGCCGATGGGCAAGATCGATCAAGACCGCCTGGTCGGGTGCAAATTCGCCCCGATCCCAGCGTAGCCAGGGTGTCAGATAATAGATTCCAAGTGTCACCGCCATCACGATCCACTTGAACCGGCGGAACTGCCCCTCCGCCCGCTTCGGGAAAATCTTCTTGCGCGCCTCATAGAGTGGTTTCCGGCGCGCTGCCGAGTTTACGGCTTCGACGTCCACCCGCTCGATGGCGGGTTCGTCGGCGGAATTGGGTTGATG
Source organism: Peteryoungia desertarenae (assembly GCF_005860795.2). Classification (GTDB taxonomy): domain Bacteria; phylum Pseudomonadota; class Alphaproteobacteria; order Rhizobiales; family Rhizobiaceae; genus Allorhizobium; species Allorhizobium desertarenae. The sequence continues at coordinate 2,899,767 of NZ_CP058350.1, forward strand.
TTGAACATCCATGACAGAGAACCTTTTGCTTCGGTTTCCCTTTTCCCTCGTCGAGCCCATCCGCACCTTGACTTAAGTCAAGCAGCGGCGAACCGCCGCATATTTTGACGGATGCCAGATTGACGGGGCCAAAGGAAAAGGCCCCGGCAGGTTTGCCGGGGCCAGTTTCAAAGACAAAAGGCTGAGCACGGGAGTTTCCGCAAGGATGGGACGGCGCTTCCATTGCTGCCATCCGCGCCTTGCAAAACCTCATTCGCCACCGCCGAGCGAGTGCACGAAGACCGCCAGTTGCTTGATCGTCGGATCACCGAGACGACCGACCCAACCTGGCATGACGCCATGCTTGGGTTGCGCAATCTGTGCAGCAATCCCGGCTTCACCTTCAGCCTTCAGCCAGATGGCATCGGCCAGGTTTGGCGCACCGAGATCGCGAATGCCTCGCGCATCGTCGCCATGGCAGGCCGCGCAGTTATCCATGAAGATCTGCTGCCCTGGCTCCACCATCGATGCATCGCGAGGTGTTCCCGTCAGGCTGACGACATAGGCCGCAACCTGTCTGATCTCCTCCGGCTGAAGGATGTCCGCATAGGCGGGCATCTCGGATACACGGCTGTCCGGGTCATTGGTGTAGCGAATGCCGTGGGCAATGGTGGTGTAGATCGAATCGAGATCGCCACCCCACAGCCAGTCGTCATCGTTGAGGTTCGGATAGCCGCCAGGGCCACCGGCAGCTCCCGAGCCGTGGCATGTGGAACAATTCACGCGGAAGGCAGCCGCGCCTCCGGCCACAGCAAACTGAACCAGTTCACGATCCGCAACGATCTCCGTGAGTGGCAATTCGGCGATCCGTTCCAGATAGCCGGACTGGGCTAGCTTGGCGGTCTCGATTTCCTCTGCGACTTCCGCGCGGCTCGAATAGCCGAGCAGGCCTTTGGTGTTGTCGGTCAGGAGCGGCCAGGCCGGGTAGGCAATGGTATAGCCGATCGACCAGACGATGGTCGCGTAGAAGGTCCAAACCCACCAACGCGGCATCGGATTGTTCAATTCGCGAATACCGTCCCACTCATGGCCGGTTGTTTCGACGCCGCTGATTTCGTCGATGTGTTTTTTGTCAGCCATTTTTCAATCCTCCCTGAGAGGGATATGAGCCGCGTGGTCGGCAGATTTCTTGCCACCGGGGCGGAAGGTAAAGATGATCACGCCGATGAAGAAGATGACCATGGCAAGCAGGGCCCAGCTGTCGGCGAATTGGCGCAAAGCTGTATAGGTTTCCATTCCAGCCTCCTCAGCGATAACCGGATGCGTCGTCATAGGTGGAAAAGTCCACCAAGGTGCCGAGCATCTGGAGATAGGCAACCAGCGCGTCCATCTCGGTCAGCTTTGCCGGATCGCCATCAAAGTCACCGATCTTGGCCTTCGGATAGCGGGCCAGAAGCCCGTCCGTATCGGCATTTGGATCGGCCTGGGCTTCAAGGTCAGCTTCGGCCTCGGCAATCATCTCGTCTGTATAGGGAACGGTGACCGCACGGTTCGCAGAAAGCATCATGCCGACATCGGTGATCTTGAGCGGTGTCTCCTTCAGGAAGGCATAGCTCGGCATGATCGATTCCGGCACGACGGAGCGCGGATCAACCAGGTGCTGGACATGCCACTCATTCGAGTAGCGGTCACCGACGCGGGCAAGATCCGGTCCGGTACGCTTAGATCCCCATTGGAACGGATGATCGTACATGGACTCTGCAGCAAGGCTGTAGTGACCATAGCGCTCAACCTCGTCCCGGAACGGACGGACCATCTGGCTATGACAGACATAGCAGCCTTCGCGGATATAGATGTTGCGTCCGGCCAGTTCGAGCGGAGCGTAGGGCCGCATGCCCTCCACCTTTTCGATGGTGTTCTCAAGATAGAACAGCGGGACGATTTCCACGATACCCCCGATGGTGACAACCACCAGGGATCCGAGGAAGAGAAGGCTCGCATTCTTCTCGAGGATTGCGTGTTTATCAAGAATAGACATATGAGCCTTCCTTCTTATTCAGCTGGCTGCAGGGCAGCAGGTGCGGTCGAGCCGGTGATCGGCGCTTCCTCACGCTCGTAACCAAAGATGGTCATGGCGATGTTGTAGGCCATGATCACACCGCCAACGAGGTACATGGCACCGCCGACCGTTCTGAGCACGTAATAGGGATGCATGGCAGAAACAGACTCCGCGAAGGAGTAGACCAGGAAGCCCTGGCTGTCGTATTCGCGCCACATCAGGCCCTGCTGGATACCGGCGACCCACATGACGGCCGCGTAGACGACGATGCCGAGCGTGGCGAGCCAGAAATGCCAGTTGACCATCCGCAGCGAATAGAGGCGGTTGCGGTTCCACAGCTTCGGCGTCAGGTAGTAGACGGCACCGAAGGTGATCATGCCAACCCAGCCAAGGGCACCGGAGTGAACGTGACCAATGGTCCATTCGGTATAGTGGCTGAGCGAGTTGACGGCCTTGATCGACATCATCGGACCTTCGAAGGTCGACATGCCATAGAAGGCGATCGCAATGACCATCATGCGGATGATCGGATCCGTACGGATCTTGTCCCAGGCGCCGGACAGCGTCATCAGACCGTTGATCATACCACCCCAGGAAGGCATCCAGAGCATGATCGAAAAGACCATACCGAGTGTCTGCGCCCAGTCAGGCAAAGCCGTGTAGTGCAGATGGTGCGGACCAGCCCAGATATACATGAAGATCAGGGCCCAGAAGTGGATGATCGACAGCCGATAGGAATAGACCGGACGGCCTGCCTGCTTTGGAACGAAATAGTACATCATTCCAAGGAAGCCTGCGGTCAGGAAGAAGCCGACCGCATTGTGGCCATACCACCACTGCGTCAGGGCATCCTGAACGCCTGAAAAGGCCGAGTAGCTCTTCACGCCAAGGAACGAGATCGGCATCGCCAGATTGTTGACGATATGCAGCATGGCAATCGTGACGATGAAGGACAGGTAGAACCAGTTCGCCACATAGATGTGGCTCTCCTTCCGGGTCATGATCGTGCCCATGAAGGTGATCAGGTAGGCGACCCAGACGATCGTCAGCCAGATATCGACATACCATTCCGGCTCGGCATATTCACGGCCCTGGGTGATGCCGAGGAGATAGCCGGTCGCGGCCATCACGATAAAGAACTGGTAGCCCCAGAAGACAAACCAGGGCAGATTGCCGCCAAACAGACGCTGGCGCGAGGTCCGCTGCACGACATAGAACGAGGTCGCAATCAGGGCGTTGCCGCCAAACGCGAAAATGACCGCTGATGTGTGCAAGGGACGAAGACGACCGAATGTCAGATAGGGTCCCAGGTTGAGGTCCGGATAGGCAAGCTGAAGGGACACCACGACCCCAACCAGAAAGCCGACGACGCCCCAAAAGACTGTTGCGATGACACCGTAGCGCACCACCTCGTCCTGATACTCGGACTTGGAGCGCGCGATGACCGCTGCGTTGACCGGCGCAAAGGACATGCGCCTCAACATGATGACCGTACCCCCCGCGAGCACGAAAAAGGCCACCCACATATGGGCGGCAAAGAGGCTGTCATGGGCAAAGGCAACCCCGAGCAGCGCAGCGAAGGCGAGCAACGCCATCACCAGTGTCTCAAACGTGTAGTTCATTGTTGGAATCCCCCAACGTCTTGCTGATCAAATCGCGAAAGTCCTTCTCAAGATCGAGAATCCTCCCGCGTCGACTGCACAAATCGCACTCATGGGGCCAACGCACCTTGATCCAAATCAATGCGGAAATCTGCGTCTCCTGAGACGCTTGGTCACAGCAGAAGAAAGATGAACGTAGACCGACCATCGCCCGATGCTGACGCAAAGCCTCAGCTGCGTATCCCAAGAAAGAGGCTCAAATGACGGAAACTCGCCCCATGCGGGAAAGACACGTCGGAGACAGAACAATGCAGACAAGAACCTCGCAAGGCAGCAGCAAGCCGATCATGGCCTATGGTGAAGGCTCACTCGCATGGCTACATCAGGCGCATGACGAGCAGCTGGCACTCTGCGAGGAGCTGGAGGAGATTGCCGATTCACTTCCCAGCAAGATCAATCGCCAGAAATGCATTTATGCTGCCAAAGCCCTCGGACCGCTTTTCAAGGGCGTGCATCACTATGAGGAAACGGTCTTGTTTCCGTATCTCGAGCATAAATCTGGAGGCTCTGACACCTTGAATGAAACTCTGGAGAGGCTGAAGTTCGAGCATTGCGAGGACGAATGCTTTGCCGAGGAGCTGACGGACGCCCTGCTGCGGCTTGGATCGGGTATGGCGGTCAACATGGAGGCGGTCGGCTATATGTTGCGAGGCTTTTTCGAAAGCGTGCGCCGCCACATCGCCTTTGAACGCGAGCATCTCCTCAAGGATATGCATTTTGCGGTCCAGTCGCTGAAGCCGTGAGATCGGCAACAGAAACAAGAGTTTGCTGGCCAAACAAATCCCGAAAAATGCAAGCTGAATGTCGTTCGTTTAAGCGGCCAAGTCACCGGTTGCATGATTGCAACGGGCGAAGATGATCAATGCGCCTGTAACCTGGCCTCCCACATCCCGCATGGCGGTCAGCCGTCCCGTGACTGCGACTGGCTGGCCGTTCGACGGTACGATATGACAGGAAATCGTGCCATCCGCACCGTTGAAGCAGCGGTCGAGCTGAGCTCCCAGCGCTTGGCGGCTTTCAACATCAAAACCAAACTCGAAGATCGATCGACCAATCAACTCGATCGGGGTAGTCGTCATGACGCTCGCGAGGGCGGGGGTGATAAAGAGCTAGCGATAATCACCGGTGAGGACCGCGACCTTCTCGGGCAAGCAATTCAAGATGACGTCGCTGAGATTTTCATAAATGGCGATTGAAGCCGCGCCGATAGGTCCAGTTTGCGAAGATGCCATGCCGCCTGATACCAAGCCATCCCGCGCGACACCACGATCGATCAGTCCCGAAAGAGATGCCAGGTGCCGAAGGACACTGGCACGATCATCAGCGTTCTCTTCGATCATCTGAATGGCAAAGCGGATCTGCCTGTTCAAGTCGGAGAAGGTGACAGCCCTGTGGGCCAAAAAGGCAGTTGTCAAGCTGTGCAGTTGCCGATCCAGAGAATCAACCAACGCATCATCGCCAACGGCAATCGCCCACTGCAACTGCCTGTTCATCAGTACAACCGCCTCATAAATCGGCTCCAGGCAATCCTCTGGTGATGAATCTGCAGCCAATCCCACGTACTCCGCCAGCATCCTTGTGACATCACAACAACAGATATCACAATCCATATGATTCGCAGCGTTAACACGCGATCCTGTCACCTTCAATGAATGCGCAGGAACGGATGCGCCAAGCCCAAAAAATATCTAGATCACCGACAATGGCAGGCCTTTCGGCCCCGTCAGGCCCTTAACTGCAACCGGCCTGTCAGATCTCGTTCTTGATGCTCCACCGGTCATGATACCAGAGCCACTGCTCCGGATACTCACGCACCCAGGTCTCGACCTTGTCATTCAACAGCTGCGCCGTGGCTGCCACATCCAATTGTCCGCGCTCATTGCGCGGCAAAGCGACCTTGGGTTCGATCTCAAGGCGGAAACGGTTGCCCGGCAAGCGAATGCAGCGCGCCGGATAGACGTCACATTCGAACTGGCGGGCAAGCTTTCCCAGAAGCGGATTGGTCTTCACTGGGTTGCCAAAGAACTGCGTGTCAACACCCTTCCAGAACTTCTGGTCCACAAGGACGCCCACGCCACCGCCCTGCTCAAGCTGGCGCGCAAGCGCGAAGGAGGACCCCGCATGGGAGGGCACGAGTTTGCCCATCCGCCGCTCACGAAAGGCAAAAACCTTTTCCGCGATATAGGGGTTGTTCGGCGGGCGAAACAGCACCGTGACATAAAGCCCGAATGCGGCACCCGCCACCGGCAGGAGTTCGAAATTGGCCGTATGCCCGGTAAAGACGATGAACGGGCGCGGATTGTCACGCAGCTCGAGGAAGAGATCGACCCCTGAGACCTCTACCCGCCCCTGCCCCGGCTTTGCCGGATCAAAATCGAAAAGCTCGTCAAGAAAGACATATTCCGCCGCAAGCCGGCCCATATGGCCCCAGCTTGCCAGCGCAATTGCCTCGATCTCCGCCGCATTCTTCTCCGGATAGGCGCGCTGAAGGTTTGTAAGCATCAAGCGGTGGCGCCGGGTCTTGGGCCCAATCCACCGCATGACCCGATCGGCAAAATTGATGGCCGCGTCTGCCGGGAACAGCTTCAGCAGCGTCAAGGACACGAAAGCAAATTGCGCCACCAGCCATTGAGACAGGTTTCGAGCCGCCAGAACGATGCGGGTGATGATCTGCTTCACCAGATCAATCCATCTTGAGGACGATTTTCCCGAAGACCTGCCGCCCTTCCATACGCGCCAATGCCTTGTCGATGTCATCGAATGTGACTTCGGTGTCGATCACCGGATGCACGATGCCGCGCGCCATCTTCTGCATGGCATTCGCCATGTTCTCCATCCGGCATCCGAAGGAGCCCAAAAGCTTCAATTGCTGCTGGAAGAGCATCATGAGGTTCATGTCGGTGGAAACACCGGAGGTCGAACCGCAGGTGACCAGACGACCACCGCGCTTCAGGCAGAGCATCGAGCCCGCCCAGGTGTCCTTGCCGACATGCTCGAAGACGACATCGACGCCCTTCTTCTTGGTGAGCTTGCGTACCACGCCCTCGAAGCGATCCTTGCGGTAGTTGATGACATGATCGGCGCCCAAGGCCTTGGCGGGTTCGATCTTGTCGTCGGAGCCGACGGTCGTGATCACGGTGCAGCCCATCTTCTTGGCAAGCTGGATCGCCGCCGTCCCGATGCCTGAACCGCCGGCATGCACGAGGATGGTTTCACCCGGCTCAAGCTTGGCATTGTCAAACAGCATATGCTCGACCGTCCCGAAGGTGACGGGTGAGAGGGCTGCTCCGACAGCATCGACACCGGGCGGTGCTGGAACGAGAAGACGCGCAGGAAGGTTGATTTTTTCCTGGGCAAAACCATCAAGGTGAAAGCCGTGAACGCCGGACACGTTTTCGCAGAGGTTGTCGCGCCCTTCCCGGCACGGCTTGCAAAGGCCACAGGTGCGCGCGCCATAGACGGCGGCAAGCTGGCCATGCAGGATGTTTCCGACACCAGGACCGATTGCCTCGACGACGCCGGACGCTTCCGCACCGATCACCAATGGCATCTTGCGCTTGGCAAAGGCCATGCCGCGCCAGCCCCAGACATCGATATGGTTGAGCGCAACCGCCTTGACCCTCAATGTCACTTCACCGGGACCGGGAGCCTCCGGTTCCGGCAGGTCGACGATTTCAAGCTTGCGGTCTTCAACGAGTTGCAATGCGCGCATAGGATCTTTCCTCGCCCGTTGGGCGTCACTTCTTCTGCCAAAGGCTTTCAGGCTGCCGATTACTCGGGTTCCCGCGTCATGACAAGGCTGGCATTTTGCCCGCCGAAGCCGAAGGAGTTCGACAGGACCGCCGAGACATCCGCAGAACGCTTGGTATTGGGCACCACATCCAGCACGATCGCCGGGTCCGGCGTGACGTAATTGATCGTCGGCGGCAAGGTCCCTGTCAGCATGGTCTGCAGCGAAAACACCGCCTCGACCGCACCCGCAGCCGTGAGCGTGTGTCCGATCATCGACTTGTTGGAGGAGCAGGGAATGCCATCCTTCAGACGATCGCCAAAGACGGAGAGCATAGCACCATATTCCATCTTGTCGTTTTCCGGCGTCGATGTGCCATGGGCGTTGATATAGCCGATGGCCTCTTCCGAGAGCCCGGCATCTGCAAGCGCCGCCTTGATGGTCGCAATCGCCGGTCCGCCATCCGGAGACGATCGGGTCCGGTGGAAATGATCAGCCTTCTCACCGCAGCCCTTGATGATACCAAGCACCTTGGCACCACGGCTCACAGCGGATTCAAGCGACTCAAGCACAAGCGTTGCGGCACCTTCGGCAATGACGAAACCATCGCGTTCCTTGCTGAACGGCTTGGATGCCTTTTCCGGCGGATCGTTCTGCGTCGACAGGGCCGACAGCAGCGAGAAGCGGATGACGGCCTCCTGGCTGATCGAACCATCTGTCGCAACCGTCAGCGCACGGTCCGTGCGTCCCTGGCGGATAGCCTCCACGCCAAGCTGGATCGCCGTTGCCCCGGATGCGCAGGCCGTCGACAGGGTCACCGGTAGCCCACGCGTACCGAACCGGTCGGCGAGTCGCTCTGAAATGGAAGCAAACTGGACCGATTCGAGGAAGACCGGATCCGGTTTTGTCCGCAGCGCAGCGAGGAAGCGCACATAGGCATCGCCCGGTTCCGTCGAGGCAGGCGCGCGCTCGGCGAGCGCGAAACGATCATGCCATTCCGGTTCCACCGGCGGCGCTGCAAGGAACAGTGGACCGTTGAAATCACCGGAAATACCTGCCTGCCCCAAGGCCTCGATCGCCGTCTCGCGCGCCATGGCATAGGAGCGTTCAACGGCGTTTTTGGCCGGAATACCGATAAAATCGACGGTACCGCCGATCCGGGTCGGCATGCCCTCGGTCTCGAAGCGGGCGATCTTGTGGATCCCCGAGCGACCGGCTGTCAGAGACGCCCAGTTGTCGGCAAGGCCCTGACCCAGGGATGTAATGACACCCATGCCCGTAACGGCAACAATCGGGCGTCCGAGATGGTCATGAAAGCGCGCCTTCGTCATGTCCTGAACTCCTCACGCATTGGCCGAGATGACGGCAAGGCCTTCGCCGCGAATATAGCCAACCGATGTCACGATGGCATGCCGCGCGCCCTTAGCCATGGGGGCCTCGTGACCGGGATCGAAGGCGGGGATCCTGGAATTCCCATCCACGGCGAGCGCAGCAAGGGCAAGTCCGACCGGAAACTGCGCTTCCAGTGAATGTCCGATCAGACCGGCAAAACCACGGATTGCCATTCTCTTGAAACGCATGTCGAGCACCTGCTTCTCACGCGATGAAAGCTCCGCCATTCCGCTCGCGCCGGACAAGACGACGGTTTCTTCGGTCGGCAATTGATCGGCAGAGGATACAAGTCCGGACAGACGCTCCTCCAGCTTGCCGCCATCGCGTTTGCCGCGATTGCCCTCAACGGCATCCAGAACGGCGTAGATCTTGGCACCGCGTGCCTCCGCATGTTCGCGCGATTCCAAAAGCAGGAATGCGCCAACAGAACCAAGCATCATCCCGCCGCCGCTTTCGCCGTTGCGGCTCCAGAGCGGCAGCCAGGGTCCGGTCTGGTGCGCGCGAATACCTTCGACAAGCAGGAGAATGTCGGCGCGCTCCGCAACGAAGGCGCCACCGACGAGCGTGTGGGTCGACTGACCCGCCTTGATCCGCGCAAAGGCCGTCGCGATAGCGGATATGCCCGCGGACTCCTCACCCATGAAAGTGCGGGATGAGCCAGTCACCTTGTGAACGATAGAGATATTGCCAGCGAGCAGATTGGACAACTGCGCCAGGAAAAGCGTCGGCCTGAGTTCAGTGGTGAGCTTCTCGATCAGCAGTCTCTCGCGATCATTGCGCTTCAGCGCCTCATCGACAATCATGCTGTCGACGGCGATGTCACGCTCGCCACCACCCGCCGCCACGATCAGATCCATGGTGCCGCAGGCCTCCATGTCATCCTTCATGCCGGCATCATCCAGCGCAAGGCCGGCAGCAAAAACGCCAAGCCGCTGCCAATTCTCCATCTGACGCTGGTCACCGCGCTTCGGGATTTGCTGGGACCAATCGATTTCTGGCAGACGATGAACGCTGTAGGGCGCAAACTTCTCAGTCTCGACATTGGCAGCCGGTGCGCTGTCAGCCGACAACAGGGCGATATGCGGCTCCTTGCCGGCGCCTTGGCTCGTGACGATCCCGATACCGGTAATCACCACATCATTGGGCTTCTTGACCATATCCTATCCTCTCATCGGCCTAAGGACAGTACCGACGTAAACTCGCGGTTTTCCCGATAAGATCGCCGCCGTCAATAGCGAAGCGAAACTATGCCCAAGCCTTAAGCGGGACCTTGAGCCGAAATTGCGGCCACCAGACCCACTTCCTCAGCGCGTTTACGCACGACATCACCAATCGGCAGATCAGCAAAAGGCACTGTCCGCAGCTTCAGCTGAGCGTCACAGACCTTCTTGCCCCCTGACGAAATCTTCCCCTTGGTAACGGCAAAGCCGGAGCCGTCATGCTCCAGTTCCGCGTCGATCTCAAGCAAGGCACCCGGTTCGACGAAACTGCGCATCTTTGCACCATCGACCGACATCAGGAAGGGCATGGCCGAGAAGTCCTTGACCGCCAGCAGAAGCATGCCGGAGGCCTGTGCCATGGTCTCGATCAACAGCACACCGGGCACGAGCGGCATGCCGGGAAAATGCCCCTCGAACACGGGGCTCTGCATCGGCACGATTGAGGTCGCCTTCAAACGACCAAGGCCGAGATCCACGCTCTCGACCTTGTCAATCATCTGGAAATATTCAAGCAACATGAAGTTATTCTTGCCGCAGGCCCATCAGCCCTTGGCAGCCCGAAGCTCGTCAATCTTGGCGCAGAGGTTCTTCAGCACGAAGTATTCCTCTGTCGAAACCTTGCCTTCGTTGACCTCCTGGGTCCACTGCTCCAGCGGAATCTTGATGCCGAATTCCTTGTCGATCGCAAAAACGATGTCGAGGAAGTCGAGGCTGTCGATGCCCAGATCATCGATCGTGTGGCTTTCCGGCGTGATCGTCTCGCGGTCGATTTCGCTGGTTTCAGCAATGATGTCGGCAACTTTGTCGAATGTAGCGGTCACGCCCATACCTCTTTTTGTCCCATATTATGAGTTCCACATAGGGAAAATGGCCTTGAATGCCAATGGGAAGTTTATCCATGAACGAAAAATGCCGTCGGAGTGTTGCCTAAACAGCAATCGAATGACGACCCTTCCCGTTCGACAGATAGGTATCGAACCGGGCTGCGACGGTGCGGGCAAAAGGTTTGCCCGTCTCTGTCAGTCGGAATTCATCGCCATCGATCTCGCATAGACCGTCGCGATTCGACGCGGCGAAGAGTTGCGCTTCCGCGATGACGGATTCCGCATTGGATGGAAAAGCCAGACGAATATCCGCAAAAGAAAAAGCGAAACGGCACATGATTTCCTCTATGACACGCGCCCGAAGCCTGTCGTCCTCGGACAAGGCTATTCCGCGCACGACAGCAAGACCACCGGCTTCGGCCATTCGCTGATATTCACCTGTGGCCGGCATGTTCTGCACGAAACCTTGCGGCAACTGCCCGATAGAGGACGCGCCAAGACCGATCAGGGCCTCAGCCGCATCATCCGTATAGCCCTGGAAGTTACGCCGCAGCTTGCCGCTCCGCGCTGCAACGGCCAGCTGGTCGCCAGACCGGGCAAAGTGATCGATGCCGATTGCCTCATAGCCTGCGGTCAGCAGCAGCTCTGCTGCAAGTGTCATCTGTTCGAAACGCTGCTCGACGCCCGGCAGCGCTATTTCAGGAATCATGGTCTGGTGCTTCTTCATCCACGGCACATGGGCATAGCCAAAGAGAGCGATCCGATCCGGTGAGAGCGAAAGGATGTCGTCGACCGTGCGGCGCAGTGTTTCGAGCGTCTGATGGGGGAGACCATAGAGGATGTCGCAATTGACCGAATGAACACCCCTCGCCCGAACAGCGTCCACAACGCCTTTTGTCTGTTCAAACGTCTGCAACCGGTTGATTGCCTTTTGAACCAGAGGGTCGAAGTCCTGCACACCGAGACTTGCACGCGTCATGCCGATATCGGCAAGCGCGTCATAGCGTGCCTCATCGAGATCATTGGGATCCATCTCCACGCTGATCTCGGCGTCACCGGCAAAACTGAAAGCGGATCTCAGGCAATCCATCAGCGCCCGCATGTCATCGGGCCTCAGCATGGTTGGGGAGCCGCCACCCAGATGCACCGCCGTGACCTTTGCCGCAGGTGAGACTTTTGCGCCAACGGATGCAATTTCCCGTTTCAGTGCCTCAAGGTATTGGGCGATCGGCTCATATTTCAGCGTATGCTTCGTATGGCAGGCACAGAACCAGCAAAGCCTGTCGCAATAAGGAACGTGCAGATACAGCGAGACATCATGCTCGGCAGACAGTTCGGACAACCATTTCTGGTAGGTCTCAGGGCTAATTCCCTCATGAAAATGCGGGGCAGTCGGATAACTTGTGTAGCGCGGGACGGCACCAGAATATCGCTGAAGTAGTTTGTTTAACATGCGTTTTTCCGCTTCCGTCCAGCATTGGTCTTATGTCGAATAATAGCCCATGCCTTCCGATCCGCCTTTGACTTCGATCAATTTACTGATACATTCGGCGTGCATGGTTCATCAGGAACTTCTTGCCCCACAAGGCGGAGATCTGGCGCATTCGGGACGGTGTCGATGCGTGGACGGGTCCAACAGGGCGGCAACATGGATACGTATAAAAAACCATCACCCGAAATCGAAACTCCGGCCGTCTGCCGATCCTGCGAAGCACGCCATGGTGGCATTTGCTCGACGCTGACGGTGTCTCAATTGGTCGAACTGAACAAATACTCCGCCCGTCGCCGGATAGACGCTGGCAACGAAGTCATCGGCCAGGGCGAGAATGTCTCAAGCTACAGCAACATCCTGAAGGGTGTGGTGAAGCTGTCGAAGATGATGTCGGATGGACGGCAACAAATCGTGGGGCTGCAGTTTGCCCCCGACTTCATGGGGCGTCCGTTCCTTGGAGAAAGCACGATCACCGCCGAGGCCGCGACAGAGACAGAGGTATGCACCTTCCCGAGATCCGTCGTGGATCGCATGGTGGCCGAAGTTCCGGAAATGGAGCACAAGCTCTATGACCAGTCGCTGAAGGAACTGGACGAGGCGCGGGACTGGATGCTTACCCTGGGCCGCAAGACGGCGCAGGAGAAGGTGGCAAGCTTTCTCTATTTGATCCTCAGCCATATCGACCCGGAGAGCGACCACCGCTCGACTTTCGACCTGCCGCTGTCACGCGCCGATATCGCAGATTTTCTGGGGCTGACGATCGAAACGGTGAGCCGTCAGATGACCAAGCTCCGGAAGGACGGGATCATCATCATCGAAAATAACCGGCATGTGATCGTGCCCGACAGCGACCGCCTGAGAGAAGCCGCCGGAATAGACTGACCAGATGTCATTGAATGGCTGATACCGTGCGCGGGTGCCTCATCCGCGCTTTTTGTTTTTGACCTGTTCCGAGACGCTCCGGCAGCTTTGTTTGACGAGAATCAAACCAGCAGTGAAAGCAAGAGCAGAATCGCCACCAGACCCGTGAGCGCAGTGCAGGCTCCGTGGAAAACCCGAATTGCCCTTTGAATATCGAGATGGTTTGCCTTTGGGCGACCAGCACCATTGATCATCGGTTCATTCACCGTTTCACCCGCATAGATGCGTGGACCCGCGAGTTGCAGATCAAGCGCACCGGCCATGGCCGCTTCAGGCCAACCCGAATTGGGTGAGCGATGAAGCCGACTGTCCCGCATGGCCACCGACAGACTACGCCGCGCAGCCGCCCTTCCCTCATGAACAAGCGCGCCAAATGCGATCATAAGCGCCGACAGGCGCGCCGCTGGCCAATTCGCCAGATCGTCAAGACGGGCAGACGCCCAGCCAAAATCGATATATTTCGGGCTCTTGTGTCCGATCATCGAATCGGCGGTGTTCAACATCTTGTAAGCAAGAATGCCCGGTAGACCGGCCACAAGATACCAGAAGGCCGGGGCGACAACACCATCGGCAAAATTCTCCGACAGGCTTTCGATCGCCGCCCGACTCACACCGCTTTCATCCAGCGTCCTGGGGTCTCGGCCAACAATCATCGAAACGGCCTGTCGACCGCCCTCGATGCCATCTTGCCTCAGCCCCTGAACGACAGCCAGAACATGATCCGCAAGGCTCTTCTGCGCCAGCAATATTGCAACAACAAGGATTTCCAGAAGAAGAGCCAGTGGCCCAAAGAGCGCGAAGAAAGCCTGAAGAACCGAAGCAACGACGATTGCCAGCAGCAAGAGGGCAAGGATCGCCACAACGCCATTCGCGCGCCTGCGATCACGTATCATGTTCTCCTTGTTCAGCCGCCGATCAAACCAGCTGATCGCTGAACCGAACAGCACGACCGGATGCGGAACCTTGCTCCAGAGGAGTGGCGGATCGCCGATCATGCGATCAAGCAGCAGCGCCAGTAACAGGCAAACAAGGATCCACTCACTCACTTTGATCTCCAGGTGTCTAGCGCCAGTTTCAAACGTTCATCCGCCGCTGCATCGGGCGTCAGGCCGAAACGGAGCCATTGATGATCATAGTCGAACTTCCGTGTGAGGATATGGTGCCGGCAAAGATGCGTGTGAAGTGACAGAGCCTCCTCATGCCTCACCAACTTGAACAGCGGCGTCGCGCCTTCGATTTGCAGGTTGGCAGACGTCAGGACATCAACGATGGCCTTGGAGCGTTCTTCGATCTGCCGTCGCAGCCTGTCTGTGTCACCTGAGAGAAGCTCTGCGGCCACCGATAGCGCCGGACCCGATACAGGCCAGGGTCCGAGCCAGGCAGCAAGCTGCTGGGTGATCCTATCATCCGCAATAACAAATCCCAGCCGAATACCGGCGAGGCCAAAGAACTTCCCGAAGGAGCGGAACACGATGAGATTGGAGGCAGAATGGCCCGCCATGCTGATGGCCGGCTCGTTGTCGGCAAAGGCCTCATCGATCACGAGATATCCGCCGAAACTGGCAAGCCGGGCCGACAGTTCCGAAAGTTCCTCAACGGAATAGAGGCGACCATCCGGGTTGTTGGGATTGACGATGATGACGACCATGTGGCGCTCATCGACCTCTGTGGGTGACGTTACGCAATCGACAGCGAAACCGGCAAGCTCAAACACCCGGCGATATTCACCATAGGTGGGTTCGAAGATCGCGATCCGCCGCTTCGGATCGGCAAGCCGCGGTAGAAGCTGGATGGCAGACTGTGTTCCTGGAACCGCAAGTGGCAGCCGTCGCCCCGAACCATAGGAGCAACGCGCTGCCTCACGGGCTGCCATTTCCAATTCGCTGTCGGGCAATCGATGCCAGGCCCGATCCGCAATCAAGGGCAGAACCGGCGGACGAGGATTGAGGCCGGTTGACAGATCAAGCCAATCGGCAGGCTTGCCACCATAGACCTGCGCAGCCTGGAAGACGCCACCGCCATGCAGAACCGGTCCAGTCACGCTGCCACCTCGGCAAGATCGATGACATGCATATAGGAGCCACTGATCTTGCCCCGGCGCAGACCGACTGCCCCCAAATCTTCCCCCAGGGCATCTGTCGCCCCGAACAGACGGTCAGAATCTCCCTCCGAAACGACGGTCGAGTAGTGAAACTCGTGGCCGGTCAACCCGCCCTCAAAGAGATCGTTCGCCAGTGGACGAAGCCTCCGATAACCCAGGTGGCGCTTCCGTTGCGCAAAGCTGGTCACCAGCGGCAAGAGGCCAAGCATCCTGTGCTCCAGACCGGTGGCATCAATGAGCCCTTCGCCCAGAACCATATAGCCACCACACTCCCCATAGATCCGCGCGCCTTGCTCCGCAGCGGCCTTCACGCCGGATTGAAAACCAAAAGCTGTAGTGAGGCGTCCGGCATGAAGCTCAGGATATCCGCCTGGAAGATAGATTGCGTCCGCAGTCGCATTCGGCGCCTCATTGGCTAGCGGCGAAAAGAACGAAATCTCCGCCCCTTGCCGTCTCCACCCCTCGACCAAATGGGGATAGCAGAAGGCGAAGGCCTCATCACGGGCTATGGCGATATGCTGACCAAGCGGTGGAAGGGATGGAACAGCCTTGTCTTGGAATGCCGGCCCGCCTTCCGCCAAACTCAAGATCGCTTGCAGATCGAGGCTCCGGGTGACCACATCGGCGGCGTTTTCGATAAATGTCTCAAGCGCGTCATGCTCTCGCGCCTGAACCAGTCCCAGATGCCGCTCCGGGAGAGCAAGCGACGAGTGGCTCCGGATTACGCCAAGGACCGGGACCGGAATGCGTTCGAGCGCTGCCCGCAGCATGGCTTCATGACGCTCACTGCCGACCCTGTTCAAGATCACACCGGCCACGCGGACATCGGCACGATGATGAACATAGCCCGATACAAGTGCAGCGACCGACTGTGACATGCGGCCACAGTCAACAACCATCACAACCGGTAGCTCAAGCAGCGCTGCCAGATCCGCCGCCGATCCGGTCCCATCGGCGGCCCCATCAAAGAGCCCCATCATTGCCTCGACCAGCAATAGTCGGTCGGCACCATGAACTGCGGCTTGGCTCCGCAGGAACGCGCGGCGCATGGCCCAGGGATCGAAATTGAAATAGGTTTCGCCGCTCGCTGCCTGATGGAAGGCGGGATCGATGTAATCTGGCCCTGCTTTGCCAGGCGCGACCTTGACACCCAGGCGCTTAAGGGCTCGCATCAGACCGAGCGTCACCACCGTCTTGCCAGAGCCGGAGGCAGGTGCCGCGATCAAAAGACCGCTCATGCCCGATCTTTCCTCTCCGAAATAGCGAACGGATCGGGAACAAGTCTGCGCCCGGACAAAGCACCAAGCCAGTCCAGCGACGGACGAAGCCGCACGACCTTTCCAACGACAACAATGGCGGGCGGCTCGATGCCAGCCTCCAACATATCCTGCTCGGCGCGACCGAGCGTCGTTTCCAGCACTTTTTGCGAACTTGTCGCAGCATCGCAGACAAAGGCGACGGCTTCATCCGGCGAACGCCCGGCCGCGATCAGGTTGCGGGCAATCTGCCCCATATGCTTCATCGCCATATACATGACGATAACCGGCGAACCGCGCCCAATTGCTTCCCAGTCGATCCTGTCCGGCACAACCCCAGACGAATCATGGCCCGTCAGGAAGGTAACCGTGTGGTTCACTTCGCGATGTGTGACAGGAATTCCGGCATAGGCAAGCCCACCGATACCGGCGGTCACGCCGGGGATGATCCGGAAGGGGATCCCGTGCTCGACAAGCGTCAGAGCCTCCTCGCCTCCCCGGCCAAACACGAAGGGATCACCACCTTTGAGGCGCAACACGCGATGACCGGCCTTGGCAAGATCGACAAGCCTCAGAGAAATGTCACGCTGCTTGGCAGACGGTTTGCCGCCGCGCTTGCCAGCATATTCCAGGACAGCTCCGGTTCGGGCCAGCTTAAGGCAGTCCTCGTTGACCAGCGCATCATGGACGATCACATCCGCCTCGGACAGTGCCTTGGCGGTCAAAAGGGTCAACAGACCTGGATCGCCCGGCCCCGCTCCCGCCAGCCAGACATGGCCAGGGTCAATCGAAGGAAGTGGGATGCGGGTAATATCAGTCATGTCCAAGCTCTAAGTCCGGGCAGTTGAAAATGCAATGCTCTGGCGCCTGCCACGCTTCCTGTTCCCCTTGTGGTCACCTATAAGAAGCGAATGAACCACGCGCCCGAACCAGTGCCTGCCAACAAGGAAGATCCTGACGCCGAACGCCAGGAGAAACCAAACGTGGTGCTGCGCACTGGCTGGACCACAGGCGCCTGTGCAACAGCCGCGACAAAGGCTGCGCTTACCGCGCTTCTGACAGATGATTTTCCCGATCCTGTGACGATCACCCTGCCTAAAGGTCAGACACCGGCTTTCGCTCTCGCTTTGGAAGGACGGGACGGCGAACGCGCCTTTGCAGGCATCGTCAAGGATGCTGGCGATGATCCGGATGTGACCCATGGCGCAACCATAATCGCATCCGTCAGGCGCTTGCCTGCCGGAAGCGGCATTCGCTTTGTGGGCGGCGACGGCGTTGGTCAGGTGACCAAGGCCGGCTTGCCGATTCCACCCGGCGAACCCGCGATCAATCCCGTCCCCCGACAGATGATGACGGCGGAGGTGGAGGCATTGTGCAAAGCGCATGCCATGGCACCGGACATGGAAATTACGATCTCGGTACCGGGCGGAGGCGAGATCGCAACCAGAACCTGGAACCCACGATTGGGCATCATCGGAGGGATTTCGATCCTCGGCACAACCGGTGTGGTGAATCCCTTCTCTTGCGCCGCCTGGATCCACTCTATCCACCGTGGGATCGATGTGGCACGGGCGGAAGGACTGACCCATGTTCTGGGGGCGACCGGCTCAACCTCGGAGCGGGCGGCGCAGGCTTTCCATGGTCTGCCGGACGGCGCGCTGATCGACATGGGAGATTTTGCGGGCGGACTGCTCAAATATCTTCGTACCCATCCCGTGCCCCGCCTCACAATCGCAGGCGGCTTTGCCAAGATCACAAAGCTTGCCCAAGGCGCTCTCGATCTCCATTCTTCACGAAGCCAGATCGATAATTATTTTTATTTGTCATTGGATTGCACAAAAAAGCTAAAGCAATCGACGCTCAGCGAGGTTGTAAGCGCGAATACGGCTTTGGAAACCCTTGAAATCATGAAGAAAGAAGGGATTGAGATAGCGCAGGAAGTGGCAGAGCGTGCGCGTCATACGGCGCTTGCCGCTTTGCGTGGCGCAGCCGTCGACGTCGATCTTATCGTCACGGATCGCAAAGGAACCATCATCGCCCATGCCAAGCGATAACACACAGGAGCCGGACTGCGTGGCCGTCGCAGCAAAGCAAGAAGGTTGCGAACGCATTCTCATCCTGGGTGGCACGAGCGAGGCCCGGACACTGGCGGAAAAACTGCATGGCGAGGGCCACCACGTGACAACATCGCTCGCCGGGCGGACCACAGATCCAGCCCTTCCGGTAGGCGAAACAAGGATCGGTGGTTTCGGCGGCTGGGAAGCCATGGCAGCCTATCTGGTTCAACGGCAATTCACGAGGGTGATCGACGCAACCCACCCATTTGCCCGCCGCATCTCCGAAAATGCGATCAAGGCGAGCGCCAAGGCCGGAATCCCGCTCCAGCAGATCATCCGGCCACGCTGGCAAAAGATGCCGGGCGACCGCTGGAAGGAAGTCCGTACGCTGGAAGAGGCAGCAGAAGCGATCCCAGGCGGCGCCACCGTTTTCCTCGCACTCGGCAGGCAGCACATAGACGTTTTTGCGACGCGATCTGACTGCCGTTTTGTCATTCGCATGGTTGACGAACCGGAGAGCGCCCTGCCTATTTCAGATTATGCGCTGGTGATCGGCAAGCCTGCCAGCGATCCCGAGTGTGAGGTCAATCTCTTGTCAGCCCATGGCGTCACGCATATCGTCGCGCGCAATTCGGGTGGTCCGGCGGGCTATGCAAAGATCATCGCCGCTCGAAAACTCGGCCTGCCGGTGATCATCCTTGAACGATCTTGACCCGCTTTGCCCGAGTTCAGGGCAAATCTACGAAGTGACAGACAGTACCCATCATGCTGATAACAACAAGAAGACTGAGCGACAGTGCCGAAGTCTGTCAGGCAAGCAGCCTTTTTCGAAACGCTTATGCAGAAGCTCCCTGGTACGAAACATGGACTGAACTTGCAGCGCATGAACGACTGCTGGAACTGGCAGGCATGCCGGGGCGCATCGCTGTCGGAGCCTATGTTGAGAGCCGCATGATTGGAATAACTGTAGGCTTCACGCAATCCAATGTAAGGGGAAAGTCACTCTACATAGCCGAAGTCGTGGTGGAGCCTTACTATCAGGCCAAGGGCGTTGGACGACGGTTGCTGGAGGTCATGCAACAGGAGGCAAAAGCCGAAGGCCATGTCGGCGCCTGGCTTGTCACGCGGGGCGAAGGCAGGACAGCCGAATTCTACCGCAAGCTGGATTTCACCCAATCGGAAAGCTTGCGGATCTTCAATCTGATGCTCTGAACAATCCGCAAGAACTGGCGGCAGGCCTCGGTTCTGTGACGGCTCATCTGCATCCGACCGGCTGCAACAAGCCGGATCCGACGGAATTGCCACCAGTTAAAAATGAAGGGCCTTCAAGAGCAAACGTCCGACCCGTTCGCGCCAGGAGCCGGACAGTTGCCATGAAGGCCGTTCCTTGGCGCCTCAATCTTCTTTGACCGCCACGATGACGTCGTGAATGAGCCGCAGCACGCTGGGTGCTTCGATATCGACGCAGACTTTCTGGCTGGGAAGATCCCCATCCCAGTCTGATGGACCAAAGCCACGACCATCCGGCTTCTGGATGGTCTGGCCATCGGCGATGCCGCCGGAAACCACGCGGATCACACCGCTGCGGGTCGTGAAGAGCTCGGGGGCGACCACGTAGACGCAGGCGCAGCTGTCATGCACCACCATGCCGTCATCGACCAGACCTTCGTAGAAGTCGATGTAGAACTGCGACAGGTCAAACAGAAGACGCGCCCGGCTGGAGCCGGCAGCATCACGGATATCGGCAAGCTGCGATCGGGTCATGACCGTCTTCATGGTGACATCAAGACCGACCACAACGAGAGGCCAGCGCGCTGTCATGACCACGTCGGCGGCCTCCGGATCACCATGAATATTGGCTTCAGCCGCGGGCGTGACATTGCCATTGCAGTCGAAGGCGCCACCCATGATGACAATCTCCTTAACGAGATTGACGATCTCCGGGTCCTCCTTCAGCGCGTTGGCAAGATTGGTCATGCGGCCGACGGCAACGATCGTGACCTCGCCCGGATTGGCGCGGACCGTCTCGACGAGGAAGCGATGGGCTGGACGCGGATCGGGATGCACATCCGTCACCTTGGGCACACCGATATTGCCGAGCCCATCATCACCGTGAATCCAGGCTGGTGGGTCATGCGTCACCCGATGCGGGATGAAGGTTTCGCCGGCACCCTTGACGACCGGTGCATCGATCTTCCACTCGCGCTTCAGGAACAGCGCATTGTTGGTCGTCGTTTCGATCGAGGCATTGCCGAAGACGGTGGTGATTCCGAGGAGGTCGATCTCCGGATGGTGGTGGAGAAAAAGGAGGGCCATGGCGTCATCAACGCCTGGGTCCGTATCGAAGATGACCTTATGCATGCAGAATTCCTTTGTTCTTGTCTTTGTGCAAGGGCGCGACCATAGCGCCGTCCCTCATCGGCATGCAATCACTCTGCGGCCGCCTTTTTCTTTTTCCCGACATTGCGAAGCACATGGCTAAAACCGGCATTGTAAAGGTCGCTGTCGCGGAACTCGACATGGCCGAAAACCTTGCCGACCATGATCAGCGCGGTCCTCGTGATCTTCGCCTTGCGCACCTCTTCGGCCATATCCTTCAGCGTCGTGCGGATGAAAAGTTCATCCGGCCAGGTCGACCGATAGGCTATGATCACGGGGCAATCCTCGCCGTAATAGGGTGTCAGCGTGTCCCGGATATGACTGAGGTTGCGGATCGAGAGGTGGATGGCAAGCGTTGCGCGGGATTTCCCAAGGATCTCCAGCGTTTCGAATTCCGGCATCGAGGATGCCTTCATCTCCGTGCGCGTGACGATCACCGTCTGGGCGATTTCCGGCAAGGTGAGCTCGGTCTTCAGCCGCGCCGCCGTCGCGGCAAAGGCCGGCACGCCGGGCACGACATCATAGGGAATGCCTGCCGCATCCAGACGGCGCATCTGTTCGGCAATCGCGCCATAGATCGATGGATCACCGGAATGAACGCGGGCGACGTCCTCGCCGCGCGAATGGGCTGCCTCGATCTCGGCAATGATCTCATCGAGATGCATCGGCGCTGTATCCCTGACGAGCGCATCCTCGGGAGCCGCCTTAACAATCTCCTCCGGTACCAGCGAGCCGGCATAGAGGCAGACCGGGCAGCGCTCGATGAGGCGCAGGCCACGCACGGTGATGAGATCGGGGGCTCCCGGGCCGGCGCCGATGAAATAGACGGTCATTCTTCACTTCCCTTCATGCCAGTATCCGCCTTCCCGGAATAACCGCGCGGCGTATAAACCCAGGTCTTGCCGTCACCTGTCTTGACCGTGCGGCTTTCGGACGAGCCAACGACCACGACGGTCAGCATATCGACATCATCGACATTCAATTCTCCAAGCGGCACGGTGCGGACATTTTCGCCCTCTCGACCAAGATTGGTGGCGAGGATGACAGGGGTCGAGGCCGGACGATGCGCCAAGAGCTCGTCCCGCGCCCAGGCCAACTGGGTGCGGCGCTTCATCGAAACCGGATTGTAGAAGGCGATCACGAAATCCCCCTGACCTGCCGCCTTCACCCGACGCTGGATGTGCTCCCAGGGGGTCAAAAGATCAGAGAGCGATATGGTGCAGAAATCATGGCCGAGCGGTGCGCCGATACGGGCAGCGGCAGCCTGGAGCGCGGAGATACCGGGAGAGACCTGCACCTCGATCCGGCTTGCGGCATCGCTGATCCCGCCCTTGTCGAAGAGTTCGAAAACCAGCGTCGCCATGGCGTAGATACCGGCGTCGCCGGAGCAGACCAGCGCCACCGTCTTGCCCTGCCCGGCCAGTTCCATGGCATGAACGACGCGCGCCTCTTCCTTGCCGAGATCGAAATCATGGCGGACCTTGCCGTTTGCCAGATCGCCGAGCAGGTCCAGGTAGAGCGAGTAGCCAACGAGATCGCTGGAGGCGGCCACCATCCGCGACACCTCCGGCGAACGCCAGCCATCCGAACCCGGACCGATACCGACGACGAAGAGTTTGCCGCGAGCGCGACCAATATGGCGAGGATCAATGATGCCTTTCGCCCGTGCAATCGCAGCCGTGGCACCCTTCGACTTGATCTTTTCGACCACCAGTTCGCCCTCCGCACCAACGGCTGCGAGGGCGGCGCCCTCGGCGACGCCATGGCATCCAACCTCGGCAAACACCACCTCGGAGGGATTTTTGAGCCTTGGCGCTTCGGCTTCCAATTCAGCCGCCGTAAAGAAGCGGGCCGGCACATCGAAATGCCGTGCAACCGCATGGATCGCAGCCTCGTCCGCCTTCAGGTCGATCGAGCAGACGGCTGCAAGACTTTCCTTCGCAAAACCACCCCTGGCAAGCGCTTCCTCGGCAAGCGCGATGGCCTCTTCGACATCGGCATGGCGCTCTGCGCCCATGCCAAGAACAAGGTTTTTCGGATGATAGACAAGCTCAAGATCGCCAGCGGCCTTGTCTTGATTGGTTATGGTCAAAGTCACGCGGGCCTCTTGTTCAAATGGAAGTCTGGATTGAGCGAGCCAGGAGGCGACCAGCGGAGCAGCACCATCGACGAAGAGCCTTACGCCCTCACCTGCGACAAGCTCGGCCATTACAGCCTTGGCGTTTTCGGGATTGGCAAGCACATAGCCTGCCGCCGGCTGGTCAAGCGCCACACCGAACTTGAGATCCCCGGCCGTGGTAATCGCGGCATGGGCGCCAAGCACGGCGCCAATCTTGCGCGCAAGATCGTTGGCGCCGTGGTGCCCCCCGAGCAGCGGGACAACGGAAGAGCCGTCCTCGGCGACAGAAACAACTGGCGGCTCGGCCTGCTTGTCGGACAGAAGCGGGGCCAGCAGACGGATCAGTGCACCGGAGGCCATCACCGCAACGACGGGATGCCCCGCGCTGAAGAGCGACTGAACATGGTCCTTGGTGGAGCTAAACCGAACATCCGCTTCGTCCACGCGGGCGGCAGCACCATGCAGTTCACCCCCGATTTCCAATGCAATGCGCCGCCCCAGAGAGGCTGCGGCACCACTGAGAACGACAACGGCGGGCTTCACCACCGACTGGGACGGACCTCTCATCAGACCCCGCTTCCCAGCGCCTGGGAGATCGCCGGATGCCAGCGCTCTTCGCCCTTGTAGATCAGGATCATCGAAAAATACGGCGCGCGATCTTCGGTAAGCTCCGCAAGCGGCATCAGGCGCTCTTCGGCCAAACTGACCCGTTCGACATAGCCGGCCTGCGCCACAAGGCCCATGCGCTCGATCAGCGCTTTGATCCGGGCGAAGTGTCGTCCGATCTTGATGATGGCCAACGCCCCGGCTGCCTCAATACCGCGCTGCAGCTGATCATCATCAAGGGGACCGGGAAGCACGCTCAGGACATCATTGCGCGCTGCAAGCGGTCGACCAAGCCCGGCGGCTGCGGCCATCATGGAGGAGACACCTGGAACGACTTCGGTCGGGTAGTGCCCCGCCAGACGCTCGAACAGATACATGAAGGAGCCGTAGAAGAAGGGATCGCCTTCACACAGGACGGCCACATCCGAACCGGCATCGAGATGCCGCGACAGCGTTTCTGCCGCCTGGTCATAGACATCCTGCGCTGGAAACCGCTCTACCCGCATCGGAACAATGATCGGCACCTCAAGCTGCGCCGACGTGATGTAATCAGCGGCGATCTGTCGGGCGAAGCTTGGTCCCGTATCAGGCGCCGGATAGGCCACCACCGGGCAGGACGTCAGGATCCGATGCGCCTTCAGCGTCAGGAGTTCAGGATCTCCTGGTCCAAGACCGAGACCGTAGAGTTTACCGGTCATGCCGCCTCTCCCTTGACAACCGACCAGATCGTCACCGGCATCAGCGACTTCCAGCCGCAATAACGCCCGACCGGGGCAGCCCTGGCGACCTGCAAGCGAGCCAGATCGCCGCCATAGAGCGTGCGCAACTCGATCAATTTGGCTTCCCCTTCGAGCGTGACGGCATTGGCGACCAGCAGACCGCCCACATCCAGGGCGGACCAGCAGGTCTCGAACAGTCCCTCACCCGTAATCCCGCCACCGATGAAGATGACGTCCGGCCGGCGCAATCCTGCCAAGGCCGCAGGCGCCACCCCTTCGACGATCTCAAGATCCGGCACCCCAAGGGCCACCGCATTTTCGCGCAACATGGTCAGCCTTTCCGGCTTTGCCTCAATGGCAATAGCCCGCGTGCCCATACCAGTCCGCATCCATTCAATCGCGATGGAACCGCATCCGGCACCGACGTCCCAGAGCAGCGCATTGGGGAATGGCTGAAGCTTGGCGAGCGTAACGGCCCTTACCTCGCGCTTGGTCATCTGCCCGTCATGCAGGAAAGCCTCATCCGGCAGGCCAGGAACAGGCGACAGCAACGGGCCATCGGCGGCGCAATCGATCGCAAGTGTATTGAAGTCGGAGAATTCAGGTTGATGCTCGAGAATCTGCCGGGCTGTCAGCGTGACGATACGCTCCTGCAGCCCGCCAATATGCTCAAGCACATGCATGACGGAAGCACCGAAGCCGCGATTGACGAGCAGCGCAGCGGCCTGCTCTACGGTAGACGCATCCGATGTCAGAGCCAGAATGCGGGCGCGCGGCAGAACGTGCCGGTGCAGAAAGGCAAGCGGCCGTCCGTGCAGTGAAATCTGTGCAACCGACTGCAAGGGCCAACCCAGCCGTGAGGCGGCGAGCGAGAAGGCCGATGGGCTCGGCAGGATATACATCTCCTCAGCCGCAACATAGCGCCGGAGGGTGGCACCAATGCCGAAATGCATAGGATCCCCGGTCGCCAGCACCGTAACAGGCGTCCCGCGAAGCTTCAGGATTTCATCAAGCGTTTCGCGAAAGCCGGCACCCCATGTCAGGATGCGCTTCAATCCCGGAAGTGAACTGCCGTCGATGACCGCCTCAAGCCGTTCGCCGAGCACGAGCGTCTCGGCCTGCCAGATCAGCGCCTGACCTTCGGCGCTAAGGCTTTCGAGACCGTTGTCGCCCATGCCAACAATTGTCAGCCAGGGTCCGTTTGCGGCATCAATATCGCGATCAGACATTGGTCCCAAGCCCTCCGGCCACGGCATTGACGGCAGCGGATGCCATGGCAGATCCGCCGCGACGCCCGCGAACTGCAATATACGGTACCCCCCGACTGTTCTCGATCAGCGCGTCCTTGCTTTCTGCCGCGCCGACAAAGCCGACGGGCATTCCAATGATCAGCGCCGGTTTCGGAGCACCGGCATCAAGACGCTCCAGCAGGCGGAAAAGCGCCGTCGGCGCATTGCCGATCGCGACCACGGCGCCGGCGAGATCTTCATCCCATAAGTCCACCTGCGCAGCAGAGCGTGTATTTCCGATCTCAACGGCTTTTGGCCGCACCCGCTCGTCGTTGAGGAGGCAGATGACCTGATTTGAGGCCGGAAGCAGACGGGTGATGATCCCGTGGCGGACCATCTCGACATCGACCAGCACAGGCGCACCCTGCGCCAGGGCCTCAGCGCCGGCTTCGAAAGCACCTTCCGAAAAGGCAATATCATCGACCAGATCCACCATGCCACAGGCATGGATGAGCCGGATGATCAACGGCTGCATGGGAGCGGGAAATCGGTCAAGGTCAGCTTCCGCGCGGATCGTGGCAAAGGACTGGCGGTAGATTTCAGCGGGGTCGCGGATGTAGTCGAGTGGTGCATTCATGCGGAATACCCCCCTCTGTCGCGTTGCGACATCTCCCCCACAAGGGGGGAGAGTGGGGTGTGCCGTGTGGCAGCCTCGGCAACGACGGCAGAATCGCTGAACGAAGTCCCAGAAGTCATGGATGAATTTGGAACATCAGAGGCGAGGTCGGCGCAAGCCGCAGTCCGCTCTCCCCCCTTGTGGGGGAGATGGCCGGCAGGCCAGAGGGGGGTATCCCCGCCCGCAAACTCCAGCGCCCGATGCCCGATCCCGAGCACCCAGCCCTCTTCGGTCGTCGATGCCGTCACCTCTTCGTCGCTCAACATCGGCGGACGGGCAAGAAGTGCAGAAAGCCGCCCGTCAGCGTCAAAACGTGAGAAGGCTTCCGCGACAGTTCGTACCTGTACGGCATCCTTCACCTCGTCGCTTGCGGCCAGCGGGAAGAGAGACGGATAAATTTCGGCGAAAACGACAGGTTTCTCGAATGAGGCAGAAAAGCCCGTTTCGAACGGCCACACGGCAACCTGGTCACAATAGTGGCTTTCATCGAGAAAACGGGAAAGACGTGCAATCCCGAGAAGGGTCTGGCTACCGACCGAACCGTTATAGCTCAATTGCCAGATGGATTTCGCCCCCTTGGCGAACAGCTCCGATTTGCGGAAGGCAAGAGGCGCCGTTTGGGGGGCTGCCGGCTTCCTGTCCGACAGATCGGGATAGACATGCTGATGCGGCCGTCCCCAGAAGCGCGGCTCGCCGGCAAAATGCGTGGCATTCCAGCGGGACGCTACCTCGAAGCGGTTGTTTCGGTTATCCGGGCCATCTTCGATCTCCGAGGCGATCCTGCGCCAGAGCGTCCGCCAGTCCGATTTGCCTGTCAGCCGCTCGGCAGTACCTGCCGGATAGCCGAAGGCGAAGTCGAAGCCGCACAGGAGGCGTTCGCCTCGCGTCACAGCAGAAGCCACAACCGTGTTCAGTCGTTGCATGAAGACGTGGCGGGTCGAGAAATTCTCGATCCACTCGATCGCATGGCCATCGCCCTCGCGCCGGGCGAGGCACGCCCAGAGCGAGTTCTTGCCGGTGACCGGTTGTCCGGCACCGGACCAGTCGACGATCAGGATGCGATCGAAGAGCGGCATTACTTTTTCTTCTGCATCGACTTTGGCCCCAGCGGATGATCCGCATGCGGATAAGGCGCGTGGTGGTGATGGTGGTCATGGCCGTGCGCATGATCATGTCCATGATCGTGACCATGATGATGGTGGCCGTAATCATGGGCATCATGGTGGTGATGGTGACCATGGTCGTGGCCGTGGGCATGGTTGTGGTCATGTCCATGATCTTGGTCGTGGTGGCCGCAGCCACAATTGGGTCCATGCTCGTGATGCGCCGCCTTGCCCGAGGACGGGGCGTCCATCACGGCCTGCAGATCGGCATCCGGCGCCTTGTCCTTGAGGCCGGCATATTTGCCGCCGAGCGTGAAGGACGGCGCATAGTCGAATGCTGGCTCGACCGGTACGGGCTTCAGCGGTGCCGGTTCCGCATGGCTGTGCACCGGCGTCCATGGCAGACCATGCTCGCGACAGAAATCGGGATCGCGGCAGGAAGCATCGCAATCGCCCTTGCAAGGACAGTTTTCCAGGCCGCCGCCAATGCCCTCGACATGATGGTGGTGGCTTTCTTGGCGCTGGCCGACATCGGCCTCGAAACCGAGCACCTGTTCGCGATACTTGCACATCTGGCAGTTCATAACAGCCGCACCTTCGAGGATCTCCTTCACACGATCTTGAAAGGCATCAAGCACCAGCGGATGGTCGTTCAAATAGCTCGCCTTGACGAACTGGATCTCCGGATGCCGCGCCGCGACCTCGTCGGTGTAGCTGTAGATGCGCTTCACCAGGACGCCGGTAAACAGGAAATAGGGGAAGACGACGATGCGCTTGTAGCCAAGCTTGGCGGCATGGGTCAGGCCCGGCTCGACCAGCGGGAAGGTGACGCCCGAATAGCAGGTTTCACCCCAACCGAAGCCCATGCCTTCCCAGAGCATGCGCATGACCTTGGTGGCGTTGGAATTGGCGTCCGGATCGGACGAGCCGCGACCGACGACCATCAGCAGCGTCTCGTGCTTGTCGACGAAGCCGAGCGTTTCGTTCGCCTCGTCGACGGCCGTCTGGATGCGGTCGCCGGCAGCGCGGATCATCTTCAGATCGATGCCAAGCTCGCGACCGTAATTGATGACGAAATCCTTGTGCTGCGCCTGATAGGTGTTGAGCACCGAGGGGATATCGTTCTTGGCGTGGCCGGCGGCAAAGAGCATGCCGGGAACCGCCAGCACGCGGGTCACGCCCTGCTCACGCAGGCTGTCGAGGCCGGCGGAGATCACCGGATTGCAGAATTCGAGATAGCCGTATTCCACCGGCATATCGGGATTGCGGGCGCGCAGCGCTTCCGCGATCACGGCGAATTCCCGCGCCGCGTTCTGATTGCGGCTGCCGTGACCGCAGACCATGATTCCGAGTTTTTCCGCCATTGGATGCTGGCCTCCCTGCTTCGTTGCTTTCTGGATGTACGAAGCGCCAGGGCAGCGGTTTACGCTCCCCTATGGCCTTTGGGACAGCTCCGGAATTGGCCCCCGACTTGGGTCAGCCGCACCGGACTATTTCCAGCCTGTCGAACAGGCGCCGTCGCACATTGGCTGAAGCTTTATCGAAGCAGGCCGAGCCGGTCAAACCGGTTTGCGCCGCCCAGTGTGGAAGTTACGTCAGTCCACAGTTGGGACGGCACAGGCGGGGCAGAAAGTGACATATTGCCCTTGCCTTGACTTTGGTGCACAAGTCGCCGGCTCTCCTCCTTTGCCGAGTTTCCCGTGGCCGACCTCGCATTCAACCTCCTGCTTATCCTGTTCATCGCGGCTTTCATTGCCGGGTTCATTGATTCGATTGCAGGTGGCGGCGGCCTGATCACGATCCCGGCCATGCTGCTCGCCGGCATTCCGCCGCTCGAGACGCTCGGGACGAACAAGTTGCAGTCGATGTTTGGTGCCGGATCAGCAACGCTCGCCTATGCGCGCAAGGGCCATGTTGACCTCAAAAAGCAGATGCCCATGGCCGCGATGGCGGTACTAGGCGGCGCCATTGGCGCGCTGATAGCGACTGTTGTGCCCGCTTCGGTGCTGCAAGGACTGATGCCGTTCCTGCTGGTCGCCATTGCTCTCTACTTCGCCTTGAAGCCGAACATCTCGGACCAGGACCGGCAGCAGCGGATGACGCCCTTTATCTTTGCCCTGACCATCGTTCCACTGATCGGCCTCTATGATGGCGTCTTTGGTCCCGGCACAGGTTCGTTCTTTATGCTGGCCTTTGTTTCACTCGCAGGATTCGGCATGCTGAAGGCAACGGCGCACACAAAGCTTCTCAATCTCGGCTCGAATGTCGGTGCATTCGTCATTTTCCTGGCGAGCGGCGTGGTGCTCTGGAAAGTAGGCCTGCTGATGGGGCTGGGGCAGTTTCTCGGCGCGCAGACCGGCTCGCGCTTTGCCATGCGCGGTGGCGCGAGGGTCATCAAACCGCTTTTGGTCATCACCTGCGTTGCGCTCGCGATCCGCTTGCTGGCAGATCCGACAAATCCGATCCGGGTGTGGATCGGCGTTTGATACCATTCGACCTTGTCCCGACGCGGTCGGGACAAAGGGTCGTTCGCTAAACTACGCTGGGTAAGCTTTAGAACTCCACCCCGATTTGTGCCTTGATGCCTGAGCGGAACGGGTGTTTCACCAGTTCCATTTCAGTCACGAGATCCGCAATCTCGATCAGTTCATCCTTGGCGTTGCGTCCGGTCAGCACCACATGGGTCATATGCGGCTTCTCGCTTGTCAGGAAGTCGACAACATCCTGGATGGCGATGTAGTCATAGCGGATCGCGATATTGATTTCATCGAGCAGGACCATGGAAACGGACGGGTCTCTGATGAGATCCTTGGCCTTTTCCCAGGCGGCCTGCGCCATGGCAATGTCACGGGCCTTGTCCTGCGTTTCCCAGGTAAAGCCCTCGCCCATTGTATGGAATTCGCAGATATCCTGAAAATGGCGCAGGATGAGATCCCGCTCCCCGGTCGACATCGCGCCCTTGATGAACTGCACCACGCCGCATTTCTTGCCGTGGGCGATATGCCGGAAAATCATGCCAAAGGCCGCAGATGACTTGCCCTTACCCTTGCCGGTATGGACGATCACCAGACCCTTTTCGTCGGTCTTGGTGGCCATGATCTTGTCACGTGCCGCCTTCTTCTTGGCCATCTTCTCGGCGTGGCGAACAAGGTCGTCAGGACCCGTCTCATGTCTCTCATCGGTCATTGCAAATTCTCCTCCAGTCCGGAAGCCGCAGCGGGCAACAGCGCCTCCAGTCCAAATCTCGCCGAATTGCTTTTCGGCGTCCAAAGTCCGCGCTCAATCGCTTCGATCAGCCGTTCGGCCAGTTCCTTTAGTGCCGGTGCATTCTTGTCCGCCATGAAGTCCCGAACGCGCTCATCGAGAATGAAAGCCTGATAGACAGCTTCGAAGTGATGGTCGCGGACAGCGCCGGTTGTTGCGGCAAACGCGAACATATAGTCCACAGTCGCGGTGATCTCAAAGGCCCCCTTGTATCCATGTCGCATCACACCGTCGATCCATTTCGGATTGACGACGCGGGCACGGACGACCCGGCCTATTTCTTCCTCAAGAGTTCGAATGACCGGTTTCTCGGGGCGGGAGTGATCATTGTGGTAGACGCTTGGCCTTGCACCCGAAAGCGCCTCGACAGCAGCCGTCATGCCCCCTTCGAACTGATAGTAATCGTCGCTGTCGAGGAGGTCATGCTCGCGATTGTCCTGATTTTGAATGACTGCCTGGACGGAGCGCAACCGTTCTTCGAACAGTCCCTTCTCGGGTTTGCCCTCTGCCGCCGCGCCATAGGCGTAACCGCCCCACACGAGAAATGCCCCCGCCAGATCGCCTCGGTCATTCCAGCCCTTTTCATCGATCAGCGCCTGCAAGCCAGCACCATAGGCGCCGGGCTTGGAGCCAAAGACGCGGTAGCCGGAACGGCGCTTGGCCGTCGCCTCATCAAGTCCCTGTGCAACAAGCGAGGCTGCCTCGGCGCGCATGCGCGCTGCAATCGGATTGTCGCTTTCGTCCTCGTCCAGAGCGCCGACTGCGCGAACGGCCTTGTCATAAAGCGCGATCTGCTCGGGAAATGCATCCCGGAAAAATCCGGAAATCCGAAGTGTAACATCGACACGCGGTCGCCCCAGCAGGGCCTGTGGCACGATCTCGTAGCCGGTGACCCGGCGCGATGCCATGTCCCAGACGGGCTTGACCCCGATCAGTGCCAGAGCCTGAGCAATATCGTCGCCGCCGGTGCGCATGTTTGACGTGCCCCAGGCCGTGAGACCGAATGAGCGGGGCCATTCACCATGGTCCTGCACATAGCGCTGGATCAGAAGCTCTGCAGACTTCTTGCCGAGTTCATAGGCCGCAGGTGTCGGCACGGCGCGACTGTCGACGGAATAGAAGTTTCGCCCCGTCGGCAACACGTCCGGTCGTCCACGTGTCGGCGCACCGGAGGGGCCGGGCTTCACAAATCCCCCATCCAGCCCCTTCAGCAGTCCTTCGATCTCGGCGTGACCGGATTTGACTACGGCAGCCCTCAGGCGTGTCTCGATTTCGGCAAGCACCGCGCCGGTCCGATGAAAGCCTTGCGGGCAAGCGAATTCCCCGGAAACGAGTTTGGACGCCAGAAGCTCGATGCGCTCAACCGTGTCGCCCACAGACCGCCAGGGCGCGTCGATCAAGTGGGCAAGGATTGCCGGCTTCGCTACAGTCCATGGCGCAGACATGACGCAATCGAGGGGATCGAAAGCAGTGTGACCAGACGCGGGGGAATGGTCGAAAACATCACCTGCGATCGCGCGGTGCAGACTGGCATCGCCACCCTCGCCCAATCCACGCGGCACGCGAGCAAGCGCCACGACCAGTTCCGTCAGGAGCCGCCCTTCCGGCGCGACACCAAAGATATGCAAGCCGTCACGGATCTGCATCTCCTTGAGATCGCAGAGATAGGCATCGAGCTTTTCCAGCGCCGTTTCGTCAGCTTCTCCACTCGATATGCCGGCATCCTGATCAAGGCCGATATTGCGGACGAGGTCAAGAATCTGTGTCTTGAGCAGTTTCAGGCGGCGCGGGTCACCGCCCGCGGCCTCGTAATATTCATCGACCAGTGCCTCCAGATCCTTCAGCGGACCATAGCTCTCGGCGCGTGTCAGTGGCGGGGTCAGGTGATCGATGATCACGGCGCCGGTGCGCCGCTTGGCCTGCGTGCCCTCACCCGGATCATTGACAATGAAAGGATAGAGATGCGGCAGCGGGCCAAAGATAGCCTCGGGATAACAGGCCTCGCTTAACGCCAGCGCCTTGCCCGGCAGCCATTCAAGATTGCCGTGCTTGCCCATATGGATCAGCGCGTGAGCGCCGAATGATCTGCGGAGAAAGGCATAGAAGGCAAAATAGCCATGCGGCGGTACAAGATCCGGCGAATGATAGCTCTCCTTTGGATCGATATTGTATCCCCGCGCCGGCTGGATACCCACCATCACCCGACCAAAGCGCATCAGCGGCAAAGCGAAGCGCCCGTCAACATGGAACGGATCGCAGCTTGGCTCACCCCAGCGCGCCAAAACCTCCTCTCGGATCTTTTCAGGCAAGGTGGCGAAGAACGCCTGATAATCGGCCAAGGACAGTGTTTCGCGGATCTCGCGACCGGTATTGGCAGCGTTGGTTGGTCCGGCCATGAGTGCGGCCATCAGCGCCTCGCTGTCCTCCGGCATGCCCTCTACAGCATAGCCTTCACCCTTCATCGCACGCAGGACTTCCACCGTGCCAGCCGGCGTATCGAGCCCTACCCCATTGCCAAGACGACCATCGCGATTGGGGTAGTTGGCCATGATAAGTGCAATGTTGCGCTCATGGGCTGCTGTTGCCCGAAGCGTGGCCCAGGCCGCAGCAAGTTCAGCCACGAAGCGGGTTCGCCCGTGATCCGGTTCATGGTTGACGAGATTGGTCTCGACGCGCTCGTCATAACGGGCCTCGGATTTGAAGGAGACGGCGCGCGTCAGCACCCGACCGTCAACCTCCGGCAGGGCGACATTCATCGCAAGATCGCGCGCGGACAGTCCCTGACTGGAGGCCTTCCAGCTTGCCCTTGGCGAAGACGAAAAAATCGCCTGGAGAACGACTGCGCCGGTTTCGTCGAGGACTGTGGACGGGTTATCACTGCCCGGAGTGGAGACTGCAAAACCGGTAGCATTGATGACCACCATTGGCGGCAAATCCGCAAAGATCGCTCGCAAGGTGGCAACCGAGACGTCGTCTTTCAGACTCGACACAAACAGTGGCAGCGGTGAGACCCCCTCGGATTTGAGCGCTTCGATCAGGGCCTCGACAGGCTTTGTCTGGCCACTCTGGACAAGCGCCCTGTAGAAGCAGATCGGAACGACAGGGGCTTTTCGATCGGGTCTTACACCCGAAAGAGACCGCCACTCCTGAAGCCCGACAGCTCCAGCACCCGGCCACCAGATACCGGCCTTCAGCAGGGGACGTGCCGGCTCCGGACGCTCCAAGCCGTGAAGCAGCGCCTCGGCATAGGCGACAAACTGCCTCGAATTCGCGTCGCCACCCTCGTTGAGATAGGCCCAGAGGCTGCGGTGGTCGGCCTCGTGACCGTTGTTGAAGGGCTGAAGACCATCGTCAGGTTTGTCGTCGCCGGGCAGGACAATAATGGTCGCGCCGTTTCGGCGTGCCGCCGCCGCCATGGCCTCAATAGCATAGTGGAAATAGCTCGCGCCCCCGAGCGCCCGAATGATGATCAGGCGCGCATGCTGCCCCATGCGCTCGACATAGGTGTCCACCGACATCGGATGTTTCAGCACGGTCAGATTGGCGAGCCGCCAGCGATCGGATGATGCACTGGTGGCCACCGCCGAGGCTATGGATGAAAGCTCGGTATCTGCCGCTGAAAGGAACAGGATGTCGCCAGGCGACTGACCAAGATCGATCGCCTGATCGCCATCCGCAATCGTTCCCTTCTGGGCAAGAAGCAGATGCATGGATCAGGCTGCCGCTGCCTGAACGGCCTCGACCACAGCGCCGTAATCCCAGTCATGCAGACCGATGACAACAAGCCGGGTCTGGCGCTTCTCGCCCGATGCCCAGGGCCGGTCATAATAGGTCTCGATTCTGGTCCCGACCGCCTGGATGACGAGCCGCATCGGCTTGCCGGGTACATCGATGAAGCCCTTCAGCCGCAACACATCATGGCTTTCGATGACAGGCTTCAGCCGGTCGACAAAGGCGGAAGGGTCACGGACTTCGCCAAGTTTCAGCGCAAAGCTTTCAAACTCGTCATGATCGTGATGATGGTCATGATCCGTCCCGCTGGCATGCAGGGCCTCATGTTCCAATTCATGATGCGATTTGCGGTTCTGGATATCGTCTTCCGTACCGGCACCAAGCCCCAGCAGCACCATGGCCGGAACATCACCATTCCGCGCTTCGATCAGGATCGGCTTGCGCTCGATGCGCCGGGCAACCTCCGTCTTTACCTCGGCGATGGCAGACGCGTCGAGAAGATCAGTCTTGTTGAGGACGATAAGATCGGCGCAGATCAATTGATCCTCGAAGAGCTCCTCGATCGGGCTTTCATGATCCAGACTGTCATCGGCGGCCCTTGCGGCATCGATCCTGTCATGATCATCGGCAAAGCGACCGGCGGCGACCGCTGCACTGTCGACGACGGTCACCACGCCATCGACGGTGACACGAGTGCGAATATCCGGCCAGTTGAACGCTGCGACCAGCGGCTGCGGCAATGCAAGTCCTGACGTTTCGATCACGATGTGGTCCGGCTTCACGTCGCGCTCCAGAAGCTTCTGCATCGTCGGCACGAAATCATCGGCAACGGTACAGCAGATGCAGCCATTGGTGAGCTCGATGATATCGTCTTCGGTGCAGTTTTCCGCACCACAGCCCTTCAGGACCTCACCATCCACACCGAGGTCGCCGAATTCATTGATGATCAGCGCGATCTTCTTGCCATTGGCATTCATCAACATGTTGCGGATGATTGTTGTTTTGCCCGCACCCAGAAAACCGGTGATCACCGTGGCGGGGATTTTTTGCTGCAACATGGTTCAACCCTTCATCTTGAGCGGCAACCCGGCCGCCACGAAATAGACTTCCGCAGCCTTCGCCGCGATCATTTGGTGAAGTCGGCCGGCATGGTCGCGAAACTCGCGCGCCATCCTGTTGTCCGGCACGATGCCAAGACCGACTTCATTGGAAACGAAAACGACCTTTGCCTTGAGGTCGGGCAGAAGCATCGCCAAGGCGGCAAGGTCTGCCTCCAAGGCACGACCTTCTTCCATCATCAGATTGGTGACCCAGAGTGTCAGGCAATCCACCAGGATGGTGCAGTCGGCATGATCGAGGTGACGCAAGGCACCGCAGAGATCCAACGGCTCCTCATGCGTGACCCAGCCATGACCGGCGCGCTCCCGCTTGTGAAGCTCGATACGCTGACGCATCTCATCGTCATAGGCACGGCCGGTGGCGAGATAATGAAGCGGCAGCCCGCTGTCACGACAAAGCCCTTCGGCAAATCGCGACTTGCCCGAGCGGCCACCACCAAGTACGAGAATGGAGCGGGTAGCAGACATCCGTCAGCATCCCGCTTTGAGCAGCGACACGGCGGGCATAAAGCAGCCATGCGCAAAGTCGCGGGGACACGAAGCCCCGCTAATATGATCCGTCGCCACGACAACCTCCGTGCTGGCAACCGGGACCTTCCGGTCCCTTGTTGAAGCGGGCACATGCCCTACGGTTGGCAGGTCTCCTGGCTCGCGGGTCGAGGCGATTTCTCGCCAACGGATCTCCCTCACCTTCCCGGTGGTCGCTGCGACATGAATGGGGGACGATTCGTAGACAAAGAGGCGTCCGCCCAGGCTGATCATGCCGCCACACCAGTGGCTTTGCCGATAATCCCGAACCAGCGGGCCGCTCGCACCGTGCGAACAGTCGCCTGCCATCCTGGCAACATCGGCTGGAAGACCCTCGCCGCTCTACAGTCGCGGGGTCGGCTGCGATAAACGGGTCCGGACTGGATCCCCGCTTCGCATTCCCTTTTGCTCTCAACTGCTCATGTCAGAGCAACTGAAACCATCCGTACTCAAGTGATTAGGACCGAATTCACATCGAGTCAATCGAAGCTGCGACGGGCAGTGGTCACGGAACGCAGTCTTCCGCCGTTCTCGTCTCAGTCGGTTCCCAGCCGAACCGTACCGCTGGCCCCGTCTTCCAATGCAACGCCCCTTGGCGGCACCGAAGGCCTCTGGCTGCGTGGCAACTGCACCGGCGGGACAACCGTTCTTTCCGGCTGCGCCTGGACATAGGCCGAACGCGGGGCAAGCGGTGACGCCGGACCAGGCGGCGGCGTTGCGGCAAAGGGTTCGGCAACCTCGACACCGCTCGCAAGCTGAGTGGATGTTGTCCTCGGTGGCGGGACGATTCTAAGCCTTGGAACCGTCAGAGCGAAGGCAAACCGAATGCGGCTGGCCATTTCTTCGGCCAGCGCCTCCTCCTCCATGCCGGGGACATTGGTCGGGCTGTTTGCGATAAAATGTCCCTTGGCGACAGGTTTGCCGGTTTCGATTGAAACGGCGGTTACGGTGTATTTCGCCTGCAGGAAATCGCGACGGGCATTGTGTCCGTGTCCGAAGCGATCGACCTTGACGGTCAGGATGACCCGTTCTGCACCAGCCGGAGGCATGGTCGTGCGAATGGCTGCGGCAACCCGGCGATCCACCCCGGCAATGACACTTGCCGGGACCTTCGCGTCTGCCATGACCACAACATCGCGCACATGATAGGAGAGCGGCCTCTGGATCGGACCGCCATGCAGGACGCTGCAGGATGCAAGCAGAAGCACGAACGCCAAAGCGACGACAGTGCGGGGAATGCAAGCGACCATGGACAGTGTTCCGGCTTAGGGTTCATTTCCCGAACACTGGCCTTTTATGGTTAGATCTTGGTTAATCCTGAGCCTGCAGCGCAAAATAGAGCGAAGCGGCAGCCGCAAACTCCTGGTAACGCGCCTCGCGTCGGGCTTCCGCCTCGGCGTCACTGCCCCAATGCTCGATCGTCCAGTCTTCATCGAGATGCGCCAGCGACCACGCCGTATCAAGGTCGATCTCCCCCTCCACAAGCGCAAGTGCAAGAACCGCCGAGCCGGTCAGGCTCGTAAAGACATGCAGGGCCGAGAGATGGAAGGGATCGCGGTGGCGCGTCAGAGCGCGCTCAAATGCAGCCAGTGCTTCCGCAGGCTGGGATTGGTGGATCACACCCTCGGCAAGGATCAGGCGAGCGCCATGAGCGGTAGCAAGCCAGGCAAGCACCGGGTCCCATCGCGCTGTCTGGCGCGCGACCAGTTCCTGCGGACCGTCTGCGCGGTAGCAGAGAAGGTCCGTCCCGGCAAAACGCAGGATCTCCGCCGCAACCTCGTCGACAGTTTTGGAGACCGCATCGATGGCGGTATTCGCGAGCTTGGTAACCGGCATGCTGGCGGGGTTGATCACCTCATGCTGGGCCGCCCATTCTGCAGCCACCAAGTCCGCCGCTTCGCGGCTCGGCAGTGAGAGCGGGTTCTTGGCCGGCGTCTTGACCGATTTGCCATCGAGATGAATGCCGTAGCCTGTCTCAACCGCCTCTACGGAAACGCTCGTATAGAATCGCTTCGGCAGCGGGCGCTTCATCTGGATCTGGGCACGCTTGACCGGATCCTCGTGGCTGGGCTCCGGAATGAAGGGGCCAAAGATATCGCTCAATTCGTCTCGCATGAAATCACCCTTGATGAATATAGCTCGGGATATGGGCCGGGTCTTCGACCACCGCATCGGCTCCGGCAGCCCACAGCGCGTCGACCGTGGAATAGCCCCATGAAACGCCAATTGCAGCAGCGCCTGCGGCCTTGGCCATCTGGATGTCATAGACCGCATCCCCGATGACGATGGTCTCGCGGGGCGCAATTCCGGCCTCGTCACAGCATTCCGTCACCATCGCCGGATGCGGTTTTGAGGGACAATCATCCGCCGTGCGATTGAACAACAGGTGAGGCCGCAAATCGTATCCATCAAGGACCAGATCAAGACCTCTGCGAGATTTTCCCGTAACCGCACCGAGAAGAAGATCGTCACGCGCGATCAGCGCGTCGAGCATTGCGCGAATTCCGGGAAACATCCGTTCGGCATGAGCCCCTTCACCGCGCACATCGCTGTAAATTGATTTGTAATAGTCCGCCATTGCGACGGCCTCTTCATCCGCATGCGGCTTTCCGTCAATACGGGCAATTGCGATATCCAGCGTCAGGCCTATAATCGACTTGGTCGCGACGAGTTCTGGCGCTGGCTTTCCAAACGCAGCAAACGTGCGCAGCATAACCTCGTGAATGAGCCCGCCGCTATCGACCAGCGTCCCGTCACAGTCGAACAGCACCAGCTTCATTCGGCGTCCCTGTCGCCATCCGCCTGATCGAAACCGAGCAGGTTCCAGGTCTGAACCATGTGCGGCGGCAAAGGCGCGGTCACCTTCAGACGCCCGCCGCTGGGATGCGGGAGATCGATGTGCCGGGCATGAAGATGAAGCCGCTTCTGGACCCCACCGGGAAAGTCCCAGTTGTGGTCATCGATGAAATACTTCGGGTCGCCGATGATCGGATGACCGATATGGAGCGCATGGACACGCAACTGGTGCGTCCGCCCCGTATAGGGCTCCATTTCCAGCCAGGAGAGATTATGAGCGGCCGTATCGATGACGCGATAATAGGAAATCGCGTGATCTGCGCCGTCCTCGCCGTGCTTGCAGACCCGCATGCGGTCGCCTTCGTCGGTCTGGTCCTTTGTCAGCCAGGTGGAGATCTTGTCCTCGCGCTTGCGAGGCACTCCCTTGACCAGCGACCAATAGGTCTTTTTTGTGTCGCGCTCGCGGAAGGCAGCAGTCAGTTTCTGAGCCGCACCTCGGGTACGGGCCACAACGAGGACACCGGATGTATCCCGGTCGAGCCGATGCACGAGGCGCGGCTTCTCGCCCTTCTTGCTAGTCCAGGCCTCCAGCATCTTGTCGATATGTCGCACGAGCCCAGATCCGCCCTGGACCGCAAGACCGGCAGGCTTGTTTAGAACGAAGACCTTGTCGTCTTCATGGAGTAGCATGCGTGACAGAAGCTCGCCGTCTTCGGAATGCTTCAGATCATGTGCCCCGATGGGCCCGCTCTTCACCTTCGCATCGACGTCCAGTGGCGGGACGCG
Source organism: Peteryoungia desertarenae (assembly GCF_005860795.2). Classification (GTDB taxonomy): domain Bacteria; phylum Pseudomonadota; class Alphaproteobacteria; order Rhizobiales; family Rhizobiaceae; genus Allorhizobium; species Allorhizobium desertarenae. Next base: position 2,939,514 of record NZ_CP058350.1, read on the forward strand.
GACGACCTGGCCCGGCTGGACCCGCGCATCGGTTTTCACACGACCGCCATCCACGCGCACCTGTCCCGAGCGGAGCAGTTTCTGAAGCGCGCCGAAGCCCAGACCCGGATAATGGATCTTGAACCATCGATCGAGCCGCATGCCCGCCTCGTCGGCGTCCACCGTGATATGTTCAATGCCTGCCATGGATTAAGCTCTCTTACGCAGATCCCTGGACCTGCAACAATACAATGTCAGCGGCACATCACACCAGCAAAGCAAGCGCGTTGGCCGGAGCAGCGGTGCGTATGCACCGCGCCTTTTGGGAGCGCTTTAGAGCATTTCCGATCAATAGGAAACGATGAAAACGTTCAGCCGATACTGCGGGCTATTGCCAATCCTGCCACGGCCGCACCAATCGACAGACAAACGCTTGCCAGGACGTAGACAAGCGGAGCCACGACAGCCCCCCGCTCGGCGAGCGCAATCGTATCCAGCGTAAAGGCCGAGAAGGTGGTAAAGCCGCCCAGCACACCGGTGATCAGCAGAAGCCGAAGAGCTTCCGAGCCACCAAGCCGCGTCAAGATCAGATGCGAAATGAGACCGATGGCGAAAGAGCCGACGACATTGACCGTAAGGGTCCCCCATGGAAAATTCGGCCCCATGAGCCTCAGCGCCAGCATGCCGGTGAGGAAGCGCAGTACGGATCCGATAGCGCCTCCAAGAGCAACCAGCAAAACGTGAGCCATAGTCTTTCCCTTTCGCCATCAACCGGCGAACCGGGAATACCCCGCAGATAATCAGGGGCGCGCCGCCTTGAGGAAATCTGTAGTAAAGCTGGCCAGTGCAGTCCAGTCCGTAAACTCATGGTCCCGGCTGGTATCGGTCGGCGCATTCTCATGAGACGCGATGCGTTTCATCATCCAGCGCTTGAAGAAGTCATATTGCGTAAAGCGCAAGGCACCGGCCGCGTGATGGATCATGGCGGGCTTCCATCCGCTTTCCGCCTTCATCGCCTCGGGAAAATGTTCTGCCTCTGCGCGCTCATCATCATAGTCGCTGGCAATGGAGAGCGTGACGGACACGAATGCGCTAGGAACTGAATTCAGCCATGGCCTTTCTCTCGCGACGAAATCGGTAAATGCGCCCGGATATCGACCGGCATGGATGGGCGCGCAGAGAATGGCAGCTTCTGGATGACCCACGGCGTATTCATCCATGCTGGCAATGTTGAAGAGCAGAGCCCGATCCCCCGCCTGTTCTATTCTTGCAGCGATGGCTTCAGCAATCTTCTTCGTTTGCCCTTCAATGCTGGTGTAGCCGACAAGTATGATCATTTCCGCCTCCATTCTTGGAATGAAGACGAGGCTATCACCTCCTGTCAGGGATGAAGTTGATCTGCCGCAAGTGCAACCAGACCGATTTTTTCTGAGGAAAACGAGAAAACCTGAGCTTGTGTAAGAATTTATTTAATATTTAAGAGCATGCTTAAAGATGCAGTGATATCCATCGTTTATGATAAGATCATGAATTGTATCGGATGGAAGCCATGACGCAGGTGGTAACAGTCTCTGCCAATACGGCAGCTTACGCTATGGAACCAGTAAAGCCGCCTCAGCGGGTGACTCGGCAGACCTATGTCGAAGAGCACACGCGAACCCTCGCGGAAAAAGCAGCCCAGAGCGAGGATCTCCGTCTACGCGCGCTGATGAATGTCGTCCAGCCGCCGGCACTGGCGCTTTATTTTCTCACGGCCAACCAGCAGAAACTTGAACAGGCAACTCTCAAGGAAACGATCGAAGCCTACCGCAGTTCGGTCGCCTGATAGGGCCCCGCTCGATCGCAAACGGACCTCACCGTTGCGTCAGGTCGAAAACGCCTCCCAAGCACCGCAGCCAGACTATCTGGCTGCGGTTTTCATTTGGGCTATCCTTACTTGCCGCGCGCCGGACCGACCGGCAACACGATCTCGACTTCGCCGGCCTTTTCGAACTGCAGCGTGACCGCAACGCTCTGGCCTTCCTGGAAGGGTTCGGTCACCTTGTAAAACATCAAGTGCAGGCCGCCGGGCTTCAGCTCGACCGTCTGGCCCGCCGGCACCGGAATTCCGCCCTCCAGCTGACGCATCTTCATGACGTCGCCTTCCATAGCCATTTCGTGCAGCTGGATTTCGCCAGATTGGGCAGAGGTGGCGCCAATCAGCAGATCATCACTTGCACCCTTGTTGGTGATGGTGACAAAGCCGCCGCCCACCGGTTGGCCGGGCAGCATGGCACGGGTGAAGCCGGCGGTCAGCTCAAGATCGCCAAGGGTGACCGGCACGAATCCTCCGGGATTGCCCGCATCACCACCATGTCCGTGGCCGGCATGGTCGCTATGACCACCATGGGTGGAATGGTCGCCATGGCCGCTTGCCGCCTTCTGGCTGACGCCATGGGCAACCATGACGCCGCTCTCGGCCTTCGGTTTGCGTCCGTCGATTTCTTCGGCAAAGGCGGCGACCGTGCCTGCCGGGATTTCGGTTGCATTCGCTGCCTGATGCTTGTGCTGCTCGCAGGCCGCAACCGGCATGGCAAGGATCAGGGTGGCAAGTGCCGTGGCAGTCAAAATAGTCCTTTTCATGAATAACTCCCAAGCCCCGCGCCTCTATGCGTCAAGGGGCATGTTTCCGTCTCAGGTCAGAATGAAAAAACTCTGTCAGACGATAAGGGGAGGCCCTCGGACGGGCGGGCGCATATGCGCCGCTGAAGTGGCCGCAAGCACCGCCGGCGCCCACTCGACACAGGCGAGGTCATCGCGGGCAATCAGCCAGCGCCCGTCATCGGGAACCGGCAGAAGCACGGACAATGACAGCCGGCAGGCCTCGCAGCGAGGAACGCCATCATGGCCATCACCCTGATCGGCTTCAGCGACATCGACACCGAAACAGAGATCGGCAAAACTGCCATCGGGCAAGCTGTAGGCAGCAGCATATGGCTGAGCTGCCGGTCGGATCGGCTGATGGGCAAATGCAAGCAACAACAGTGCCAGCGCCGATACGACGCGAAAAATCAACACCGATTGCCCCGAAACAGACCGCATCAATATCCTCTTTCCACTTCCTGTAGCCCCGGCGAACCCAAAAGCCAAGGACGAAGTTGCCGCAGGGCTGCAGCCAATTTGCCAGCATTCCGGCAACAAGGGCGACAAATATTTGCGCGCAAGCGACAGCGCCCCTTGCCAAGAGGCCGGCAGCCCGGATAATGCGGCATCAACCTTGTTGGGAGAAACCGGTTCAGTCCGGTGCCGAAGGAGCAACCGCCCCGGAAACTCTCAGGCAAAAGGACCGCAAGGCGTCGACTGCACTCTGGAGAGAGGCCCGTTTCCAAAGCGGACCAAGCCGAAGGGATAACAATCTCAGGCACAAGGACAGAGGGGGCTCATGAACCGGCACAACCGTGCCCTGATGTGAGCAAGCGCGCGAGCGCTTAAACCCGGAGGCGACGTCTTGGACGATCAGAGCCGACTGAAACGCACCCCCCTTTACGATTTTCATCTGTCGCTCGGCGCCAGGATGGTGCCCTTTGCCGGTTACGACATGCCGGTGCAGTATCCGGCCGGCGTGTTGAGGGAACATTTGCATACCCGCGCAGCCGCGGGCCTTTTCGACGTTTCGCATATGGGTCAGGTCGAACTCGTCGCTGCCTCCGGCAATTACGAGGATGCGGCCAAGGCCCTGGAAACGCTGTGCCCCGTCGATATCCTCGGCCTCAAGGACAGACGCCAGCGCTACGGCTTCTTCACCGACGAGAACGGCGGCATTCTCGACGACCTGATGATTTCGCGGCTGGACGAACGGCTGCTGGTCGTCGTCAATGCGGGCTGCAAGGATGCCGATATTGCCCATCTCAGGGCGAAGCTTCCGGCAGGTGTGCAGGTTCTCGTGCATGACGACCGCGCGCTTCTCGCCCTGCAGGGGCCGAAAGCGGAAGCCGTTCTCGCCACGCTAAACTCCGATGTCGCATCGATGAAGTTCATGGATGTGCGTGAACTGTCTCTGGGCGACATCCCTGCCCTCGTCTCGCGCACCGGCTATTCCGGCGAGGACGGCTTCGAGATCTCAGTGCCAGCCGATCGCGCCACAGACCTTGCAAAGACGCTGCTCGACCAGCCGGACTGTCAACCAATCGGGCTTGGCGCCCGTGATTCGCTGCGCCTCGAAGCCGGCCTTTGCCTCTATGGCAACGACATCGGCACGACGACGTCGCCTGTCGAGGCCTCGATCGAATGGGGCATCCAGAAGGTTCGGCGTACTGGTGGAGCCCGCGAAGGCGGCTTTCCGGGTGCTCAGCGCATTCTCGGAGAACTGGAGAGTGGCGTTTCCCGCCGCCGCGTCGGCTTGAAGCCCGAGGGCAAGGCCCCGGTGCGTCCGCCGGCTAGGCTGTTTGCCGATGCCCAAGGCAAGACCGAAATCGGTCACGTCTCCTCCGGCGGTTTCGGGCCGAGCGCGGAAGGTCCGATCGCCATGGGGTATGTGCCGACAGAAATGGCTGAACCCGGCACCCAGGTCTTTGCGGAGGTGCGTAGCAAGTTCTTGGCCCTGACCGTCACTGCCCTGCCCTTCATCACACCAACCTACAAACGCTGATAAAAATCTCCGGAGAGAACCCATGTTGAAATTCACCCCCGAACACGAATGGCTGAAGATCGAAGGCGATGTTGCCACCGTCGGGATCACCACGCATGCCGCCGGCCAGCTCGGTGACCTGGTCTTCGTTGAGCTTCCAGAAGAAGGCGCGACCTTCAAGAAGGATGCAGGTGCTGCAACCGTCGAATCGGTCAAGGCAGCCTCCGACGTCTACTGCCCGCTCGATGGTGAAGTGGTCGAGATCAACCAGGCCATCGTCGATGACCCTTCGCTGGTGAATTCCGATCCGGAAGGTGCGGCCTGGTTCTTCAAGCTGAAGCTCGCCAATCCCGCTGACGCCGACGCCCTGCTCGACGAGGCCGCCTACAAGGAGCTGATCGCGTAATGACAACGGAATTCCAGTTCACGGATTACGATCCTTACGACTTCGCCAATCGGCGCCATATTGGCCCCTCGCCCGCCGAAATGACAGACATGCTGAAGGTGATAGGCTATCACTCGCTCGACGAGCTGATCGATGCGACCGTTCCGGCTTCGATACGCCAACAGGTGCCGCTGACCTGGGGCAAGGCCATGACCGAGCGCGAAGCCCTCGACCGCCTTCGCGAGATCGCCAACAAAAACCAGGTCCTGACCTCGCTGATCGGCCAGGGCTATTACGGCACCATCACGCCGCCGGTCATCCAGCGCAACATCCTGGAAAACCCGGCCTGGTACACGGCCTATACGCCCTACCAGCCGGAAATCAGCCAGGGCCGCCTGGAGGCACTTCTCAACTTCCAGACCATGGTGACAGATCTCACCGGTCTCGACGTTGCCAACGCGTCTCTGCTCGATGAAGCAACGGCTGCCGCCGAAGCCATGGCGCTCTGCCAGCGCAGCGCCAAGACCAAGGCGACTGGCTTCTTCGTCGACAAGGACTGCCACCCGCAGACCATCGCCGTCATCCAGACCCGCGCCGAGCCGCTTGGCTGGACCGTCACCGTCGGCGACCCCTTCACCGATCTCGACCCGACGGAAGTCTTCGGCGCGATCTTCCAATATCCCGGCACGCACGGCCATGTGCGCGACTTCTCCGGCCTGATCGCCCGTCTGCACCAGACCGGCGCGCTCGCCGCCGTCGCCGCCGACATACTCGCCCTGCTTCTGTTGAAATCACCGGGCGAAATGGGGGCTGATATCGCCATCGGTTCGACCCAGCGTTTCGGCGTTCCCATGGGCTACGGCGGTCCGCATGCGGCCTATATGGCGGTCAAGGATGCAATCAAGCGCTCCATGCCCGGCCGCCTTGTCGGCGTCTCCGTCGATGCGCGGGGCAACCGCGCCTATCGCCTGTCGCTGCAGACGCGCGAGCAGCATATCCGCCGCGAAAAGGCGACGTCGAACATCTGCACCGCGCAGGTGCTGCTCGCCGTCATGGCCTCGATGTATGCCGTCTTCCATGGTCCGAAGGGCCTGAAGGCGATTGCCCAGCATGTGCATCAGAAGACGGTTATCCTGGCCAAGGGTCTGGAAAAGCTCGGTTATACGATCGAGCCGGAAACCTTCTTCGACACGATCACGGTCGAGGTCGGCCACATGCAGGGCCTCGTCATGCGGGCTGCCGTTGCTGAAGGTGTAAACCTGCGCAAGGTCGGTGAGACCAAGGTCGGCATCGCGCTCGACGAACGGACCCGTCCCGCCGTGTTGGAAGCCGTCTGGCGTGCCTTTGGCGGCAATTTCAAGGTTGCCGACTTCGAGGCCGATTATCGCCTGCCGAAGGATCTCTTGCGCACCAGCGAGTATCTGACGCATCCGATCTTCCATATGAACCGCGCGGAAAGCGAGATGACCCGCTATATCCGCCGGCTTTCGGACCGCGATCTCGCGCTCGACCGCGCCATGATCCCGCTCGGCTCCTGCACGATGAAGCTCAACGCCACGGCGGAAATGCTGCCGATCACGTGGCCGGAATTCTCCGACATTCATCCCTTCGTGCCGGCCGATCAGGCGCTTGGCTACAAGGAGATGATCGACGATCTCTCGGAAAAGCTCTGCGCGGTGACTGGCTACGACGCGATCTCAATGCAGCCGAATTCGGGTGCCCAGGGTGAATATGCCGGTCTCCTGACGATACGCGCCTACCACCTCGCTCGCGGTGACGCGCACCGCACGGTCTGCCTGATCCCGACCTCGGCGCACGGCACCAATCCGGCATCGGCCCAGATGGTCGGCATGACGGTCGTGCCGGTCAAGTCGAAGGAAAACGGCGACGTCGACCTCGACGACTTCCGCGCCAAGGCGGAAGAGCATGCGGCCAATCTCTCCTGCTGCATGATCACCTATCCCTCGACCCATGGCGTGTTCGAGGAAACGGTGCGCGAGATCTGCGAGATCACCCATCAGCATGGCGGCCAGGTCTATCTCGACGGTGCCAACATGAACGCCATGGTCGGGGTTTCGCGTCCCGGCGATATCGGCTCTGACGTCTCCCACCTCAACCTGCACAAGACCTTCTGCATCCCGCATGGCGGCGGTGGTCCGGGTATGGGCCCGATCGGCGTCAAGGCGCATCTGGCACCCTTCCTGCCCGGCCATGTCGTGACCGACGGTCGTCCGGGTGCCGTCTCGGCCGGTCCTTATGGCTCGCCGTCGATCCTGCCGATCAGCTGGTCCTATTGCCTGATGATGGGCGGAGAAGGTCTGACACAGGCGACGAAGGTCGCGATCCTCAACGCCAACTATATCGCGGCACGGCTGAAGGGCGCTTATGACGTGCTCTATACCTCTGCCTCGGGTCGTGTGGCGCATGAATGCATCATCGACACCCGTCCACTGCAGGCCTCTGCCGGCGTGACCGTTGACGATGTCGCCAAGCGCCTGATCGACTGCGGCTTCCACGCGCCGACCATGAGCTGGCCGGTCGCGGGCACGCTGATGATCGAGCCGACAGAATCGGAGACCAAGGCCGAAATCGATCGCTTCTGCGAAGCGATGCTGGCGATCCGCGAGGAAGCCCGCGCCATCGAAGAAGGCCGGATGGACAAGACCAACAATCCACTGAAGAACGCACCACATACGGTGGAAGACCTCGTCGGCCAGTGGGATCGCCCCTATAGCCGCGAACAGGCCTGCTACCCGCCGGGCGCCTTCCGGGTGGACAAGTACTGGTCCTCGGTGAACCGCGTCGACAATGTCTATGGTGACCGTAACCTGGTCTGCACCTGCCCGCCGATGGAGGCTTACGCGGAAGCCGCCGAGTAACACGCCAGAAAACCGACACTGAAACAGACGCCGCCTCACCCCGAGGCGGCGTTTTTTGTGCGGGCGACGCTGTGTCATTCCGAAACGTCTGAAGCTGAGCAATCAACGGGATGTTAACCCGCAGCTTTCACCTCCCGCTAAGAGAACTCGAGTAGTCTATTGGTGAGGATATGTGAGGATTCCGGTCATGACACTTTCGGTGGCTATGAGCATTTCTCTATCGGGAATGCAGGCACAGCAAAACCGTGCTGCAGCGACGGCCAAAAATGTGGCCAATGCCATGACGCCAGGCTATGACCGGCTGCAATCGAAGATGACAACCGTCGAAGGTGGTGGCGTGATAGCTCGAGTTCAGCCTTCCGGCGAAGCTGCGCTTCCGGGATCATCCAATGTCGATCTGGCTGAAGAGATGCTCAATCTGGTTGAGGCGGAAATAGGCTTCAAGGCCAACGCGTCGGCCTGGGAAACCGGGGCAGACATGTGGGATGTTCTTATCAGCATCAAGCGAGACTGACCGATCCTTCAACGGGACAGGTATCCGATATCGCCCGGGAGCTTAGACCGACGCAGATTCCTGCTTCTGACGCGCCAGCTCCGCCAGATCAGCAGCCTTGAGCTCAACAGATTCGCCGCATCCACAGGCAGAAGTCTGGTTCGGGTTGTGGAAGGTGAAGCCAGAGCGAAGCGTGGTCACTTCGAAATCCATCTGGGTTCCAAGCAGATAAAGCACCGCCGCAGGATCAATCCATACGGTCGCTCCGGCATGCTCGATCCGGTCATCTTTGGGATTGGGCTCGGTCACGAGGTCGATTGTATATTCCATGCCAGCGCAGCCGCCCTTCTTGATCCCGACCCGAATGCCTTTGGCATCAGGACCTGAAGTCTGGACGATTGCGTTGACGCGGCTTGCCGCCGCATCGCTCATGGTCATCACTTGAAAGCCCATTCTCATCTCCTGTCGCAACCGGGTTCAAGGTCCGGCGCTACGCACGATTTAGTTGTTCCGCGTGTCTGGATCAATAAGGTGGACCGAACCAGAACACCTCATCGCTTCCGCGATGCAAGATAGGATTCGAGATCAATCTCTCCAAACCCAGCTTCTCCATCAACTGGATCGCCGAGTTCAAGAACCGCTTCTGGAACGGGGTCAGGCTCTTCTTTGGCGACCC